>CAWKYX010000159.1:0-8107 GCA_963854265.1 Acidimicrobiia bacterium
CGCATCAACACCATCCCCAGACGCAGCCTCAACTGGGCCACCGCCCACGACACCTACACTCCAGCTGTCGCGATGACCGATTGAACCGACCCAGACCCCTGAGTTGGGGTCTGTCCCCAACTCAACAGTTCAGTTGGGGTCTGTCCCCAACTCAACATGTTTTCGGGCGGGGCGCGGTGAGCCACGCGGGCCTTACGTCTTTGCGAGCAGCAATGATCGAGCGGTGCTGGCCAGCGAGGCGAAGAGCGGGTCGGTTCCCGCGCGTTGGCGAGCCCGCGTGGTCACTGTGTGGACCGTTGCTGCGTTGGCGAACCCATAGCGAGACGCAAGTGTTGCTCCGTCGAGCGAGCCGCGTTCTCCGCTGAGGAGCACAATCAGCTGACGACGCAGCGACTCAGGCCTTCGTCCTGAGCCAGGTGCCCAAGTCTGGGTCGATGTCACAAGATGAGCGGCATGTTCGATCGCTTGAGGGCTCCACGCTGGTTGGTCGAGCAGACAGGGTGCGATGGTCAAGCGCTTCGAATCGGACGCGATGGTCGTTTCCACGAACAAGAGGTAAGCGTTGGGTCGCCCGCCGAAGCACTCCAGGATCCATTGGTTGTTGAGGAAATGCGGCGCTCGCCGTCGCCCGATGATTGCCCCGAGACTCGACCACCGGTACCGATGCGGTGGTCGATCGGGCGCTACATCGAGTGCGTTGCGCTCGATGTAACGGGCAACGGCCAACAGGTGTGCATCGTCGCGAATGGGATCGGACCAGTAGCGGCCCACGAACAATGAACCGTCCACGTTGTATCGGCGGTTGAAGTACTGCGTGTACAGAGTCCCGACGTAGTGCATTGAGTCTGCGAGGTTGTCGTTCGGGCAGCGCAAGAGAAAGTGGAAGTGGTTGTCGAGAAGGCAGTAGGTGAGCACCTCGACCTCGAACCGGTCGACGGCGTCCGCCAGCAAGCGAAGGAACGTCGCTCGGTCTTGATCGTCGCCGAAGACCAGGAGGCGCCGTGCTCCCCGATTCCCCACGTGGTAGATGTGACCCTCTTCATGGCGGCGTGGTTGTCGTGACATGGTGCCGAAGCTACCGAGGGGGTGTGACGCGCTTACCAGGCCGCCTCCCCTCACTCACTTCGTGTTGAGTCGGGGTCTGTCCCAATCTAAACACGTTTTGGCTAGCGTCCGTTGACCTGGACGGGGTCGAACCAGGTCAGCTCTTGGCCTTCGCCGAGGAGATACTCGGCACATTCGACCCCTTGCATAAGGGAGTGGTCCTGATTGGAGACTTCGTATTTCCAGCCACCGAATCGGCCGCGGCTGTAGATGTCCATCGCTCGAAGTTCAGGCTCGACCTCGGTCAGTAAGCCATCTCGCTCGAGGAAGGGTGTGGGATACCCGTGGGGAAGGAACGTGTTCCACTGGCTCACGACCTCATGGTCCGGCGAGACCAGGCCTGTCGCCTCAAGGCCCTTGCGCGTATCTGCCACAACAGTGTCGTGGTTGACCGGCTTGCGGATCGACTCGGCGATCTCGCACATGAGCGACCACTGTTTGCCCGGCCTGGCCACGTTTTCGGGTGAGTAGTTCGAGAAGACCGTGGTGCGGTAGAACGGCGAGTTCTCTTCGGGAAAATACATCCAGCACTTGGTGCGCAGATCTTCTGGGGTGTCACCGTCGATCCCGATGCCGACGATGTGGCTGCTCGACCAGCGGAAGTCGCTGTGCCGTGCGGTGAGGTCGGGTTGATCAGTGAGTTGTTGCAACAGCACATCCATGGGCATCGTCGAGATCAGCGCGTCATAGCGGAACACTTCGCCGTTGGTGCAGGTCACGGTTTTCGCGCTCGGATCGACGGCACACACGCGGTGCCCAGCGAGCATTTTGTCGGCAGGCAGCCGATCTGCCAGCGTGTCCCAGATCACACCGGTGCCACCTTTGGCAGGAAACCGGAACGTGGCGTTCGGGCCCCAGGCGACATCGTCGCGCTGGCGGACCAGGTTCTCGATGACGCGGGGCAGATCGACCGTGGCCACGCGGTCGCCCATCCATGCCACATTCATTTCTTTGGGCTCATACGCCCAGACCTTGAAGTTGTAGGGCCGCATGAACACATCGGCGATCCCGGTGCCGAACGATTGGAGGATCCAGTCGTCGAAGGTTTCTGGTGGTGCCTGCTGGCCGGTGCTGCCGAGTGCCAAAAGCCCGTGGAGGCACTCGACGAGGTCGTCGTCGGGAAGGCGCCAGATGTTGTTCTGGAACGGGTATGGGATCCATCGCGACCGCATCCGGACCCACGCCTCGCGAATGTGGCTGAGCCACGCGTCGCCGAGCAGCGAGCCGGTCAGTTGATCGAAGTAGTCGTAGTGGCTGAACAACACGTGGCCGCCGAGATCCCAGGTGAAACCCTGGTCGTCCACCACAGAAGACGCCAGTCCACCGAACGAATCGGCACTCTCGAGCAGGACCCAATCGTCATGCCCGAGCTCAGTCAGGCGGTTCGCGGCGCCAAGGCCAGTTGGGCCTCCGCCGATGATGACGATCCGTGGCTTCTCGGTCGTGAGGGCCATCAGATCGAACGGGCCAGCCGAACCGTCTGGCGGAACGACCGCATAGCGGCCTTGATGGCGCCCCAGCCCACGATGGAGACTTCGCCCGCTTGACGTTCGTTGTGCGGGACCGGGATCTCGGCGAAGGACAAGCTGTCGCGGCCGAGTGCTCCAGCAATGATCACGTTGGGGGCAAAGGTGTTCTCCGGCAGCGAGTTGATGACGGGAGTCAGGACCGTGGAACGCATAAGCCGGAAGGGGACGTTCACATCGCGCACGTGGCCCCGCAGCATCAGCCGGGCGGTGACGGTGGCAACCTTCGAAATGATCTTGCGATCAAGTGGCTGAAAGCGCCCCGTGCGGATGCCGAACACGGCATCCACGCCATTGCGCGCTGCCCAAACCGCCGGAAAGGCCGTGGCAGGGATCTCGTCATCGCTGTCGACTTGGAATACCCACTCCGAGGTCTGGGCCCCGACGTGGTACCCGCGCAATATTGTCGGGCCGTGGCCTTCATTGGGCTTGGTGATCCCGATCACTCGTGGGTGGGTGTCGAGATCGGCCAAGACCGACTCGGTGGTGTCGTTGGACCCGTCATTGATAATGAGGATCCGGTAGTCGGCGCCGATCTGATCGAGCATCGAGATCCACGACGCGGCACAGTCTGGAAGGCTTGCCTCCTCGTTGTAAACTGGCATTACAACGGTGAGTTCAACGGGTTTGAGCGAACGAGGGTCGTTCAGAACGTCAGACGGGGCGCGGGCAACGTGTGGGCTGATCACATCGTCACTATCGGCATCGTCAGGCACGATATTGAGATCGTATCCTCACCAACGGCCGCGGGTTCTCAGTGCGGTGGTTTGGGATTCGCGGACTCAGTCAGTTGTTCACGATACGAACGGCGTCGCCAATGAGGTTGGCCGTCCACGTCGTGGCATCGGTGAGACCACCGTCGAATTGTGCTCGCACCGTCACCCAGCAATCCGCAGGGTCCGACACGTCGCACCAATAGGGATTCAACAGGTCATTCTGCGAAGGTATCGTGACGCTGGCCTCGACGATCTGCTCGCCGTAGCCATTCGTGTCCAAGACGTTCGGGAGAGAGCAGTTCGTGCTTGCGATCGGCGCTCCCCCCAACGTGAAGTCGCACGTAGAGAAGTAGCCCAGGCCCAACGAGCCCGGAGGCGGAACCACCGACAAGGTGCCGGGCGAGGTAGCGTCGCCGATGTCGAAGAACGACACCTCGAGCACGCGCTCGCCTGAGCTCGGGGGGACCCGAGCCAAGAAGAACTGGACGTCGGCAGATTCCGTGTTGGCGTAAATGGGAAGCCGGCCGCGAGCGAACGTGGATTGCCCGATATCCAAAACCCCGTTGCCAAAATCAGGGGGCCCGGCCCGCAGAGAGAATCGGTTCTGGCCCTGGGTGTTGTTGGTGGTGTCCGTACCTGGATGATGTAGTCACCCTCTTGCAACCATGGGCCGGGGTTAATTTCGCAGACTGTGACCCAGCGACGGAAGACCTCGGCGAAGGTGAAGTTCCCGTCATCGACGACTTCCCACTCGTCGTCTCCGCCGACGGTGGGGTCCAGCAGCTCGGTAATCGACTGGGTGGGCGCCGCATAGATCGATGTCGGCTCGTAGGCGGGGAACGTCTCGGGGCGACAGCCGCTGATGTTGACCACGGGGTTGTTGTTGTCGTCCCAGGGCGAGTCGTCGGGAAGACGAACGCGGAATCGCGTTGCAGGACCGCTGGACCCGGGTCGATCGTCGCCCACGCAGTAGGGGCCATCGCCGCCGGCATAACGGGCGGGAGCGGTCAGCGCCGAGTAGTAGCCCGTCGGGATCTCGGGGTAGAGCGCCTCGTAGCTTTCCAGCGTTGAAAGGTCGGCTGCGCTGGGCCACTCCGGGATGTCGCACGTCGAGCCCGTCCATACCCAAGCCGGATCGAAGATCTGGATGCGCAGCGGCACGGTGGGGTCGGTCACTCGAACGGAGTATTTGTACCCACTCGAATCGTATTCTTGGTTCCGTCTGCCGCTGCAATTTGCGGTGTGTTCGTTATTGCAGCGACGGGTGTTGAATCGGTCGCCAAGGTCCTTCTTCACGCCGCGGGCGGCGATGCTTAACCAGTAGTCCGGCGCGTAACCAGTCTCGGGGTCATTGCCCAAGATGTGCTCGGGGCTACCCATCTCCACTGGTTGTTCGAACTCCGCAGTTGCGTTGGACACGATCGACGTTGTGTCCATCCCAATAACGCGCACGAAATAGTTGGACACGTCTTCGGTGATGGTGACCCGCAGTTGGTTGTCGCCGCCGCCGAGTTCCACGTTCACCTGCGACGATGCATAGCCGTGATGGAGGGCGATCTGTTCGGCGGTGATAATCGCGTTAGGCAAGTCGCCAGGCAAGAACGCGACGCCGCCCAAAGCCGCCGCTTCGGCAGCGGTCTGGGTTTCGTTTCGGTGGAGGTTCCAGTTGCCGGCGTCCACTGAGTAGCAGGCGAACAGCATCAGTAGGACGAACATCAAGCTCAACATGACCAGGACGTAGCCGCCCTCGTGGTCGGCACCTGAGCGTCGACGCGCGAGCCGGTCGATCAGATTCGACGGCTGGTTGTGGTTGGTCTGTATGGGGTCTGTGGGCATTGAGATCACGGCCTACAGGGCACCCCGAGCTCCATTGGCTCGAGACGCATGATGGTGGTGTCGCTGAACGACCGGTCGAGGTTGAGGAAAGGGAGCTGTCCGTCGTGGTGGCCTCGGACGTAGACGCCGAGCCAGTCGGTGTCGGCTATGCCGCCGCATGCCCGCTGGCCGGCGTAGTACCAGTTGGCCCCGAGATTCTGTTCGAAACCGCCGTTCAGGAACTCGTACCGCCAGCAGTCGATGAGGCAGGTTTCCACGGCCTCGCCGCTGAGCGGCTGTCCGGTGTTTGGGTCCACCCGATAGATCACCACATAGTCGATGGGGTCACCTTTTGTGGTCGTCAAGATGCCGGAGATGGTCGCGAGGGCGTTGTTCTGGAACCCGTCGACGCGGGGGAGCGCGGCGGCGACTCGAGCGCCTTCGCGAGACACATCGGTGACCGTGGTGCGGGTCCGCAACAACATGCCAACTTCGAGCACGCCAAAGAACATCATCACCAGGAGTGAAGCGGCGATCGCGAATTCGACGGCGACCGCACCGCGGTTTCGGTTGTCCCGTTTGTTGGCGGTAGCGGGGTTGCGTTTCGTGTGTCAGCCACCCCTCTAGGTATCCACCGGTGGTGGCGTCGGGAACGGTGTTGCAGCCGGTGTCGGTGTTCTGGTCGGAGTCGGTGTCGGGGATGGCCCAAAGGTCGGTGTCGGCGTCGGGGTTCGAGTCGGAGTCGGAGTGGGTCCCGGCCCCGGGGTGTTGGTCGGCCCAGGTGTCGGTGTCGGCGTCCAGGACGGATCTGGCGTCGGCGTGGGTGTGGGCGTCGGCGTGGTCGTAGGAGTCGCTGTCGCAGGTGGTGTCGGCGTGGGTGTGGGTGTCGGTGTCGGCGTGGGCGTGGGCTCAACCGTTGGTGCGGCGGCGGTTGGACACGTCACGTCGCCGGGTGCTGGCTCGAGCCTCTTGACCTGTGTTTCGCTGAGCGTCCGGTTGGCCCCGAAGAAGCCCGTCAACCAGTCGTACGATCCGGTGATGTGGATGCCCACGTAGTCGCATGTGTCGTGGGTGGAGGCCGGTCCCGATGCAGACGGATCGATGTCCCAGTGCTGGGTGGAGTCGTTCCAATCGAAGCGATAGCAGTCGCTGGTACACGTGAGCAGAGGATCGCCCGACATTGGCTGTGCCGTCGCCGGGTCGGCCTTGAAGACGGTTACGTGGAACGCTTTACCACGGGGCAGCGCATCGAGGCGAGCCTCGATCTTGTCCATGGCCTCGGTGTGAAAAGCCGGGTCACGAGTCAACTGGGACGCCTCTCGGACACCTTCGCGGGCCGCGTCGGACATCACGTTGATGTTGCGCCACAGCAACCCGAATTCGATGATCCCGAAGAAGAGCACGAACACCAACAAGCTGATGATGCCGGCTTCGACGGCCGCTGCACCACGGTTGCGTGGGCGCGTCGACTCTTTGTTTCTGCCCCGGATGCGGTCCCTGGTGTGCTGGAGCAGCCCCGCCAGACGAGTCTGGCGTCGGTTCACACCGCGCCCTCTCTCACCATGCGCAGCACGGCTGGGCCCATGATCACGGTGAATAGCGACGGCAAGATGCACAGCACGAGCGGCATGATCAATAACACCGGCAACTTCATCGCCCGCTCTTCGGCGGCTTGGCGCCGCTTCTCTCGGACCTCGTCGCTTTGCACCAACAGCACACGAGCGATCGGAATACCAGAACGCTCGGCCTGTACGAGGGCACGAACGAACAATCGAAGCTCCTGCACGTCAGTCCGGTCGAGAAGGCCGTAGAGCGCTTGGGTGGGTGGCATGCCAAGGCGGATGTCCTGAAGCGTCCGGGCCAATTCGTCGCCGAGCGGATGGTCATTGGTGGCGGCACATCGATGCAGTGCTGCGTCGAAGCCCAAACCGGCCTCGACATAGACCGAGACCTGGTCGAGAACGTCGGGGAGCGAATGCTGGATCTCGGTCTGTCGTTTGCTCGCAGCCTTGTCGAGGTAGAAGTCAGTCGAGAGGTAGCCGATGCCAACAATGAGCGCTGCCAACGCGAAAAATGGATTACTGCGCTCCTAGCTCAAGAGCGCGAATGCGGCGGCTACGCCCACGGCGGCGCCGAGTGCCTTCAGGGCCATGGCCTTCTCGACGTTCCAGGTCATTTGCTTGCCGCCCAAGACGATCCGTCGCCGCAGAGCTTGGATGCGGCCAGGGGGAAGCATTCGAGCAATGTGACGGCCGAGCTTTGACAGCACGGGCAACATCACACGCTGGAGCCCAGATGTTTGGAGTTCTTTTTTGTGGGTGTTGGCCAGTTCGGGGCCCTCTGCGGCTTGCCGTGAGCCGCTCAGTGCCCAGAGCAGAACAAAGCCGGCGCAGCTGAGCGAAACGATTCCAAAAATGATGGTCATGTCTCAAACTCCGCGTCAGTAAGCGAACCGGGAGAGGCGTTTTAGCCACGCACCGCCCACGAGAAGCAACACACTTGACGCGACCAGCATGATTTGGCCCTCACTGGTCCCGATCATCTCGTCTAGGTACGGACGGTTCAGGGTCGCTATTGCCATAACCATGCCGGGTGGCAGGAAGAACAGAATGAGGCCGGACAACTTCCCCTCGGCGCTGAGCGCTTGGACCCGGCCACGGACACGGTTACGGGCACGAATGGTGTTCCCAACACGGTCCAGAATGCTGGCGAGATCGCCGCCGACCTCACGGTGGATCTCGATGGCTGTCACCGCCCATTCGGAGTCCTTGCTCGACATGCGCTGGGCGAGGTCACGAAGACTCAGCGCGAGGTCGCGGCCGAGGCGGGTTTCGGTGATGATCCGTTGGAACTCGCCCGCGGTTGGCTCGTCGGCCTCGTCGGCCACGGTCTGGATTGTCTGCATCATGCTCACGCCGCCTCGAAGGCTGCCGGTGAGAAGCTGCA
>CAWKYX010000160.1:0-8017 GCA_963854265.1 Acidimicrobiia bacterium
AGCAGGGCGTCATCGCCAATGCCCAGCCGCACCGATGCTTCGGCCGTTCGATCGCTGAATAGGCTCCGAGCCCAGCTGAATGGGCGGCCAACAGCGTTGCCACGGCCCATAGACATCACGGTTTCGGCTGTGGCGACAGGGTCGAGTTCGAGTCCAACGACCCCCGCAGTGGTCGTGACTTCGCCATCAGCTGTGCGGATGATCACCTTGGTATTGGCATAACCGGCAGCGATTTCGTTCAACTGTTGTGCCAGCGAGGCATCGTCGAGGCGGCCAACATCGACTCCGGCGATGTCGACGTTCCGGCCGACGTTGCCCGAGTTGCGGCCAGCGTCGACGGCCCATGCCAGCAGAACTAGGGCGATGAGCGCCACGGGCAGGACGATTCCGGCGACCCCGGGTCGGCGTAGGCGCGCACCAAGGCTCCGCTTCTTTTGTGAAGGCCGGGCTCGTTTGGGGGCTCCAGTGGAGCGGGGGGAACCGGAGGAGGTGATCGGCACAGGGTAGTAGCGCGGCCTGGCGATGGTTCGGCACCGTCGTGATGGCTCGGCCGGTCAGAAGAGTTTCGTCTGGCTTGCTTCGATGCCTCGGAGCTCGTCGTAGTCGACTTCAACACACGCGATGTCTCGATCCGTGGCGAGGACCTTGGCCTGCGGTTTGATCTCTTGGGCGACGAAGACGCCCCGAACCGGCCGCAAGTTTGGATCCCGATTCAAGAAATCGAGGTAGCGGGTGAGCTGCTCGACGCCATCAATTTCTCCACGTCGCTTGACCTCGACCGCCACCGCTTGCCCGTTTTCGTCGCGACACATCAGGTCGACTGGTCCAATATCGGTGGGGTACTCGCGACGAACCAGCAAGAACCCGGACTCGATGGTCTCGGGATCTTCTGCGAGGAGTTCTTGGAGGTGGGCCTCGACGCCATCTTTTTGAAGGCCTGGATCGACCCCAAGCTCGTGAGCTGTGTCGCTGATGACCTCGTCGATGTGGATGATGAGCTTGTCGCCTTTGGGACTGGTGACGGTCCACTCGTCGTCGCCGATAACCAAACGGTTGGGAGCGTTCATCCAATTGAGTGGTTTGTAGGCACCACCGTCGGCATGGATGGCGACGCAACCATCGGCCTTGACCATGATGAGCCGTTCGGCCATTGGGAGATGTGCGCTCAGCCGACCGTCATAGTCCACCGAACATCGAGCTATCACCAGACGCATTGCGGCGACACTATCGGCCGGGGCACGCGAGGCGCGGATGCCGAACGTTGTGAGCGGAGACTGGTGTCTCGCTGCCATCTGACGCCGAAATCACTTCGCTGTGTGGCACCCTTCGGGGATGTCTTCACGCTCAGTGGCGCTTGTGGTGACCGTGGCGATGACGCTGCTCGCGACGGCATGTGCGGTCACACTCACCGTTGAGGCGCCGTTACCCCAGGCTGCGTCTGACGAGAATCAAGCGACGCCAACGGTTGCGCCTGTCGCCGGATCGGCGGTCGTGACGGGCGGGCCCGTCCAGATCGCAGGGCGGTTCGAGTGGACAGACGCCTCGTGTGAGTTCACCGAGCCGACCGAGGTGGCGAGCAACTGTGGATGGCTCGAGGTCCCCGAGCACTGGGACGACCCCACAGACGCTGACACCATCCGCTTGCACGTTGGTGTGTTCTCCGCCGGGCCCCCCAGTCAGCAGAGCCCGTTGTCTACCTCGAGGGCGGCCCCGGCGCTGATGCGCTCGCCAATATCGACCAGTCCTTTGACGTGTTGTTCGGGAGCCTGGTCGAGGCCCATGACGTTGTGATCTTTGGCCAGCGGGGGACAGGATCAGCCGAACCCACGCTGGCGTGCCCGAACGTCGGCGAGCTCGACCTCGAACTCCTCGACGATGCCCTCGACGCAGATGCCGAGGTTGATGAGTACGGCGAGGCCTACGCCGAGTGCGCCAGCGATCTCCGTGATGATGGGGTCGATCCCAGTGCATATAACAGCGTGCAGAACGCTCATGATGTCGAGGCCCTTAGGCAGGCGCTCGGCTACGACCGCTCGAACGTGCTGGGGATCTCCTATGGCACACGTCTTGGACAGACGCTGATGCGCCTCCACCCCGAGGGTGTGCGCGCCTTCATCCTCGACTCAGTCTTGGCCCTCGAGCGCCAGCCGACATTCGACATCCCGACAGTGGCCAAGAGGGCCTTTGAGACGCTCTTCGCCGAGTGTGCGGCTTCCGCCCCATGTTCGAGCGCATATCCGGACCTGGAGACACGGTTGTTCGACCTGGTGGACCAGCTCGACACCAATCCTGTTTCGTTCACGGTGGCGGACGTCATCACCGGGGCGCAGTACCCGGCGGCCTTGAACGGCACAGGGCTCATGGACGCGGTCTTCGGCGCGCTCTACTCCAAGTCTTCCATTGCCGGGTTGCCCGAGCTGGTGGAACAACTCGAAAGCGGCGAGACATCCGGGATCGAGACGCTGCTGAGTCAAGAGGTCAGCAGCTTGGCGTTCTTTGCCGAGGGTATGTACTGGTCGGTGGGATGCCACGAGGAGGTGCCCTTCCTGACTTCCGACAGCGATCTCGCAGGCCAGACCGGCGATGCTCGGTACGACCGGATGCTGCCCGAAGACAATGAGACTTTCATCGCGACCCTATGTGCCGCGTTCGATCCGGGCGTTGCCGCTCCCATCGAGAATGAGCTTCTGGTCAGCGATATCCCGACCCTGCTGTTGGCGGGTGTCTATGACCCAATCACCCCGCCGGCGGATACCGAGTCATTGCTGGCCGGGCTGTCCGGAGGTCAGTACGTCGAGTTCCCCCACACCGGGCACGCCGCCATGACCGACGAATGCGCACAACAGATCGCACTCGAGTTCTTGAGTGACCCAGCGGTAGTTGCCGACGCCGCATGCCTGGCCGACATCGATCCGCCGGACTGGGCGCCCGATTTATTCGTCGACGTTGCGTTCGAGCCGTTTCAGTACGAGACGGACTTGTTTTCCGCTACGGGAGTCGCGCCTACGGGGTGGGATAGCGGCGGCGACGGAACCTTCGTGAAAGCCGACAACGCCCTCCATGTGTCGGTCATTCTGCAACAGGCCGTGGCGGGCGAGACCGGTGATCTGCTGGTGCAGAACGTGTCGAGCTTCTTGGGGTTCGACCCCGTCGAACTCGATGCGATTGAGGCGGGAGGTTCGCGGTGGCGTCATCTCGAAGCTCCCACGCCCGGGAGTGTCATCGACATGTTCGTGGCCGAGCGGGACGGTGCGACGCTGTTCGTGCTGCTGCAGCATGCACCCGCTGATCGTGACGCAGCCCTCGATGCCCTCATGGCGCCTCTGCTGGAGGCCATGGGTTCTTGAGCATGCGCATCGAGCTCGCCGTCATGAACCTGGCTGGGACCACCGTCAACGACCCTGGCATCGTCGAGGCCTCGGTACGGTAAGCGACCAGCGGGTTCTTCGACGAGGTCGTGTGTCGGGAGTACCGAGGGGCATCGAAGCTGGACATGCTCCCCAAGCTGGTCGGCCCCGAGAACGCGTCGTCTCACATGCTCTGACACATCGGTGACTTCGCCGACATAGTCGCCGCCACCAGGCGACCGCGTGCCGTGGTCGCCGAGGTGTGTTGGGCGGGTGACGGTTGGTGCCAGGCACCGAGCGTCACTGGTTTGGTTGGGGGTGTGGCGGTTGGTCAGATGCGGTCGCCGAGGCGCTTGCGGATGAGCTCGCGGCGTTTTTGCAGGTCGCGATAGCTGAGCGTCTCGACCGAGTCCTCGATGCCGAACGAACTCTTCACCGACGTGAGATCGATCTCGTAGGTGTTCGGATCGACGCCGACGGCAGCGGCGATCTCGGCCCCGTGGGTCTTGGCGAAGTACATGGCGAGATGGGTGATCTCGCCAAAGAGATCGACTTCGGGAGCGAGGTTGGCGATGGCGGCGTCGAGGAACACCATGTTCTTGGCGAACAGCATGAGCTCGCGCGGCATGCGGGCGCCGTAGCTGAGCAGTGCCTTGATGACGCGGTTGATCTCGGTGATCAGTTCGTCGCGTTCCAGGGTTGTGGGATCGACGGTTGGACCGTCGAGGCCTAGATCTGCGATCACCGCGTCGATATCGGTGTCGTGGGGGAGTGCTCCGAGGTCCCGAATTGCGGCGACTTGAGTCCTCACATCGTTCATCGTGGAGCCCATCAAGAGACGAAGGAAAGCGATGCGCTTTGCCTCGCTCAGGCGGCCAACGATGCCGAAGTCCAACAGCGCTGTTCTGCCGTCGTCCATCACGAACAGATTGCCGCCATGGAGATCGCCATGAAACACGCCGTGGATCATGGCGCCCTCGAGAAACCCGATCATGCTGGACCGAACCCATTGGTGAGTATCGATCCCGGCCCCCACTATTTGGTCCACATCGTCGAAGTCGAACCCGCTGAGACGCTCCATGACCAGCATGCGTCGTGTGACCAGCTCTGGGTGGGGCCGCGGCACCACGAACGACCTCTGCCCGAGCTCGGAGAACGAGCGCGCGACATCGAGCATGTTCTGCGCTTCGAGCCTGAAATCGAGCTCCTCGACGATGGTTTCGACGAACACTTCGACCAGCGCCGGCGGGTTGGCCAGTGCCGCCACGGGGATTCGGCCGACCAGGAACGGTGCCAGCCACGACATCACCCGGAGGTCGCGGATGACCAATTTGGCCACAGCTGGACGCTGGACCTTGACAACGACCTCCACGGGACCGCCTTTGGGCCCCTCTCGCAACACCGCGCGATGCACTTGAGCGATTGAGGCCGCGGCCAGTGGCTGTTCGTCGAACTCGGAAAAGATCGTCTCGAGCGGGCACCCAAGCTCATCGGCGACGACAGCGCGGACCTGGTCGAATGGCTCGGCGGGAACCTGATCTCGACACTTGCGGAACTCCGTTACCAGCTCGGGAGGGAAAATGCCTTCGCCGCTCGAGATGATCTGACCGAGCTTGATATAGGTCGGACCGAGGTCTTCGGCCGCTCGCCGTAGCCGTCGCGCTATTGCTGCCATCGACTCCGGTCGAGTCTGGCCTCGTCCCAACAGCCGCCACATGGCGACTGCGCCACCAATCTTGTGGACGACCCGCACCACGCGAAGGCCCGGCGGCACTCGGTGCTGCGCCGTGAGCTCAGGTACGCGGCGCCGTGCAACACGACGACGCAAATCGATGTTGTGCTGCCAAGGCATCGTCGACGCCGGCAGCTTCCACGCTGCGGGGACACCGAAAGTGCCGATCCGTTCTGCGGTATCTGGATTGCTCATGGGCACAAATCCAATGGTCTCAAAGGGTGAGCCGTGACCACGAGCCCAACGGCTGGATCTTGGTACACCGCGGACCATGGAGCAGGGCAGTCAGAACCCGGTGAGCGTTGTGAGCACGGGTTGGGCGAGCTCCTGACGACAGATTAGGAGATCGGGAAGGTAGGGGTCCTCGCAGTTGTACTGCAGCGGGCTTCCGTCCAACCGGGTCGCATGGAGTCCAGCGGAGACAGCGACTGCGACTGGCGCACATGAGTCCCACTCGAACTGGCCACCGGTGTGCGCGTATATGTCGGCCTCGCCACGCACGACTGCCATGGCCTTGGCGCCGGCTGACCCCATATAGATGAGTTCGCCCCCCAACACGTCGGCAAGGAGTTCAGCTGCAGGGCCAGGGCGGGTCCGACTGCAGATGATGCGTGGAGCATCGGGGGCGTTGTCTGGAAGGAGAGGCGGATGGGCGGTGTCGAGGGTGATGTTGAGGCCAGGCAGGGCAACCGCTCCGGCAGTCGGCTTGCCCTGTTCAACCAGGGCGACGTGGACTGCCCAATCGGTTCGTGGTGGCTCGCCGAACTCGCGGGTGCCATCGAGGGGATCGATAATCCAGATGCGGTCGGCGGTGAGTCGGTCCAAGTTGTGCCGGCCTTCGGGGCCGTCCTCGGGCCCTTCCTCGGATAACACTGCGTCGTTGGGGCGGTGTTCGGCCAGCAGGGCCATCAGGTAGTCGTGGCTGCGCTTGTCGCCCTCGTCCTTGAGGGTCTGACTGTCGACTCCGGCGGCAACGAGTTCGGCTTGGACCTCGACCAACAGTGCTCCGGCGCTGGTGGCCAGTGTCGACGCAAGTTCGTGATCGGAACGGGTGGCCATGGAGTCTCTTTTCCGCGCTGGGACGTCCCTAGGGTGGCTGTGCGCGCTGGTACCCTGACGTCACTATGCAGTACGAGCTAACCCAACTCGACACTATCGAGGCAGAAGCCATCCACATCATGCGCGAGGTCGTCGCAGAGTTCGAGCGGCCCGTTCTGTTGTGTTCTGGGGGCAAGGACTCGTTGATCATGGTGCACGTCGCTGTCAAGGCGTTCTGGCCATGCAAGGTCCCCTTCCCGATCATGCACGTCGACACGGGGTTGAACTTCCCCGAGGTCATCGAGTTCCGCGACAAGTTGGTGGAGGATCTGGGCGTTCGGCTTGTTGTCGCGAGCGTTCAGGAGTCCATCGATCAAGGCCGAGTGCAAGAGGAGAGCGGGCCAAATGCGTCCCGCAATCGGTTGCAGACCACCACGCTGCTCGACGCGATCGAGGAACACCGCTTCGACTCCGTGTTCGGCGGAGGACGGCGAGACGAAGAAAAGGCGCGGGCTAAGGAGCGGTTCTATTCGTTCCGCGACGAGTTCGGGCAATGGGATCCCAAGGGACAGCGGCCCGAGTTGTGGAACCTTTACAACGGCCGCCACAACGCTGGTGAGCATTTTCGGGTGTTCCCAATCTCGAACTGGACCGAGCTCGATGTCTGGCAGTACATCGAACGCGAGAAGATCGCGTTGCCGTCCATCTACTTCGCCCACAACCGCAGCGTCTTCGAGCGAGATGGCATGTTGCTGGCCGCCGACTACGCCACGGCGAGCGGAACCGAAGAGGCCTTCACCGCAAGGGTCCGGTATCGCACGCTGGGCGATGCCAACATCACCGGCGCCGTCGAAAGCGATGCCGACACGGTCGACAAGGTCGTCGCCGAGGTGGCCGCAACTCGGATCACCGAACGGGGCGCCACTCGTGCGGATGATCGAGTCTCCGAAGCGGCCATGGAGGATCGGAAGAAAGAGGGCTACTTCTGATGCAGATGCTGCTGACTTTCGCGCCGGTCCGACTTGTGGATGCGGTGGATCCGAAGCTTGAAGAGAGAGAGGGCTACTTCCGATGGAACTTCTGAGGTTCGCCACGGCGGGCTCGGTCGACGATGGCAAAAGCACACTCATCGGCCGGCTCCTCTATGACTCGAAATCGATCTTTGAAGATCAACTCGAAGCGGTCGAGCGCACTTCGGTGGCTATGGGCGCCGACTACACCAACCTTGCGCTTCTCACCGACGGCTTGCGGGCCGAGCGTGAGCAGGGCATCACGATCGATGTGGCATACCGATACTTCGCGACACCGCGCCGCAAATTCATCATCGCCGACACGCCCGGTCACATTCAGTACACGCGCAACATGGTCACGGGCGCGTCGTCCGCCGATCTCGCTCTCATCTTGATCGACGTTCGTCACGGCGTGATCGAGCAGACCAAACGTCACGCGTTCATCGCGTCACTTCTGCGGATTCCCCACATCGCGGTGTGTGTTAACAAGATGGATCTGGTCGACTACGACGAAAATGCATTCAATCGTGTGCGCGACGAGTTCAAAGACTTCGCAACGAAGCTCGAGATCGCTGACTTGACAGTCATTCCTGTGTCGGCGCTCAAGGGCGACAACGTTGTCGAGCGCTCTGCGAACATGGCGTGGTACGGGGGCACATCGTTGTTGCACCACATGGAAGAGCTGCACATTGGTTCGGATCGCAACCTGATCGATGCCCGATTCCCAGTGCAATATGTGCTGCGGCCCCAGAGCGAGGCCTATCACGACTACCGCGGGTACGCGGGCACGGTGGCCGGGGGCAACTTCCGGGTCGGTGACGAGGTGATGGTGCTGCCGTCAGGCTTTACGTCGACGATCTCGGCGATCGAGACGATGGACGGCCCGGTGG
>CAWKYX010000161.1:0-7977 GCA_963854265.1 Acidimicrobiia bacterium
ACAGAAGGGGTTCATGGACAGCCTCGTTCTGATCACCACGCTCACGGTGATATCGATACCTATTTTCGTTTTGGGATTCCTGTCCCAGATCTATCTGGGGCTCGAACTTGGTTGGTTCCCGATAGCGAGCATTCAGCGCGGCTGGTACTCCTACTTGTTACCCGGCATGGTGCTGGGGTCGGTATCGCTCGCCTATGTGGCACGACTCACCAGAGCGAGCCTCGTCGAAAACCTGCGCGCGGACTACGTCCGCACCGCGACAGCGAAGGGCTTGAAGCGGCGGCGGGTCGTTGGGGTCCATACGCTACGAAACTCGCTGATACCGGTCATCACCTATCTCGGCGTCGACCTCGGCGCCCTCATGGGCGGGGCCATCGTCACCGAGTCCGTCTTCAATATCCCAGGCCTGGGTGGCTTGGTCTTCGACTCCATCGTGCGCCAGGAAGGCACCGTTATCGTTGGTGTCGCAACGTTCCTGGTGATTGTGTACATGCTCACCAATCTGCTCGTCGATCTGCTCTATGCCGTGCTCGACCCGAGGATCCGCTATGACTGACGGCACCGAAGAGACCCTTGCCAACAGCACCGACAACACCGACCTCGGCGACTCTGTAGACGCTGAACGCGAGGCATCGTTGTGGTCAGACGCCTGGATCCAGTGCCGCCGACGACCGTTGTTATGGGTCTGTGTGTCCATCATCGGAGTATTGATCTTTGCGTCCATCTTCCCGGGCCTGCTGACGACAAAAGATCCCAACGCATGCAGTCTCCGCAACTCGCTTCAGACGCCCAGCGGCGAACACTGGTTCGGCACGGACCTCCAGGGGTGCGACTACTTCGCTCGCACGGTGTTCGGAGCACGCGTATCCATAGCGGTGGGACTGCTCGTCACCTCCATTGCGGCCACCATCGCCATCATCGGCGGTTCCATCGCGGCGTATTACGGCGGCATCATCGACACGCTCATTGCGCGCCTCGCTGATATCTGGTTCGCCATCCCAACGGTGCTCGGCGGCATTGTCTTGTTGACGGTCATGGAAGACCGTTGGGGCCGCAGCGTGCTCACCGTCTCGCTGGTTCTTGCGGTCTTTGGCTGGCCGACGATGTTGCGGCTCGTCCGGTCATCGGTCCTATCGGTCAAAGAAGCCGACTTCGTCGATGCCGCCCGGGCACTCGGCGCCAGCGATTTCCGCATCATCACTCGCCACATCCTCCCCAATGCCATTACGCCGGTCATCGTCTACGCCACGATCACCGTCGGCGTGGTCATTGCCGCAGAGGCCACGTTCTCGTTCCTCGGCGTCGGGCTGCGCTTGCCCTCGATCTCGTGGGGTCTGATGATCGCAGGAGCCGACGACCGGATCCGAACGTTCCCCCACCTGCTCCTGTTCCCGGGTGCCATATTGAGCATCAAGGTGTTTGCGTTCATCCTGCTTGGTGATGTGCTCCGAGACGCGCTGGATCCCAAGCTCCGATGACGACCACAGGCCCAGCCACCAACTCTGAAGCTCTGGTCCGAGTGGACAACCTCCACGTCGAGTTCCGCACCGAGGCCGGCATTGTCAACGCTGTGAACGCGCTTAGCTACGAGGTTCGTGAGGGCGAAACCGTCGCCATCTTGGGCGAGTCCGGCAGCGGCAAGAGTGTCAGCGCTCAAGCCATCATGGGAATTATCGACTCGCCCCCAGGCTTCATCAGCCAAGGCACCATCGAGTACCGGGGCAACGACCTCCTCAAAATGTCCGAGGCCGACCGACGAAGCGTCCGTGGCGAAAACATCGCGATGGTCTTCCAAGATGCGCTCAGCGCCTTGAACCCGGTCTTCACTGTTGGGTGGCAGATCGCTGAGATGTTCAGGCGCCACCGTGGCGCCAGCAAGAAGGACGCCCGCAAGGAAACCATTGCGCTCCTGAACCGGGTACGCATCCCCGCAGCCGAGGAGCGCATCGACTCCTACCCGCACGAGTTCTCTGGCGGTATGCGCCAGCGAGTCATGATCGCCATGGGTATCGCGCTCTCCCCCGACGTGCTCATCGCCGACGAGCCCACCACAGCGCTCGATGTCACCGTGCAAGCCCAGATCATGGATCTGCTCTCCGAGCTCCAGCAGGAGACGGGGATGGGGCTCGTCCTCATAACCCACGACCTGGGTGTTGTGGCCGAGGTCGCCGACCGTGTGGTCGTTATGTACGCCGGCCGCGAAGTCGAAAAGGCAGAAATCAACGCGCTGTTCGCCTCGCCGCGTCACCCCTACACCGCCGGCCTGATGCAGTCGATCCCTCGGCCCGACATCAGCCTGGACCGACTCGAACCCATCCAGGGGTCACCGCCCGATCTCCTCCGCATTCCTTCGGGGTGCGCGTTCCATCCACGCTGCCCTCATGTCCAAGACATTTGCCGGAAAGAGGTTCCTGCGCTCCGGAGCCTCGAGCGTGAACCCGACCGCCTGAGCGCCTGCCACTTCGCCGAGGAGGTCTTCCAGTGACAACCTCAACAACCGCGCCCATCTTGAGCGTCAAGAACCTGGTGAAGCATTTCCCGATCACACAGGGCATCATCCTGAGACGCCAGGTGGGTACGGTCAAAGCCGTCGACGGGGTCAGCTTCGACCTCTGCCCGGGCGAGACGCTGGGGTTGGTCGGCGAGTCAGGCTGTGGCAAGAGCACCACGGCACGAACGATATTGCGCCTCGAGAAGGCCACCGGCGGCCACGCCGAGTACGAGGGCCGCGACATTTTCGCCATGTCGAGCCGCGAGGTTCGGGCTCTCCGCCGCCAGATTCAGGTGATCTTCCAGGACCCCTACGCCTCGTTGAATCCCCGGATGACCGTTGGCGACATCGTGTCCGAAGGTTGGGTCATCCACCGTGGTGTGGTGCCAAAGGACAAGCGACGGGCCCGCGTCCAGGAGCTCCTTGAGCTCGTCGGGCTCAACCCCAACCACATCAACCGCTATGCCCATCAGTTCTCAGGCGGGCAGCGCCAGCGCATCGGCATCGGCATCGCACGCGCGTTGGCACTCGAGCCCAAGGTCATCGTGGCTGATGAGCCAGTCTCGGCGCTGGACGTGTCTGTCCAGGCGCAAGTGGTGAACCTCCTCGAGGATCTCCAGAAGGAACTGGGGCTCTCGTACCTCTTCATCGCCCACGACCTCTCGGTCGTGCGTCACATCTGCGACCGAGTCGCCGTGATGTACCTCGGCAGGATCGCCGAGATCGGTACAATTCAGGAGGTCTACGAACGCACGGGCCACCCCTACACCTCGGCACTGCTATCGGCGGTGCCGGTACCAGACCCTCAGCGACGCAGTACCCACAACCGGATCCTGCTCGAAGGCGATGTGCCCAGCCCGGCCTCTCCCCCATCAGGGTGCCGATTCCGGACCCGGTGCTGGAAGGTGACCGATCGATGCGCCGAGGAAGTCCCGGAGCTCATCGACCGCGGCGCCGACCATCCCGTCGACTGCCACTACCCCGAGACACCTGCCGTAACGGGCTAGGTTCACGGCCCGCTCAGGCTGGTGGCGACCAGCTATTCGGGTTGCGGCCGGCTCAACCCGGAATCGGGCTGGCTACCACGCCGTACTAGGCGCCCTCTGGGCTCGGGGTTGGTGTGGGAACGGGCGATGGTTCGGGGGCCGCTGCAGGCTCGTCGGCCGTCGCTATGAGGGCGAGTGCTTGGTCGAGGAGGGCTTGACCTTCGTCGATGAGCTCTTGATAGCGACCGAGGTCACCCTCGGCCAGAGCCTCATCTGCGGAATCAAATGCCGTCTGGGCCTGTCCAAGCAATGACTGCACATCGGCCGGAGGTGCCACGACAGGCGGGGGTGTCGGGGTCGGGCCGGCGTCGGGTGTCGCCTGCGGGGTAGGCGTTGGCGCTGGCGCTGGCGCTGGGTCCGGCGTCGGCTCCGGGGTGTCGATGGTGCCAGGCGGGTCGGCCACGGCGGTGGGTTCGCCGGACAACGGAGACACAACACCGTTGCAGTCTTCGTCGAGGTCTGACTCGGCCACAAACAAGGCTCCGAGAGCCAACTCGAGTGTGGGGCACATGCGCACAGCATCGTCGTAGGCCACGATCACGAGACGCAAGAGCGGCAGGCCGCCTTCGGCATCGACATAGAGCGGCCGAACATAGAGAATCCGCTCTTCGCCGTTGTCGTCGTCGAGTGGCAACAAGATCATGTTACCGAGCCGCACGCTGGACCCGGTCTGACCCAACAGCGTGGTGCGTTCCGCGATGTCGGGACTGTTGAGCATGGCCGCATTGGCCAGAATGGGGCCGTCTACAGCAGTGCCGGGCACGGTGTAGGACACAAGCGACTGGTTGCCCTCGTCGTCGATGCGCCCCGCCATGAACGCCGTGAGCTCCTGGCGTTGGTCCTCGCCCGAACGCGAGCTGGGGACGAACGGGCGCATGAGCACGAACTCCTGCTCGGCCTCACCGGGAAGCCGCATCTGGAGGTAGTAAGGCGGGATGCGGTCGCCGTTCGTGCGAACTGCCAAGCCATCAGCACCCGTAGTGGTGCTTAGTGTGGCCACGAGGTCGCTACCGGGATCGAGCGCCACCGACCACGCCGCCGTATCGTCAAAGAAGCTGTCGGCCGCAGTGAGCTGATAGGTGGCCCACATGTTGGTCTGGATGCGGAAGAGGTCCTCGGGATAGCGCAAGTGCGACTTGAGCTCTTGGGTGAAAGCCGCGTCTTCACGGCTCTTGAATAGGTCGGGGAAAGCCTTTTGGTAGGCCTGGATGATGGGATCGGTCTCATCGACGACGAAGAAGTCCACGTTGCCGTTGTATGCGTCAACGACGACCTTGACCGAGTTCCTGACGTAGTTGAAGCTGCTTCGCAGGTCGCTACCGGTCGGCAGCGAGCTGCGGTCGGCGTTTTGTGCATAGGGATAGTTGTTCGTGGTCGTGTAGGCGTCGATGATGAATACGACCCGGCCATCGATGATCGCGGGATAGCTGTCAGCATCGAAGTCGAGGAAGGGTGCCAACTCGCGGACCCTGGTCTGGACATCGCGGTTGTAGATAAATTTGGCGTCGTCGCCGATCAGCCCCGAAAAGATTGGGTTGAGGTCTTGGAACCGGAGCGCGAATGCAAGGCGCCGCACCAGACCTCCCGCTTCGACACCATCGGCGCCGTCGTACCGGAACTCCTGGTTACTGCCGCCCGTCGGGCATTCGGCGCCATCGACGTCGGGGCTGTCTTCGTCGACTATCGGTGCCCCGCCCTGCAGCGGGAAATCGACTTCACAACGCTCGGTGTTGACAATCGCATAGCCGCCCAGGCCCTCACCGATATAAATCCGTGGTTGGAGACTGACATTTTCGCCCAGGCCGACGTTGATGCTGTCGTCGATTGCGGTAGGGAGACTGCTCACCAAGAAGTTCGGCTCGCCCACGCCCGTCACGGCGTTAGCCGGCGCGATGGCCAGCCCATAGCCGTGGGTGAACGAGACGTGCTGGTTCTCCCAACCCGAGCGAACGCCGCTGAGGTTCAGTTCACGCGCTGCGACAACGACCAGTCGGTCCTCACCATCGATCTCGTAACGATCAACATCGAGATCGGTGGCGAAACGGAACTGATCTCGCTCGACTTCGAGGCGGGAGTATGTGGGGGACACGATGCCGGGATCGAGCAGCCGCGTGTTAATCAACGTGTCGGCGTTGTTCGCCAAGAACTGGGGCGACAGCGGCCCGAAGTTTTCCTCGGTCACGTCGGGGTCGAAGTTGAAGACTTCCCGCGAAATCTGGAGCGTCTGGCCGTCCTCGTCCACGGAACTAAAGCCGTAGGCAGCCCGGGTTGCAATGATGTTGCGATCGATGAACACGCGTTCGCGCGCCAGCTCATTGGGCTCGACCACCAATCGCTGGTAGATCGCCGGATAAATGTTGCCCATGACAATGGCGACAAACGCCCAAAGCCCCACGGCCACCACCGGCAGAATCCAGCCTTGTCGGAAGATGTTGACAATCAACAACACCGCAGCCGCGAGTGAGATCAAGATAAGAAGCTTGATGGCCGGGAGTTGCGCGTTGACGTCGGTGTAGCTGGCACCACCAACAACACCCCGATTCGAGAAGTTGAGCGAATACCGCTGGTACCAGTAGTCGGCGGCCTTGATGAGCGCGAGGCCGGCCAACAGGACCGACAGATGTCGCTTGACCTGGGGGGTAACACGCTGGGCCCCGGCATTGACCCGAATACCACCGTTGAGGTAGTGCGCTGCTGCCGTGATGATGAGCACCACGACGAATGCGGTGAACAACCAGTTGATGACGAAACGGATGAAGGGAAGCTCAAAGACATAGAAGCCGATGTCGACGCCGAACTGTGGATCCTCGATACCGAAGTCCACGCCGTTGCGATACAGGATCCAGTCCTGCCAACGGCTACCTGCGCCTGCGCCCCAGAACAAGGCGAACAACGCCGCGACACCAATGCGAACCATGCCGGCCCGAGCGCCAACAGTGTCGTGATAGCGCTTCACGAACTCTTCTTCGGGACCAGGCGGGCGGAACGATGGCGCTATTCGGTCGGCGAGATAGAGGTTCACCCACAACAAAACAAACATCGCCAGGATGAACACGAGCGCCAACAACACCTGGGCCACCAATACGCCGCGCCATACCGAGGTGTAGCCAAGTGAATCGAACCACAGATAGTCGGTGTAGAACCCAGCGATGCCGCGCAACGACAACATAGAGATGATGACGGCTGCGATACCGACGGAGATGACAACGCGGAGGCGGCGCGAGAGTCGGCGGCGATCGCGGGGTGGGGGCATATCACTGGCTTGGCGCATCAGTGCGAATCCTACCTGGAGCTACGACGATGGAGTGACCGCAGCTTCAGCTTCGGCGCAACTCAAGAAATTGTCATCGGGATCAATGGCGTTTGGCGAGGCCACCGGGGCGGGAGCATCGAATGCTTCGATGACCTCGAGGCCGTTCCCGCCCAGCTCGGCAAGGACAAGAACGGCGTCGTCCAAGGTCTGCACACACCGAACGGCAAGATCGTCGCCGGCAGCGTTGGTCGCGTCGGTGAGCTCAGATGGGGGTACCAAGAACAACTCGATGCCCGATCGACGTGCCGCCTCGATCTTTTGGGGGACACCGCCAACCGCACCGACGTTGCCGAATTGGTCGATCGTGCCGGTGGTGGCGATGTTGCGACCGCCGGTGAGCTCACCTTCGGACAAGACATCGACGATGGCAAGCGAAAACGCGAGACCGGCAGATGGTCCACGAACGCGACCGACCTCGAAACTGACCTCGAAGGGCGCGTCGGCCCGGACAGGTGTCTGGATCATGACGCCCAAGAACCCCGGGCCGGGGTTCTGTGGGTTCTGGCCGAGGGTGATGACGAACTCAAGCTCCTCGGCATCGTCGTCAGATCCGTCGCGCCCTCCGTCGGCTGCTCGGCGCAATGAGATGGCAACTTCGTCGCCTGGAAGGAACGATCGGATCGTCTCACTGAGATCCTCTGACGACCGAATGGGCTCGCCGTTCACATCGGTGATGAGATCGCCGAGCTGAAGCAAGGACTCGGCGGGACTATCGCGAACAAGCTGCACCACGAAGGCCCCCTGGACCTCTGGGACAATCTCGTAACCCAAGAAGTTGAGCGCTACCAACGTGGCCGTGTCTTGGGACTGATCCATCAGGAACTGGGTGACCTGGCGGGTCTCATCGGCGGTCCTGGTGCCGTCGATCTGTTCGGCCGGCACCAGCTCGCTGGAATCGTCATACCGAGCCCAGAACCAGTCCCAGATTTTCACATCTCGACTGATGGTCACCGTCGTGAACGCGATCTGGCCCTCTGGCTCGAAGGTCTCAGCCCCGGTGACAATCACCGCTGGGGCCGTATCGGTCGCGCTGCCCGGAGCGAGGATGTATTCGGTCTCACCAATAGTGGAGGCCTGGACCAAGAAGACGAACAAGACGGCCACAACCAACAATGCGGAGAATCCAC
>CAWKYX010000162.1:0-7953 GCA_963854265.1 Acidimicrobiia bacterium
ACCGCACACATCCTCATGGCGCTTGAGGGAGTCAGCGACAGCCCAGGCGAGCCAGTCAACGTCGAAGTCGCAATCTCCGGCCTCAACACGCCGTAGGCAGCGCCAACCACTCCAACTGGGGGCGATCCTGGTCGCCCAAGCGACCCACACGACCCCCAGTTCGGTTAGGCGGAGGTGGTTCGGGCTGGAGGTGTCGGTGGGGTGTTGACGGTTCCCTCTGTGGGCGGTCGACCGAGGGCTGCCTCGTAGCCGTCGTCGCCGGGCATCAGCACGCTCGGCGGGCCATCCTTCTGAGGGACAATCGCGGGCAGGATCTCGGGGATAGGACCAAGGCCATCGGCCCAAGCAACGGCTTCGGCCACCGAGGCCAAATCGGCGAGCGGCTCGAGATTGGCGATCGTGGGAAGAATCATGGAAAACCTGCCGGCCTCGGCGAGACTCAACGCCTCCGCCGGCCGAATCCAGACACTCTCGACGGTTTCGCCACCATCGTGAAGCGGCCGCTGATCGGCAGGCATCATCGCCAGGAAGAACCGAGTGTCGAACCGTTTGGGCGGCCCGATCGGAGTGATCCAATGGCTGACGTAACGAAGATCGTCGAGATCGAGCCGGAGACCTTCGGTGGCGACAACATCGGCGAGTCGCTGGTCGCCCGAGTACACGGCCGCCCGATACCCCTCGAAACGGTCATGGGTCTCGTCATCGGCAAACGAAACAGCCCCGCTGTCGTCGTTGGCAAGCAGTACGCCAGCCTCTTCGAAACACTCGCGCACGGCTGCCACCCAGTACGCCAGCCCACCGCGATCGACGTTCAGCATCGCGGAGGCAACAGCATCGTCGAGACCCATGCAGACGGCGGGCAAACCCGGGTCGTCGCGGTCTGCATTGTCGACAGCCCCGCCCGGGAAGACGAAAGTGCCTGGTACGAACTCCGACCGGGCGTTTCGTTTCAACATGAACACTTCGAGCCCGTCGGCGCCGTCGCGAACAAGCATCACGGTCGCCGCGTCGCGCACGGCTACAGGCGTTGAGGTGTCAGTCATGCAGTCCCCCGAGGAACATCGACGCTGTAGGTCAGTCGTCGTCAGTGGTATTGGTGTCGTAGAACTCGCCGAAGCCGGTCGATGGGCCACCAGCCCCGCCGAACTTAAACTTGTGGCCCCACCGCTTCATGGCCCAACGCACTACGGGCGCTCGGAAGGGCGGCAGCAACAGCGCCATGCCGACAGAATCGGTGATGAACCCAGGCGTCAGCATGAGGGCACCGGCAAAAAGGATTGCGAGGCCAGAAACAAGCTCTTCGCCTGGAACTTCGCCTCGGGCCATGCGGGTCTGGGCTTTAAAGAGGACGCTCAGACCTTGGTGCTTCACCATCCAGGCGCCCACGACGCTGACGAGCAGCAACAACCCGATCGTCGACACAATTCCGAGCGACTGTCCCACCTGAATGATCACAGCCAGCTCCGCCAGCGGCATCAGGATGAAGAGAAATACCAACAGGGCCACGAGGTGAGCCTATCGCTGTCGGTTCCACAGCGATCGGCGGAGCCGATTCGGCGCTCGTCGGCCGCTTTCGGCCTAGTCAGCGCCGCACCCCTATCCTTGATTCGGTGCGACCACCGTCCGTAGATGCGCTGGCCAGGTCGATCGACGACATCGATCTTCCACAACCCATGTTGGTCGACGCGGCGCGAGCCGCAATCGCCGCCGGCGACCCCGACCAAGCCCGCGCTCAAGCCGAGCTGTTGCGCCGTCGTCTGCTCGGACCGGTCATCAACGCCACGGGCGTTCTCTTGCACACCAACTTGGGTCGGGCGCCCCTCCATGTGGCGCAACCGGCCAGCGCAACAAACCTCGAATTCGACCTCGAGTCCGGGAAACGGGGTTCACGACACCGTCACGCAGCCGGACTCATCGCCCAGCTCACAGGTGCCGAGGCAGCCTTAATCGTCAACAACTGCGCAGCTGCAGTCACCCTCGTGCTTGCTGCTCTGGCCCGTGACCGTGCTGTCCCCGTATCGAGGGGCGAGCTTGTCGAGATCGGCGGTGGGTTCAGGGTCCCGGACGTGATGGCTCAGTCGGGCGCTCGACTCGTCGAGGTCGGCACCACCAATCGGACAAGAGCCTCCGACTTCCAGGCCGCACACGAAACACACGATGCCGCGCTGCTGATGAAGGTGCACCCGTCCAACTATCGCATCACTGGATTTACTGAGCAGCCGTCGGTCCAGGCCCTCGCCCAGATCGGACCTCCGGTGGTGGTCGATCTGGGTTCAGGGCTGCTCGACGAAGCGTGTCAGTGGCTCCACGATGGTCGTCCCCACTGGCTCCGCGAAGAGCCAGCAGCAAAGCAGACACTGAAGGAGGGCGCCGCGTTGGTGACCTTCTCGGGCGACAAGCTGTTGGGTGGACCCCAGGCAGGTGTCATCGCCGGATCGGCTGAGCTGGTCGCGATATGCGCCAAACACCCGTTGATGCGAGCCTTTCGCCCAGGTGGCCTGGTGCTGGGCGCACTCCAGAACACGGCCGTTTCCTATCTGAGGCGCGACGGCGACTCGATCCCGTTCTGGCGCATGGCGCAGGTCAGCCCGAGCGATCTTTTTGCGCGCGCAAAGGCACTCGGGGTCGGCACCCCGGCACACACCATCGCGATGGCCGGAGGCGGCTCACTGCCCGGCGAGGCCATCCCCTCGGCCGGGATCGAGCTCGCCGGTGATCATGTCGATGCATTGCGCGCCTTCGACCCGCCGGTTATTGCGCGAGTTCGAGCGAACGTGACCAGTCTCGATCTCCGCACAGTGCATCCGGACGACGATCACATCGTCGTCGCCGCACTGAACTCGATGGGGCAAGAAGCCCTCCGCCCGATCGGCAATTAGCAGTGCACGTCATCGCCACAGCTGGACACGTCGATCACGGCAAGTCCACGCTTGTCCGCGTGCTCACCGGCACTGATCCAGACCGCCTCGCTGAGGAGAAGGAGCGCGGCCTCACTATCGATCTCGGATTCGCGTTCACCCAGCTGCCCTCCGGTCGAGACGTCTCGTTCATCGATGTGCCGGGACACGTTCGGTTCCTGAAGAACATGCTTGCCGGCGTGGGTGCCATCGATGCGTGCATGTTCGTCGTGGCCGCGCCTGAAGGTTGGAAACCCCAATCGGAGGAACACCTTCGAATCCTGCAATTGCTGGGTGTCAGCCACGGTCTTGTGGCGCTGACCCAAGTCGGCCTGGTCGACGATGAGCTCCGCGAACTCGCCATCATGGATGTCGAAGAGCGAACCGAGGGCTCGTTCCTCGCTGGCTCGCCCATCGTCCCGGTAGACAGCATCAGCGGAGAAGGACTCGACGATCTCAAGGCAGCCCTCGACGGCCTCACCGCCGAAGCCCCCACAGCAGTAGATCGCGGCCGGCCTCGGCTCTGGATCGACCGAGCATTCGGAGCCACCGGAGCGGGCGCAGTCGTTACAGGCACCCTCACCGGCGGCAAGATGACCGTCGATGGCGAAATGGCCATCGAGCCAGGCGGCGAGCGAGTCAGGGTTCGCGGCATCCAGAGCCAAGGACAACCTCGCAAGAAGATCGGCCCAGGTCATCGCGTCGCGTTGAACCTGACCGGATCAGGCGCCGATGATCTCCGACGGGGACAAGCAGTCGTGAAGGCCGACCAATGGCACCTCACCGACCACGTCGATGCTGAGCTCAACGTCTTGCCGAGCCTCGACCACGAGATCTCACGACGAGGCGCGTACGCGATGTACCTCGGATCAGGCGAGTGGTCTACCCGCCTCAGAGTTCTGGGGCCATCGAGCCTGCTGCCAGGTGAAACGGGCGCTGTGCGTATGTTCTTCGGCGCAAGGCTGCCACTGCTGCCTGGCGACCGATTCATCCTGCGTGAGTCCGGCCGCGACGAGACCGTAGGCGGTGGGCAGATTCTTGATGTCGACCCGCTCGTCAAAGCAGCGCTAGCCCAACCGGATCGAAGTGTCGACCGCGTCATCGGTGAGCGAGGCTGGGTCACTGCGGACGAACTCGAACGCCTCACGGGCGAACGACGAGAACCGCAGCTTGGTCAGTGGATCGCTACCGAAGCGACTATCCATGCACTACTCGACGAGGTCGCAGCGTTGGTCGAGGGGGCTGATGAGCTCGGGCTCGACACCGCCCAGCTCGACGATCGACAGCGACTCGCTCTCGCCCAACTCGACGACGTTCATATCGAAGAGGGCCGAGCACGAACCGCAGATCAGGTCGACGTGCTGGCCGACCATCCACTCATCGCTCTGTTGGCAGCTGAGCCGTTCGCTCCGCCAGACCCCGAAGGAGTGCCAGGCGACGTGCTCAGGGCGCTCATTCAGCGAGGCACAATCGTCCAGTCCGATGGACGGTATTTCGCGTCGAGCGCCATTGATCTGGCCGCCGCGAAGGTTGCCGAGTTATTGGCGACGAAACCTGACGGAGTCACCATGGCCGAGATCCGCGACTGCCTGGGCACCACCCGCAAATATGCGTTGCCGCTCATCGGCCACCTAGATGTCACAGGCGTTACGCGTCGCCGCGAGGATCTCCGCATCGGCGGACCTCGATTGCCAGCGATCTCCTGAACCCGAAAGCAGCGAACGGCCCGCGTTGGCAGGGCCGTTCGTCACAGATTCAGATGTATCCAGCTCGCCGCGGAGCTAGACCGGATTAGGAGGCCTTGGCCTGCGCTAGTTCCTGCTCGGCAAGCATTTGACGACGTTCAGCCTCATTGGCTCCGCCCCAGATGCCATGTGGCTCTCGGATTCCGATTGCGTACTCGAGGCAATCCCCAGCAACCGAACATTGGGCACAAATGGCCCTCGCCCGACGCTCACGCTCAAGTTTTTCGTCTTTGCGCTCAAAGCGCGGTGGCGGAAAAAATACCGCCGCCTGTGGCCCCCGACAGGCCGCCTTCAATTGCCAACTGTCGTCAAGCAACGCAGACAACTCAATCCCCCTTTTTCGCTTCCCTTGAATTGACCCTACGCCCCGGAGCCAAGTCGTTACAAGGCAGAAATCAAAAATCGAATAGATTTTTGACTATTTCTTACCTGACGACCGTTCAGTAACAAAGAGCCTAGTGAGGGGGCATTTCCGAAATCAGAGAGTACCTAACTTTCAGCAGCGCGACGCCAGCACAACAAGCCCAGACCGCCCCTCGCAGGTCTCAGGGGGACAGGTGCGTCAGTTCCGCATCTCGCGATAGTCAATGGCGCCACCCTCTTCGGGTTCGACCTCGAGCACGAGACCCTCGATCGCTACTACCCGTGCTGGGGCCCCAGCATCGACCGGGGTCAACCGATTGACCCGCGCCCGCCACTGCGCACCGCGGACAGAAACCGTGCCATCAGGGTCGATGTCGGTGATGGCCTCGCCCATCTCGCCGATCATCCAGTCACGGCCGAGCGTTGACGTGCCATAACGAGTCCGGATCAGGGCAGGCATGCCCGAGAACATGAACGAAGCAACGAGCCCAATTCCCACGAGTAACGGAAGCCAACTGAGGTCGTGGCCGTCATAGAGCGCGAAGGAACCAACAACAAGCGTCGCCACCCCGGCTCCCGTCCAGAACCGTGGAACGCCCGTTTGTAGGTCGACGCCAAAAGCGATCGGCGAAACAACCAGCAGCACGATTGCCCAGGTTCGGGTATCGAGCACATACAGACCGTAGGCAGCCATCAGCACACAGAAGGCGCCCACGACACCGCCGACCCCTACGCCACCCGTAAAGAAGTCGAGCAAGATCAGTGAGAGGCCGATCACCAACATCAAATAGGCCACTGGCGGGCTGGCGACGGTGTGGAAAAGCTGGTCGATCAATGACAACTTGCCGAACTGCACCTGCACCCCGGGCGCCAACTGACGCTGGATCGTGCCGCCTTCTTCGAGCGTGACCTGCTCGGAAATGACAGGGATCACTCCGGAATCTTCGAGGTCGAGCAAGAAGTCGCCGATGGTCGGAGACAACACATCGACGATCCCCTCGGACACGGCGGAATCGTCGTCATAACGGTGATCGATTGCCGAGGCATACCGAGGGTCGGGGTCTTGCCCGTTCAGCCGGCCGAAGTCTCCGACCTGGCTACCCGGCGAAATCGCTGAGCGAGCAGCGATGGTAACGAAGTGGCCGGCACCGCCGTAAGCACGCCCGCCTGCTTGCCCAATCCAGACCGCGATCGGCACAGGAGACGACTCGAGGCGGTCGAGCAACTCGACCATCCGTTCGTCAGAAACAACGTGCCCAGGGCTATTTACCTGCAGCACCAACACCGTCGCGCCAGCGTCTTCTGCAGCGCCCACCTGGGTCTCGATGTAGGACACCTCGACAGGGTCGAGAAGTCCGCTCACCTCGATGACGGCAATCGTCGTAAGCGCGTCGGTTTCCTGCGCGCCAGCTGGCAGGCTGAGCGAAAGCAGGGTAATAAACAGTGCGGCAGCAGCCGCAGCCAGCCTGGTCACGGCGGGCCTCCGGAGGTCGAGTGGACTTAACGCAGTTCTTTACCGCGTCTCGTGTGGTCATCGTGGCCGGGAAGGGTGGCGTGGGCAAAACGACGCTCACCGCGGCGTTTGCCACCGGCGCTGCCCGGCTGGGTTTTTCGGTCCTCACCGTAGCGACCGATGACACCGGAGCCCTCGCCAGAGCGCTGAATCTCAAACCAGTGTCCGATGACGACCCACGGCTTGGCGACGCCGAACCGTTCGAATCCGGCGAAATTGTGCTTACAGAACTGGCTCCCGACCGCACACTCGAGGCCTATCTCAACGACCACGCCCTGAAGCGATTAGGCGATCGGATGGCCCGCACAGGCATGCTCGACCTCGTCGCCACAGCGACACCGGGCGTCTCGGAGTTACTGACACTGGGGCGTTTTCGACAATTGGCCGAAACCGGAGCCGACGTCGTTGTGGTCGATGCACCGGCTGCAGGGCACGCCATCTCGCTTCTACGAGCGCCAGCCACCATGGCCAAGATTGCAGTGAACGGTCGGCTCAAAGAGCAAGCCGATCAGGCACTCGAGTTTCTTGGTGACGAAGCTCGCTGCCGCGTGATGTTGGTCGCGATCCCGGAGACCACGCCGGTGAACGAAACCATCGAGACAGGATTCGCTCTTGAAGAGGAAATCGGTGTGGCGCTAGCGCCAATCATCGTGAACCGGATGGTGTCGCCGACGCCTCCACCAGTCCCAACAGCAGTAAGCCTTGTCGGCCAGAACCAGATTGTCGGCCAAGACCAATCGCCGGGCCTCGTCGCCGCGGCGGTGGCGTTGGACGAAGCCATCGCGCATCTCCACTTTCGAGGCCGCTGGCAGTCCATCGAGGCCGACCGGCTCGCCGAGGGCCTTCCGTTACCCCAGATCCGGGTTGTCGAGCAAGCGAATATCTCCGGTGAAGAACTCATCGACCAAATAGCGCGCCGACTCACAGCAGGCGTCGAACGGCTCACCGTATGACCATCCGGAACCTTGTCGAATCCGCCGAAGTCATCGTGTGTACCGGCCCGGGTGGCGTCGGCAAGACAACGACCGCGGCTGCCATCGGCATGGCCGCATCCATGGCCGGCCGAAAGGCCGTGGTCATCACTGTCGACCCAGCGAGACGCCTCGCCGACGCACTTGCCGCGCATCTTGGTGCCGAACCGACCCTCATCGTCGACGATGAACTCGACGAAGACAGCAACAGCGAGTTGGCTGGCGAGCTGTGGGCGATGACACTCGACCCGGGTCACACCTTCGACGCACTCGTCAGGGAACACGCTTCCAAGAAGGGTCAAGCCGAGGAGATTCTCGCCAACGCGTTCTATCAACGCCTGTCGCGCTCATTGGGTTCGACTCAGGAGTACATGGCGGCCGAGGCGCTGCACCTGCTCCATCACGACGAACGATTCGATCTCGTCGTTGTGGACACCCCACCGGCCCACCATGCGCTGGCTTTG
>CAWKYX010000163.1:0-7950 GCA_963854265.1 Acidimicrobiia bacterium
ACCGAGCAGTTCGTAGTCGATAACGACCTCATGAAGGGGGCAATGACCCTCATTGATGCCGATCGCGCCACCGAGCTCTACGGTGCCATGGCGCCGGCCATCGAAACCTCGGGTGGGTCTGCCGCCAACACCATGGCCGGCCTAGCATCCTTCGGTGGATCGTCGGGCTACATCGGCAAGGTCTGCGACGATCAGCTGGGCGACGTCTTTGCCCACGACATCCGCGCTGTCGGCGTGGATTTCGACGTGGCGCCCAGCACTGATGGACCGCCCACGGCGAGGTGCCTCATTGTGGTGACCCCCGACGCCGCCCGCACCATGAATACCTTCCTCGGCACCAGCAGTTTGCTCCACCCCGACGAGATCGACACAGACCTCGTTCGGGCGGGCAAGGTCCTCTATTGCGAGGGTTATATCTGGGACATCGACATCACCAAAGCGGCGATCCGCAAGGCAGTCAGTGCTTGCCAGGCAGCTGGCAACAAGGTGTCGTTCACGTTGTCGGACAGCTTCTGTGTAGAGCGCCACCACGCGGAATGGTTGGAGCTGGTCGACGGACCGATCGATATCTTGTTCGGCAACGAAGACGAAATCGGGGCCTTGTACAACACCGCTGATTTTGACGCAGCCGTAGCTGCGATCCAAGGCAAGGTCGATATCGCATGTCTCACCCGAGGCGCAGCGGGTAGCGTCATCGTGACGCCCGACGACGTGATCGAGATCGCGGCCGAGCCTGCTGCCACGGTGATCGACACCACAGGGGCAGGCGACCTCTACGCCAGTGGCTTTCTCTACGGTTACACCAACGGCTACAACCTGGCCGACTGCGGGCGACTTGCGTCGCTCGCCGCGGCCGAGGTCATCAGCCATGTCGGGGCGCGGGCGACCGTGCCTCTCAGCGACGTCGCAAGAGACGCGGGCCTCGGCTGAGGAGCCGGCTCCCGGGCCCGAACCGCCCGCCCCGGAGAGGCACGAGTGGGGGATAGGCGCAAAGGGCTTCAGCGAACATTGTCCCCACCTGCTGAAGTCCTAAGGCCACGAGCTCGCCACCAATCCAGTACCTTGCGACGATGAGTGTTCGTCGCAACCACGAGCTCGACGATCTTGCAGCCGAGTGGCTCGCGCTCGATCCTGACCCGGTCACCCGCGGCGAGCTCGAGCAGGCCCTTTCGTCCGATGATCAGGCCGCGCTCGAAGATCGATTCGATCGCCGTCTGGAGTTCGGGACGGCTGGAATTCGGGGCGCTCAGGGGGCCGGGCCCAATCGGATGAATCGCGTAACCGTCCGACGGATGGCGGCCGGTATCGGCGCCTATCTCGGGCCGGGTGCTTCCGTGGTGATCGGGTACGACGCCCGGCACAACAGCGACACCTTCGCTGCCGACGCAGCTGACGTCTTGGCATCGATGGGCGTCAGTGCGGGTGTGATCGACGGGCATGTACCGACACCGGTGGTGTCCTATGCGGTCCGCTCGCTCGGCGCCCAGCTGGGCCTCATGGTCACCGCTAGTCACAACCCGCCGGCCGACAACGGTTGCAAAGTCTTCTTGGCGGACGGGGCGCAGTTGCGTGCTCCGATCGACTTCGAGATTGAGGCAGAGATCACGGCAGCCGAGATCCCCGCCCGCGAGTTGGGTGGGCCAACCCATGGCGCTGTGGTTTCGACCATTGATCGGGCGATCGTGTCTCGCTACATCGACCGGATTGTGGCCGACGTGGACTTCCGCGATGACGTCGATGTACGCGTCGCGTACACGCCGTTGCACGGGGTGGGGCGCGATGTCCTAGTGGAGACCTTTGTGGCAGCCTTGCTGCCCGCGCCCACGGTGGTCGGAATCCAGGGAGACCCCGACCCCGACTTCCCAACGGTGAATTTCCCCAACCCTGAGGAACCCGGAGCCATGGACGCGGTCATTGCACTGGCAGAGGCGACAGGTGCCGACCTGGCCATTGCGAATGATCCTGACGGAGACCGCCTCGCTGTCGCAGTGCCGTCGAAAGCCGGAGAGTGGCGCTCGTTCACCGGTGACGAGGTGGGAGCGTTGCTTTGCGATCGCCTCATCCAGACCATCCACGGCTCGAGCTACAAGGTGGTCTCCACCGTGGTTTGTTCCTCGCTGGTCGCGAAGGTTGCCGAGCGCGCCGGGTTGGTGCACCGGACAACGCTCACCGGCTTCAAATGGATCATGGCCGAGGCCTATGCTGACCCCGACCTTGTCCCGCTCCTGGCGTACGAAGAGTCGCTGGGCTACGCGTTGACTAGACACGTACGCGACAAGGATGGGATCTCGGCCGCGTTGTGGTTCGTCGAGCTGACCGATGTCCTCAAGCAGCGTGGGAGCAGCCCAGCGCGACGCCTCGATGAACTTGCGGTCGAACATGGTCTCCATGCGACTCGGCAGTTCTCAGTTCGTTTTGCTGGCCCAGGGGCGGTGGAGCAAGCGGGCGAGGCGGTTCAAGCTTTGCGTCGCAACCCACCGAGCCATATGGCCGGGAGCCGCGTTGTGTCGATCGTGGATTACATCGATGGGGGCGACCTTCCGCCGACAAACCTGCTTCGCTTCAACCTGGAAGGCAACATTCGGGTGCTGGTTCGTCCAAGCGGGACCGAACCGAAGACGAAGCTCTACATCGAACACGTGGTCGACATCGACGATGTCAGTCATGCCGTCGAAACCAGAGCGCAGGCACTGGCCACCATCGATGCCATGCGCACCCCGCTCGAAGAACTTCTCCTGGCCGATCGCCCGACCCGACGACCCCCCGGTTCCGGGATTTCTGACGCCTTCGCGCGGACAACGTAGTGCGCGGAGCAGTCAGAAATCCGGTGAGCTGTAGGAGTTACGCGCGGAGCAGTCAGAAATCCAGGGACCGGTTGGGGTGTGGACGGTTGGGGCCCGGGATTGGGTGGGTGTTAGGCGAGGCCGAACTGGCGGTCGCCCGCGTCGCCGAGGCCCGGGGTGATGAACGCCACTTCGTTGAGGCCGTCATCGATGGATGCTGTCCACACGGTCGCGTCGAAGCCTTCCGCCTCGAAAGACTCGATCCCTTCGGGTGCGGCGAGCACGCAGACAACGGTCATCGGTCCCGCATTCGAGTCGCGCAGAAGCTTGCACGTGTGGATCAGCGAGCCGCCTGTCGCCAACATGGGGTCGAGGACCAGGACGCGTTTGCCGCCAAGGTCGTCTGGCACAGTGTTCACGTACGCATCGGGGAGCAGCGTTTCCTCGTTGCGCTTGGCACCGATGAATCCGACGCGTGCGTTTGGGAGCAGGTCCAGCGCAGCGTCGAGCATCCCGAGGCCTGCGCGCAGGATCGGCACGATCAGTGGCGGATCGGCAATTTGTACGCCGCTTGCTGGCCCCATGGGTGTGTCGATGTCGATGTCAACAGCTGGCTGGGTGCGCAGAGCCTCATAGATCAGATAGCTGGACAGTTCGTGCAGGTTCCGACGGAACCCTGCACGCTTCGTTGCGCTGCTGCGCAGTCTGGTGAGCCGCTCAGCGGCGAGTGGGTGGTCGACCACAGTTGCGTTCATGCCCCCAGCATGCCTCAGTTGACCGGGAATGCACGAGTAGCCTGACCCGAATGCCAGACCAAGAACGGCCCTTCGTGCTGGGTGTCGACCTCGATGGCGTGTGCGGTGACCACACCGGCATCTTTCGTGAGATCGTCGCTGCGGAGAAAGGCGTGGACCCCGAGAGCCTGCCTCTCGAACGCCAGTGGAGCTTCGCCGAGTGGGGCCTGACCGATGAGGACTTCGAGCGCCTCCACGAAGTCGCTGTCGTCGAGCATCGTATGTTTCGAGACATGCCAGTGATGGATGGGGTCGCCGAGACGCTGTGGCGCTTGTCCGACGAGGGTGTTTGGATTCGAATCATCAGCCATCGTCTGTATGTGAACTGGGGCCATGCGATCGCCGCCGGTGACACGGCGGCTTGGCTGGACAGCGCAAAGATCCCGTATCGAGATCTGTGTTTCATTGGCGCTAAATCGGCTATCGATGCCGATGCCTACGTCGAGGACGGGCCACACAACATCGAGGCCTTCCAACGCGACGGTCGTGACGTGATCATCTTCGACCAGCCCTACAACCGGCACCTCGGTGGCAGCCGTGCCACAAACTGGGGAGAAATCGAGGGGATGGTGCTCGATCGTCTTGCGCGCCACCGCGGCGCTGCTCAGCCTCAACTCCCCGGGGTCGATGCAGGCGCCGACCGTCTCGAGCGCCGCCGTGGCGAACCAGGCGGCTAGTTCCTGATCCTGCGCCGCGTCGATCGGCGTCAGCCTTGGGGCCTTGCCCAATAGGAGTTCACCGGGAGGTCGTCGTAGGCCTCAGCGATGGAGAGGTCGCCTTCGTCCAGCAAGAACGTGGCGTCGGCTCCCCAGAACTCGGTGAAGCCGTACGCGACGAACGCCGCGTCGGTGTCGTAGAACAGCCAAAGGACTTGACTGCCTTCGCCACCGCCGTTGAACACCTCTGTCGGCGCGCCGTGCGTCGCCAGAACCTGACCGATCGTCGCTATGCCCTGGTCGACCCCATCCATCGTGGGGGAGATCCTGATCACGGCAATCAAGCCATCTTGTTCGACCAGCGTGACTTGCTTGGTATCGGTGATGAACACATGGTCGCTCGGCGGGGGTGCTTGGCCCTCGAGCGCGGCGTCAGAAGTCGCCGTGTCCTCGTCGCCATAGACCGATGTTGCTGCGATGAGTGCATCTTCGAGTATCTGGCCGATACAGATACCACTTAGGCATCCGTCGTCGCCAACCAGTATCCCTGAGGGCTTGAGTTCCTGCAGCCGCCCAGTCGGTGTCCGATACTCGGGAGGAATGGTCGAGGTAGGCGGCGGAGTGGTCTGTGGAGTCGGATCGGGGGTGGGGTCCGGCCTCGGCGACGGGCTAACGACCGGGGTCGTGACCGGGGTGACGGTGGGGGTTGGTGTTGGGGGACCCACCTGGGCTCTCGAGCGTTGGCCTGCGAACCAGAGTGGATCAGCAGGCTCCAGCAAGGTGAGGGTGTCTGTGGCGATGTCGGCACGGGGGAAGGTCGGAGCACCCCAGGAGAACACGCTGATGCCGCGTCGAGCCTGGAGGTCGATCTTGAGCGTCTCGTCCAGCGTTGGCCAGTTGGGCATCGTCATGTCGGCGCGACGGCTCACCAGGACCTGGTCGCCCACCATGTCGATTTCGATCCACCGGCCTTGGTCCTGGTCGCCCTCGGTCAGCGGGTAGGTGAACAGCTCATTGCCGGCGCGGTCATGGACGACCAGCTCAGGGGAGGGTGACAAGAAGCGGTGTGTCACGGCCAGGACGCCAGCCTCATTTGTGGTTGCTGCACCGATGGAGTCGTGGGGGCAGTCGGAGGGATCTGTCGGACGCAGGTAGGGGCTTGTGTAGTCCTGCGCCGTGCGTCGGACGGTGTCGGTCTCTGACAAAGGGCCGAAGTAGCTGATCCACTCGCACCCGAGGCCGGCGACTGCGGACTCCAAGGTCATGATTCCGCCCTCAGGAAGCCATGCCGAACCCCGATAGACGGCGGCGTCTGCCGCGGTCGGCGCGTCCCAGGTGATCGAGACTTCATTGACAGGATCGGCACCCGGTGACGCCAGGTCCAGGGAATACAGCGTGGATGAGCCTTCGGACTTGTCGGCTGAGACCGAATCGATTGAGTACAGGACCTGCAACGCGTCGTCGACGTCTCTGATGTCCCATAACAAGATGGTTGTATCGAGGCTGGCATCGAGGTCGGGTGCTGACGCGATCTCGAGCGGTTGCGCGCCGCTCGCCAGATCAGGGGCGGGGAGCCAATAGATCGCATGGGTGTTCGCCGCGATCAATCCACCTCGGAGATCGTCGCGAACCTGCGTTGGCGGCGCATCCATGGCATCTTCGGCATCGGGATCACAACACACGATCGGTGCGTACTGTTCGCCGGTGCCGCCGACGAGACCCACCCCCCAGCCAGTGGCCACCACCAGGCTGACTCCGTTGACCTCGGCGACAGTGTTGTCGGGGGTCGGAGGCGGCTCGCCCTCGCTGACTACGTTGGGCTCGTCGGCTGGTGTTGGCGTTGGCTCGGGGGTGGTCTCGGGGGCTGGGGCGAGGATTTCTTCGCCGCCGCCATCGACCTCAGTTGCGATATTGCTCTCTTCGGGTCTGGTGTTGGCGGAGAAGATGGCGATCCCGCCTCCCAGAAGTGCCAGTGCGCCGAAGGCACCCGCCCCTCTGGCGGCCCAGCGTCGGTTGCGGCCGCGTTGAGTGGCGCGGGGGAGGTTCTCGTCATAGCGAGGAAGGCCGGCAGCCTTGCGAGCCAGGCTGTCGTTGAGCCGGGATTCGAGTTCTTCCATCAGCCCTCCTCGCCCAACGCGTCTCGGAGCTGGTCGAGCGCTCGTGACAGTCGGCTCTTGACCGTCCCCGATGGCACGCCGAGCGCTTCGGCAACTTCGGCAGTCGACCACTGCATCAGGTAACGAAGCACGACGACGGATCGGAATTCGATGGGGAGTTGTTGGACGGCATCGATCAGGGCGGGGTCGCTGGAGATGCCGGCTGCGACCTGCTGAATGTCGTCAGTGATGACCTCACGTTTAGTCTTGCGGCGTCGGCTGCGTGCCCAGTTGAGCGACACGCGGTAGACCCAGCCCGCCGGGTTGTCGTATCGGCTGATTTTGCGCCAATGCTGATATGCCCGCACAAAACCTTCGTCGGTGGCCTCACGGGCCAGGTCGACATTGCCGAGGGCAACCGTGAGGGCTCGGTAGAGCCCGTCGGATTCCGCACGGTAGAAGGCATCAAAGGACGTGTCAGTACTCACGGCTACCCGAGTTGGGGCAAACGGCAGCTGCATGGTCATCACGGGCTACACACGCCCGCGTCCGCCATTCGGTTCCCAAGGGTTTGAAACGCTGCATCAATGAGGCTCGGGTTCGATCATGGCCCAAGCGCCCTGTGGAGTGCTGGTATTTGCACGGATAATCGGCGAATGCCGGTACTAGACGATCGATCTGGCGACCGCCGCCACGTCGGCGAGGGAATCGACAACGTGATACCCGTGGACGTCCGGGTCGCCGTCGTGATCGTTCTCGAACTCCCAGGTCACCCCATGGGGGATGTGGACCCCGTGAGAGCCCAAGCCGAGCACCGGCAATACATCGGACTTCACGCTGTTGCCTGCCATGAGGAAGGTCGTGGGCTGAATGTCTCGCCGGCGCAGCAAGAGTTCGTACGTCGAAGCGTCTTTTTCGGTGAGGACATCGACGCCCTCAACAAGCTCGCCAAGGCCTGACTGCGCAATCTTGGCTTCTTGATGGAGGAGGTCGCCTTTGGTGATGATCAGGACCCGGAACTCCGTTGCCAAGGCGGCGACGGCTTCGGCGACCCCATCGAGCAGTCGGACCGGGTGCCGCATCATTTCTTTGCCCCAGCCAACAATCGTGGCGACATCATCCCCGCTGACCTGCTTACCGGTGAGCTGTATCGCGGTCTCGATCATGGACAAAGTGAACGACTTAACGCCGTAGCCGAAGAATTCGAGGTTCCGGCGCTCGACCGCAAAGAGATGTTTCTGCACATCGTCGCCGCTGTCATAGGCCGCGAGCAGTTCTCGAAATCGCCCCTGGACGTCGACGAAGTACGCCTCGGACTCCCAAAGCGTGTCGTCCGCGTCCAGTCCGATCACATTGATGGCCATAGGTCCCCCCAGTAAAGCTCTTCGGCGCCGCTAACGCCTGGCGGTTAGCGAGTGAATGTGAGTATCGGTGGTCATAGCGTGTCCAGGCGGAGCGTTTCGGCCCAGCCAAACGGCGTGTCGGGGGAGCGTTTCGGCCCAGCCAAATGGCGTGTCGGGGGAGCGTTTCGGCCCAGCCAAATGGCGTGTAGGGGGGGCGTTTCGGCGCAGCTAAATGGCGTGTGGGGGGCGTTTCGGCGCAGCCGAAAGGCTGTTAGTGA
>CAWKYX010000164.1:0-7925 GCA_963854265.1 Acidimicrobiia bacterium
CGTCCATCCGGGAGCGCAGGTGTTGCTGGTGGTCAACGCGGATCCGTTCAACGGACTAGAACCACAACTCATCCCAGGCACGGTCAGCGACATCACTGACCAGCAAGTGGTGGTGGCCATCAACCGTGCAGATCTCCCGACAGCCAGCGCGGCCTTGTCCTCGGGCACCGCCACGTTGGCCGTCACCGCTGGCTAGTTCGTGTCCGGGCTAGCGCCAGCCCGCGGCCAGAACCACAAACAACGAAATGCCGAGCATCGCGCGGTAGGCGACGAACGGAGAGAAGTCGCGGCTGCGGACAAAGGCCAACAGACCCCAGACCGCAACCCAGCCCGTCACTGCCGACGAGATCATGCCAATCAAGAACGCGGTGCGGAAGTCGCTTGGGATGCCGCCCACCCCGCCGATATCGACAAAGGAATACAGCCCGGCAGCGGCAATGACCGGGACGCTCATCAAAAAGACGAGCCGAGCCGCATCCGATCGTTCGAAACCGACCCAACGTGCCGCGGTCACCGTGACACCCGACCGCGACACCCCCGGTTGCAGGGCACAAGCCTGCGCCAAACCCACGATGGCGGCATCACGCCAACCAAAGGTCTCGAACTTGCGATCCCCGCCGAGCCGATCGGCGTAGAACAACAACAGGCCGAAGATGATCAGTGTGGTCGCCGTAAGCCAAATGTCGTCGTCCAGCGCATCACGAACGCCTGACAACAGCACGCCCACCAGGCCTGCGGGGATCATGGTGGCCACCAGCATCCAGGCCATGCGGCCATCCCTGGTGGCGTCGCGGGTGAACGCCATCTTGGCGCCAGCCACCGATAGCCGCACCACGTCTCGCCACAGATAGGCCACCGCTCCGACCAGGGTCCCGATGTGAACCGCCACATCAAAAGCGGTCTCAAGATCTTGATTGCCGTCGAAGTCGTTCCAGTCAAAGATCCACGGCACGATCTGGAGGTGTCCGCTGGACGACACTGGCAAGAACTCCGTGAGCCCCTGCACAATCCCCAAGACGATGGCATGCAGCGTGTCCATATGAACGGAGTTCTAGCTGCCGCTCATCGACACGTTGGCGATGCTCAGCGCCGGACAGGTGATTCCGCCGGGCCGATGTTCGACATCGGAGCCGATGCCCACGATGTCCTGCAGCAGTTTCGGGAGCGTGGAGGCAATGGTGACCTCACGAATCGGCTCGGCCAATGCACCGTTGCGGATAACGATGCCGTCAGCGCCGGCTGAGAAGTCGCCGCTCACCGCATTCACCCCCGAGTGCAAGCCGGTCATCGAATGCACCAGGAGCCCATCATCGACGCTGGCCACCAATGCTTCCATCGTCAGGTCGCCAGGCGCCACCGACAGGGCATGCCACCCGACTCCTGGAGTGGATCGAATCCCGCGAACGGCCGAGGCCGTCGAGGCTGTGCCGGCGCGAGACGCCGACGGAGTGTGATGTAGGAAGCCTTGCAATACGCCGTCGACAACAAGTTCGTTGCGTCGCACAGCGAGGCCTTCGCCGTCGTACACGCGGGCGCCGAATGACTCACGGTTGTTGGGGTCGTCGATCATGGTGAATTCGGCGATCGCAATACGATCTCCGACCCGGTCGGCAAATGGCGTCCGCCCTTTGTGGACCCGTTCTCCAGAAAGCATCCCGCCAATGATGCCCAGCAGAGCGACGGCCAGTCTTGGTTCGAGTACCAAGGTGATCTTGCGAGATGGCGGCTGCACGGCGCCCAGCAACGCTGTGGCGCGACTGACGGCATCGGCGGCCGCTGCTTCGATGTCGAGTCGCCCGGGTCCACGGGCGACATCTGAGCCGCCACCGCTTTGGGTCTCGTCGCCGTCTTTGGCCAAAGCCAAGACTCCCAGCGACGCTGCGGTCGAACGGCTCGAGGCTCGGATACCAGTTGTCGTCGCGAGTAGCGACGTTGACGAGCGGTCGCCATAAGCAGCGCTTCTGACGCCAGTGATCCGAGGGTCACCCGCACGAACCAGGCGTTCGAGTTCGATGGCCATCGCCACCTTGTCGTCGATCGCAAGCGTGGACACGCCGTTGTCCCACAGGTCTTGGGAAGTCGGCTCGACCCCATCGGGCTGAGCGAGCGCAACGTGATCGTCAGGCTCGGCGAAACCAACGTTGTCCCGAGCCTCGGCCAGCACCTCGTCGATGATGTCAGCTTCAAGCGAGCCCGCTGATGCGAAGCCCAGACGACCGTCGACAATGACCCGCACGCCGATCCCGGCGCTGTCGGCCACGGTCAAGGCTTCGATCTCTCCGTCGTAGGCACGAATCGAGGTACTGGTGCCGCGACCGACCATGACCTCAAGCTGTTCGCCAACCCGCGCCGCGGCCAGGATACGTTCGCTTGTGGCCTCGAGATCGCCTGTCTCGGTGGGTGCCGACGGTGTCTGTCGAGGCGGTGCCGAGGATGCACCGCCAACGGGGACCCCAGCCACCTACTCGCCAGACATCGTGATGTCGGCGACCACCAGCGAGACCCCGCTGGCGTTCATAGGCAGGCGCTCGACATCGGCGCCAACCTCCTGAACATCTTGCAGCATGCGTTGCAGCGTTGAGGCAATCGTCACCTCACGGATCGGCTCGGCCAACTCGCCGTTGCGGATGCGCAAACCCTCGGCACCGGTGGAAAAGTCGCCACTCACGCCGTTGACACCCGAGTGCAGACCCGCCACACCCTGGATCAGCACACCATTGCCCACCGACGCAATGAGCTCTGCCTGGGAGCGGTTACCCGGAACGAGGCTGAGCGCATGTGCACCCACACCCGGCGTGGAGTTGTAGCTCCGAACTGCCGAAGCAGTGGATGCAGTGTCGAGACGGCGACCTGTGTAGCTGTTGTGCAAGAACATGTTGAGGTCACCACCCTCGATCAACACGTTGCGCCGGCTCGCGAGTCCCTCACCATCGGTGTCGGTCGCCGTGAAGGCATCGGGGTCAGTGGGATCGTCAATAAGTGTCAGACACGAGGCGCCGACGCTCTCGCCCAGCCGTTCGGCGAACAACGAACGACCCTTCAACACCGACTCAGCGCTCAGGGTGCCGGCGATGATGCCCAAGAACTGGGCCGTGACATACGGGTCGAGGACCACGGTGATGCGCTCTGACGGCGCTTTGACAGCGCCCAGCAGACGCGTCGCACGCTCTACGGCATCCGACGAGGCGCGGTCGACATCGATGCCCTGAGGGGCCCGAGCCACCGAATAGCCGAAGCCGGTCTGGGTTTCGTCGCCTTCGGACGCCAAAGAATACGCAGCCACGTAGCATCCACTGTCACGGCCGGCGTGACGAATACCCGTGGTCGAAATGACCGCACCCGCCGATATCGCATCGACGTAGTCTGCCGATTCGACGCCAATGATTCTGGCATCGCCGGCAGTGACCGCCCGCTCGAGTTCGATGGCCATCGCGATCTTGTCTGCGGTCGGGAAATCCTCGATCCCGTCGTCGTAGAGATCCATCTCGGGGATGGCGACGCCGTCGGGTTCGGCCAAACCAAAGTACTCATCCGGGCTTCCGTAGACCGCGTTGTCCCGAGCCTCGTCAAGCGTCTCGCCCAGAACATCGGCGTCGAGGGTGCCCGCATAGGCGATGCCTTGGCGGTTGTCACCAATGACTCGAATACCGACACCCTGCGATTCAGCCGAGGTGAACGACTCGATCTCGCCCTCGTAGACCCGAATCTCGGTCTCGAGCTCATGAACGACGACGGCCTCTACCTGCTCACCATCGCGAGCCCATCCAATGATCCGCTCACCGATCTCGAGCAACTCGTCTGTGTTCATGCCTGTGTCTTCATTCGTCGGTTTAGTGGTCGCTTCATGTGTCGGGTCTCAGCCCGCTGTGGCCAGGTCACGCGGGTCCCGGCCCTCGTCGCCGAAGAGGTGCAAGCAAGCTTGGGCGTGCACGAAATCGGTCCGTTGACCACGTCAGGAGGCCGTGCCGCCGACCGTGAGGCTGGTCACTCGCAACGTCGGCGTTCCATCGCCCACCGGCACGCCCTGGCCGTCTTTGCCACACGTGCCCGGGGAGCCCATCTCGAAGTCGTTGCCCAGGGCATCGATGCGAGTAAGCACCTCAGGGCCATTGCCAATGAGGTTGCCTTCGCGGATCGGCTCGGTGACCTCGCCGTTCTCGATGAGATAGGCCTCGGTCATGCCGAAGACGAAGTCGCCCGTCGCGGTGTTGACCTGACCGCCACCGAGTTGCGCAACAAAAACGCCTGATTCGGTATCGGCGAGAATGTCGGCCGGGTCGGTGTCGCCATTGGCGATGTAGGTGTTGGTCATCCGGACCATGGGGAGCGACGCATAGTTCTGGCGACGACCGTTGCCCGAGCTCTGCCGGCCCTCTTTGCGGGCTCGGAGACCGTCCCACATGTAATCGACGAGCTCACCGTCCTTGATGAGCACGTTGCTCTGCGCTGGGCGGCCCTCGTCGTCGATTGCGAACGCGCCCCATTCTCGGGCCATGGTGCCGTCGTCGATGAGCGTGACCAGCGGAGTTGCCACCTGCTCGCCAATGCGGCCGCCGAAAACCGAGGCTTGTTTAGCGACAAGATCGGCCTCGAGGCCATGACCGCATGCTTCGTGGAACAGCACACCACCGCCGCCTTTGCCGATGACGACGGGCATGGCACCGCTGGGTGCCGGGCGGGCTCTGAGCTTGGTGATGGCGCGCTGTGCGGCTCGACGGGCCAACTCTTCGATGTCAACCTCGTCGAACAGCTCGAAACCGACCGGACGCCCGACACTCTCGCGACCCGTTTGCATCCCCGTGTCGCCCTGAGCCACGCACGAGACCGAGAACAACGTCTTGACTTGATCGTCGGAGGCGAGGACACCATCGCTGTTGGCGACCAGGATGCGTCGCCGATTGTCGAAGTAGCGAGCTGAGACCTGGGTGATCGAGCTGCCCTCGCTGCGGGCGACCTCGTCGGCCCGGTTGAGCAACTCGACCTTGGTGCCCTTGGCAATCGTCTCGGGCAGAATCGTGACGGCGTTAGGAGCGGGCGCATGTTGCTCAGTCAGCGCTGCAACGACTGTGCCTTCACCCGTGCTGCGCGCTGCACTGGCCGCGGCCAGGGCTGCGTGGCGGAGGCCATCGGCAGAGAGATCGGCAGTGTGGGCGAAACCGGTCGTCTCGCCAACAACAACACGAATGCCGGCACCGCGGTCTCGGCCCGACGAAAGCTCTTCGACCTTGCCATCGTCGAGAAGAGCGGAGGATGACCGCTTGTCCTCGGCAAAAATCTCTGCGAACTCACCACCGGTGCTGAGCGCAGCAGCCAGTGTCTCCTCGATCAAGTCACGTTCGATCATATGGTTCCTTCGGGTCCGACCACAGCTGTGAGATATCCCATCGGCGGATGAGCCCATCCGTCAAGGTGCCACACAGTCCTCGTATGGTACCGGCGTGACTCTCGAAGCTGGGTTGCGTGCCACCGCCGAGCACGTCGTCAAAGAATCCCACACGGCAATCGCAATGGGGTCAGGCGACGTGGCAGTTCTCGCCACGCCACAGGTCCTGGCATGGTGCGAACAAGCAACGGTGGATTCGATCGCCGCCGCCCTCGCAGAGACAGAGTCCGCTGTGGGAATGCGCGTTCGACTAGACCATGTCCGAGCCACCCCCGTCGGAGCATCGGTCCACGTCGAGGCAGAACTCTCGCGAGTCGAGGGACGCCGGCTGACATTCGAGGTCCGCGCTGCTGACGCTCGCGGCGAAATCGCGACCGGTCAGGTGATCCGAGTCATCGTGGACCGCGACCGATTCTTGGAGCGAGCCAGCAGCGACTGACCAATTCCGGTCGCATGAACTAGCTGGCGCGCACCATGTCGCGCTGACAGTCAGTCTGTCGGGCGACTAGTCGACTGGGTCGACGAAGTCGGGCGCGCGTTTGTCGAAGAACGCCTGGACTGCTTCGACCTGGTTGGGGCTGGCGATAAGAGCACCGATCTCTGCGCGTTCCATTGCGAAACCCTCCGCTTCAGAAACTCGGCCGGCGCTCTGCAGGAGCCGCTTTGCGGCACGGACCGCATGAGGTGACTTGCCGGCGATCTCGGCCGCCATGTCCATGGCGGTCCGGTATGGGTCTTCGGCGACCTTGGTGGCCAGACCAAGCTGTACTGCTTCTGGGCCCTCGACCATACGGCCCGTGAAGGTCAGCTCTTTGGCCACGTCGAGACCGACGATTTCTACCAACCGTTGTGTCCCGGTCATATCGGGACTGAGCCCCCACCGAATTTCGAGCACTGACATTCGGGCGTCAGGGGCAATGATGCGAATGTCGGCCGCCAGCGCGAGCTGGATACCACCGCCTAGCGCAACACCCGTTATGGCAGCGATCACCGGAACCGGTAACTCGGTCCAGCCGTAACAGGCTTGTTGTCCATGGTGGGTAATGCGGTCGCCGGGCCTGGCCCCAATCGTGTCGGCGTCGCTCGAGGCCGACGGCTTGTCGCCTGCCATTTTCTGGAAGGAACCGAGGTCGAGCCCAGCACAGAACGCTTTGCCTTCACCGGACAACACGACGGCCCGAACGCCGGGCTCTGTCTTAAGCGAGTCGGCCGTTTCGACCAAGGCATCAAACATCGCCGTGTCCAGCGCGTTCATCTTGTCGGGTCGGCTAAGCCGAACGTCGGCCACGCCGTCCTCAATGTGCACTGCGATGCGATCCGACACCAACACCTCCTGGATGAGTCCGGCCAGCGTACTTACCCGCCGCTCAAGCGCCCCCAACCTGTAACGCCCGGTGCCTGGCACCAACCGTCACCCGCTCGCGGCCAAACTGGACGAACTTGCGCCAGGCGGGAATTGCAGGGTTGACATGGAGGTTCCCCGCACGTGACGAACCGAATGGCGGAACGCCAACGCCAATTGGCGATTCTGGCAATCGCTCTGGTTCTTGCGATGTCGCCTTGGTTCGCGACTGCCGCTGTGCTGGGTGAGCTTCGCTAGCGTTGGAACCTGTCGCGCCAGGCGGCCAGTTGGCTGACGATAGTGGTGCAGTTAGATTTCGTCGGCGGGGCCGTGTTCACCTCGGTGACCAACCTCGCCGACCGCGTCTCACCTCGCCGACTGATCCTCGTGGGGGCAATCGGCGCGGCAGCTTCGAATGCATTGGTGGTCCTCGGCGACTCCTTCGCCATCGCGATCGTTGCCCGGCTTCTGACCGGCGCCTTCCTTGCGGGCGTCTATCCACCGGCGCTCAAAGCCATGTCGACTTGGTACCGCACTGGTCGCGGATTGGCGCTCGGCGTCATGATCGGCGCCCTGACCTTGGGGTCAGCGCTCCCCCACGCCATTAACCCAGCGGGCGGCTTCGATTGGAAACCCACCTTGTTGTTGGTCTCTGCGATGGCGCTGACCGGTGGGATAATCGCCGAACGTCTCGGTAGCGATGGACCCCACGCTGCCACAGCGGCGAGCTTCGATCGTTCGCAACTCAGGGCGATCGCCGCGAATCGAGATTTCCGCCTCGCCAGCCTCGGTTACTTCGGGCACATGTGGGAGCTGTACGCGATGTGGGCGTGGATCGCCGCCTTCTATGGCGATGCCTTTGTCTCGCGCCGCGGCGCGAGCTTCGCCGCCTTCGTTGTGATCGCCGCCGGAGCTGCCGGATCGGTGTACGCAGGCCTGGTCAGCGATCGCCGGACGCGTCCGGAAGCCGCAGCGCTTGCCATGCGCTGGTCCGCCTCGGTGGCGGTCGTCATGGGGTTCTTGATAGACGCGCCATGGCCAATCGTCGTGGGCGTCGGTGTGGTGTGGGGGTTCTGGGTCGTCGCCGACAGTGCCCAGTTCTCCACGATCGTGACCGAGGTGACCGATGCCCGCTACGTCGGGACGGCGCTCACCATGCAGCTTGCTGCGGGCTTTGTCTTGACCGTCTTCACGATCTTT
>CAWKYX010000165.1:0-7917 GCA_963854265.1 Acidimicrobiia bacterium
GCGCTGAGCCGTCAGAAATGCAGGAACGACTGCTGAGGCCGGAATGTCACCATGGCTGACTCACGCAAGACGATTCGCCGCAAGACCCGTCGGGTGGCGCGCGCCGTCGGTGGTGCACCGCAGCGCGTCCGGGCATGGTCGATCGTGCGCAAGAGCGAGTTCCCCTTGCGCGCTCCCCGCGTACCCAACGGCGTCGAACCCCCGGCCCGCATCGGGAAAACCGGCACAGACTTCGAGACCAGTTGGGCACGCAGTGCGCCGGCCAAGGCAGCTCGAGCGGCCATGGTCGAGACGGTGGTGCGCCCAGCCATCTCCTATCTCGCAAGACCAACTCGTGTCGGCCAAGACCGCCTCGAGGATCTCCGCGACCAGCCCGTGATATTTGTGGCGAACCACCACAGCCACGTCGACACCCCCCTTCTGGTGACTTCCATCCCTTTACCGTGGCGTCGCGAACTCGTTGTGGGAGCGGCAGCCGACTATTTCTTTGGGACCCGGCTCACCTCGGCGGTCTCGGCTCTGGTGATTGGGGCCATCCCAATCGAACGCTCCAAGGTGGCGCGAAAGTCCTCGGACTTGGCCGCTGATCTCATCGACGACGGGCACAGCTTCATGATCTTCCCCGAGGGCGGTCGTTCACCCGATGGATGGGGACAGCCGTTTCGCGGGGGCGCCTCCTACCTGGCAATCCGTTGTGGTGTGCCCGTCGTGCCGGTACATCTGCTCGGGACGGGACGAATTCTCCGCAAGGGGAAATCGCGGCCGGCAGCCAGCCGCACCAAGGTCACCTTCGGCAGCCCGCTCTGGCCCTCAGATGGCGAGTCCTCGCGCCGATTCGCGACCCGAATCGAACAAGCCGTCTCCGAGCTGGCCGACGAGGCCACAACGGACTGGTGGCAGGCTCGCCAACGCGCCCACGCGGGAGAGACGCCCGGCCTCTATGGCCCTGGCGCATCGAGCTGGCGGCGCCAGTGGTCGCTAGGCGATCAACGCCCCAACGCCCGGCGCAAAAAGCGCCGCTGGCCCGACGTCTAGACCCCACTTCGGCCGTCGCACCAACCTTGCCCATCGCGCGGCGGTGCCTGGCACCAGCGCGCGATTGTGATCGGGGCCGTGTTGCTAGGCACCCTCGACGAGGCGGAGTCCGCTGGCGGCCATCGAACCAGCGACATGGGGTAGGTCCACCACGAACTCAGTGAGATGCGCTGGAAAGACGTGCTCGCTGACCAGGACCGGGAGGCCCTCAACATCTGCGGTGACTCGGGTACACACGAGCACTGGGGATCCGGCAGGGACGTCCAACAATCCAGCATCACCCTCGGAGATAATCGCCGCACCGATTGTCTGCGTTGCCCCGCCCAACTCCGCCCCCAGAACCTCATAGAACGGGGAGGCCTCGACCTGCGCCCTCGACAGGTGCTGCCCCACCTCATGAGGCACCCACACGGTGACACGTGCGAAAGGCTGCCCGTCGGCGAGATTCCGGCGCCGAACCTCGAGCACCGAGGCAGACCCCAAGATGTCTGCGACCCATTCCGGCGCATCGGTAAAGCCGAAGCCGTAGATATCGCGCTCTGAGGTCCGCTTCGAAGCATTGAGCTGCGCTTCGATGGTGCCCAGACGGCCAAGTGATTGGCGCAAGGGGTCCACGGCCACGAACCAGCCGGCGCCTTGTCGCGACGAGATCAGGTCGTCGTCGCGCAAGAGCTCCAGTGCCTTGCGGATCGTGACCCGGCTGGCGCTGAACTCACGCGAAAGTGCCGCTTCACTCGGCAACACCTGGCCCGCACCGAACACGCCGGACTCAATGCGGTCCCGAAGGGTGTCTGCGATCTCGCGGTAGCGGATCGACCGCTTGGGTGCTGGTTGCGCTGCCATGGCTCAACTTGTATCATACTTGTACCTAACAAGGGAATACCCCGCGGAGATATCTATCTTGAAACGGGTGTCCATCGTTGGGTTGTGACCCACCGTGCGCTAAACACGGACTGAGTCTCAGCACTTCCTCAAACCCGCCCACACCAGTCCCCCCAGGAGCAGGCAATGGCCGTGTACGCCGAAACCCCCATCGAACTCATTCAAGGCGTGTACGGCACCCTCGATGAACGCCTCGGAGCCGCACGTGAGCGATTCGGTCGCGCGCTCACACTCGCCGAGAAGATCCTGATCAATCACCTCGACCGCCCCGACCAAGAGCTCGAGCGAGGAGGCTCCTACGTCGACCTGCGGCCCGACCGCGTGGCCATGCAAGACGCCACAGCCCAAATGGCATGGCTCCAGTTCATGACTGCCGGCCTCGACGAGGTGCAGGTCCCGACTACGACCCACTGCGATCACCTCATCCAGGCTCGTGAAGACGGCAAGAAGGATCTCTTGGCGGCGATCAACACCAACGAAGAGGTCTACGACTTCCTCGAATCCGTCAGCGCCAAATACGGCGGCGGGTTCTGGAAACCGGGCAGCGGCATCATTCACCAGGTCGTCCTCGAGCAGTACGCATTTCCAGGCGCCATGATCATCGGCACCGACAGCCATACGCCCAACGGTGGAGGGATCGGCATGATCGCCATCGGCGTCGGTGGCGCTGATGCCGTCGACGTCATGACCGGCTTCCCCTGGAACGTTCGCTGGCCCGAGCTCATCGGCATTCATCTGACGGGCTCGCTCAGCGGATGGACGGCGCCGAAAGACATCATCTTGAAGGTCGCCGAGATCCTCACCGTCAAGGGCGGCACCGGAGCGATCGTCGAGTACTTCGGCGAGGGCGCAAACAGCCTTAGCTGCACCGGTAAGGCCACGATCTGCAACATGGGAGCAGAGATCGGTGCCACGACCTCGGTCTTCGCTTACGACGACGCAGTTGGGCGCTACCTCAAGAGCACCGGCCGCGAGGCCGTAGCTGATGCCGCCGATGCCGTCGCCCACCACCTCCGGGCCGATGACGAGGTGCTTGCCAACCCCGGCGCCTACTTCGACCAGGTCATCGAGATCAACCTCGACGAGCTCACACCCCACATCAATGGGCCACATACACCTGATCTCGCCCGCGAGGTCAAGGACCTTGGCCCCGAGGCAAAGGCCAATGGCTGGCCACTTGAGATCAGCGCAGCCCTCATCGGCAGCTGCACAAACTCCTCCTATGAAGACATCACCCGTGCTGCAAGCATCGCCCGCGAAGCGGCAGCCAAAGGGCTCACGTCGAAGGTCAAGCTGATGGTGACCCCGGGGTCCGAACAAGTCCGAGCCACAATCACCCGAGACGGCCTCCTGGCGGATTTCGAAGCACTCGGCGCAACCGTGCTCGCCAACGCGTGTGGCCCGTGTATTGGTCAGTGGGACCGTTCCGAAGAAGCCGGCCACGTCGCCGGCGTGCCCAACGTCATCGTCACGTCCTACAACCGAAACTTCCCGAAGCGCAACGATGGTGATGCCGCGACGCTCGCATTCGTCACATCGCCCGAGACGGTGATCGCCCTTGCCCTCGCAGGGACCGTTGATTTCGATCCGATCAGCGGCACCATCACCAACGCCGACGGCGAAGCAGTGCAGCTGTCTGAGCCCATCGGTATCGAGCTCCCACCCGAGGGCTTCGACCCCGGCGAGGACACCTTCCTGGCGCCTCCCGCTGACACCTCAGCGGTCACGGTGCAGGTGTCGCCGACCTCGGACCGACTGCAGGTACTCACCCCGTTTGTCGGTTGGGACGGAGGCGACTACGAGGATTTGCCCGTTCTGGTCAAGGCACAGGGGAAATTCACAACCGACCACATCTCGATGGCCGGCCCCTGGCTCAAGTATCGAGGGCATCTCGAGAACATCTCAGGCAACCTCTACCTGGGAGCGGTCAATGCCTACAACGGCTACGACGTCGGCTACGGCAAGAACCAGTTAACGGGCGAGACCATGACGTTCCCCGACATGGCCAAGGCCTATCACGAAGCCGGCCAGGCTTGGGTGGTCATCGGCGACGAGAACATGGGCGAAGGTTCCAGCCGCGAACATGCGGCGATGGAGCCTCGATTCCGCCTGGGGCTCGTGGCGATTGCCCGCAGCTTCGCCCGGATCCACGAGACGAACCTGAAGAAGCAGGGCATGATCCCGCTGACATTCGCCGATCCGGCCGACTACGACCGCATCGGTGAGGACGACCGAATCGCCCTGCGCAACCTTGGTTCGCTCGCTCCCGATCAGCAGGTCCAAGTCGAGGTCACACCACCTGGGGGCGACACATGGTCGTTCAACACCGACCACACGTTCTCGCCCGAACAGATCGAGTGGTTCAAGGCCGGCTCAGCGCTGAACGTGATTCGCAAGAAGACTGGTGGCTGAGGACACTCTCGCCACGCTGCCCCAAGGGTTCGACGATGCCATCACGATCTTCCGTGGTGGCATCGTCGCGTGGCGGCATCGTCGTGTGTGGGCCCCAACCAGCACGAGCCATAACGAGGGTGGACTAGGCATGAACAGCGGTGTCGCTACACGAGCGGCGGGCTCGCTAAAGCGAGAAAAGAGACCAGTTGGGAGGCAACCGGTCTCTCTCTCATTTCTCGGAGAACGAGGAGGGGGTCCATTCTCCGAGTTGTACAGCGAGGAGTTCCGGGGGGTTGGAACTGCATCTCGCTGATGGACCCATTATCGCCATTTCGTCGGTGGAAGTCCAACAGTTTACGTTGATACAGCTATCTCGTAAACAGATCACAGGTCGGGTAGGCTGTTTCTCGAATCGATCGGCAGACTTTCGACGGACTTTCGACAAACGCACGACGAGCACCCTGTTAAGCGGCACCCTGCTGAGAAGCACGTTCTTGACAAGCACAGCGTTGACTGCCTCCGAACCCCAAGTCCGGAGCTGATCCCACACCCGTCCCACTTGGCAACGGAGGCCACCGACCATGGACATACGCCAACTCAACGCACTGGTCGCGGTCGTTGATCACGGCACGTTCTCCGCAGCCGCCAAGGCCCTTCATACCGTGCAGAGCAACGTCTCGACGCACATCGCTCGGATCGAACGAGACCTTGGCGTGTCGCTCATCGACCGCTCGACCGGCATCCTGACCGAGGAAGGCCATGTCGTAGTGGCGAGGGCACGCCGAGTACAGGCCGAACTCGAGGCAATTCTCCTCGACGTCACCGCCTTGCGAGACGAAGTCGCCGGAGTCGTCCGGGCCGGCATAATCGGCACTACGGGGCGGTGGCTCCTCCCTCGCTTGCTCGATGCGGTGGCCGCGAGACACCCGCGGATCCGCGTCCAGATCGTTGATGCGACCACGACCAGCCTGCTTCCCATGGTCGTCTCCGGCTCGCTCGATGCAGCCATCGTCAACTTGCCGGTCGACCATCCCGATATCGAGGTGGAGCCACTCTTTGTCGAGGAACCAATCCTGGTTGCCCCCCTCGATCACCCGCTGGCCGCATACGACGTTGTCGAGCCGCAAGACCTCGCGAAGTACCCTCTGCTCCTCAATCCCCCGGGCGTGGCATTTCGAGACGCCCTCGATGCGGATCTGCGCGAGTACGGGGTGGAACTGACGCCGAAGGCAGAGGTCGACGGTATGCGGCTGCTCGCATCGCTCGCTGCAGACGGTTTCGGGGCCGCAGTACTCCCGGCTACTGCCACAGTCACGACTGCAGCCTGGAAACGGGTCCCGGTTCGCAACCTGACACCACGCCAGGTCGGCCTGGTCTCGAACCGCCGGGTTCCGTTGTCGGCAACCAACCGCGCGGTCCGCAAGGTGCTCTTCGACGTCGTCAAGACCCACGCCACTGACCAGGACGGCATCCACCCAACTATCTAAAGGTCTTCCACCTAAACCCACGCGGTTCGTATCGAATTCGCGTTCGGTGAGGTCAGACTGTCCGTGAATGTCCAAGGAGGCTGACCTAAGATCGGCCCCTGGCACACCTGCCCATCGGAGCCGCGTTGATTCCCGTCGCAATCCAAGCCCAGCGCCCGGGCAACACCGCTGTGGTTGTCTCCGAACTCGACGGGCATCCCTGCGTCATCGTCCACATCGGGGCCACCAACGAACCCACACCGTTGGAGGTTGACGACGGAACGAAGCTGGCCATCGCCGCCCATATTGCCCGTGAGAACAGGGTGCCGCTGGTCTGTCATTTCAACTCGACAGGCGTCCCGCCGAGCGTGGGCGTCGAGGCGCTGCACAGCTGGGGTACCGCTGCCCGAGAGCTCACACGATGCTCCGGTGTTGTCCCCATTGTTTTTTGTGTGCATCACACCGCTGTCTCGGGCTCCGCATTGTTGTTGGGCCTTGCCGACATTGTGATCATGATCACCGGGTCCTACGCGTATGTGAGCGGTCCGCGTATGGTGCAGGAATACACCGGTGTTCCCATCGACAATCAGACACTCGGTGGTGCCGCGCAGCATGGGCGCACCAGCGGCGTCGCTTCCATCATCGTCTCGACTGCGGACGAGGCCGACGCCTTCATTGGTGATCTCTTGGGTCTGTTGCCATCACACAGCGACGACCTCGCGCCAAGGGTCGACACAAGTGACCCCGTCGACCGCGTATTGCCCGACGTAGGGGCGATCGTGCCCAGCACGGCGACCGGCAGCTACGACGTGCGCCAGGTGGCCGGCGAGGTCGTCGACGATGGCGTCATCGTGGAGTTGCAGGCCGATTGGGCTCCCAATCTCGTCACCGCCCTCGCCAGCGTCGGAGGCCAGCCCATCGGCCTCGTCGCCAACCAGCCCCAGAACCTGGCAGGAACCCTAGATATCCCTGCATCACAAAAGGGCGCTCGTTTCGTCGCCTTTTGTGATGCTTTCAATCTGCCGTTGCTAACGCTTGTTGACACAGCGGGGTTCTTGCCCGGCAAGGATCTCGAGTGGCGAGGCATGATTCGGCACGGCGCCCAGCTGGCATTCGCCTACGCACGCGCCAGCGTGCCGCGAGTCAATGTCACGCTCCGCAAGAGCTACGGCGGCGCGTACATCGTCATGGATTCCAAATACATGGGAAATGACTTAGCCCTGGCCTGGCCTTCAGCGGAGATTGCCGTGATGGGGGCGAAGGGCGCGGTCGAGATCCTGCACCGGCGTGCGGATGAGGCCGAGCGCGCCGAGCACCAGAAGGAGTACGAAGATCGCCTCCTCAACCCCTACATCGCGGCCGAGCGCGGATCAGTCGACATGGTGATCGATCCCAGTGAGACCCGCCGCGAAGTCGCTGCCGCGTTCGCGGCTCTGGGATCGAAACGCGAGCGGCTACGACGGCGGATTCACGACAATACGCCGCTTTAGTGTCACGTACCGGCGCTCATGTGGGTCCAGAGCGCCCGGACCCACTATTATCTAACAGTCGGCAGCGCCCGCCAGCGCACTAGCGAGAACCACGTCGCCGACGTGCAAGACCAAACCGAAGTCGCCGATTTTTCAAGGAGTTGAGACGGGCCGTGCCTGAATCGATCACCATCACAGACAACCGCACCGGCGAGAGCGTCGATATCCCCATGGAAGACGGCGGGATCGCTTCCACCGACTGGGCCAAACTGATGCCGGGGGTGTGGTTCAAAGATGAGGGTCTTGCCACGACGGCAATCACCAACAGCGCCATCACCTACATCGATGGCGATGCCGGCGTACTCGAGTACCGCGGCTACCCCATCGAACAGCTTGCTGAGAAGTCCACATTCCTTGAGGTTGCTTACCTTCTCGTTCATGGCGAACTCCCGACCCAAGATGCCCTTGATGGCTGGGTCCATGGGATCACCACCCACACGTTCATCCACGAGAACTTCCGCAAGCGCATGTTCGACGCGTTCCACTACGACGCTCACCCCATGGGCATGTTGACCTCGGGCGTGGCGGCACTGTCCACGTTTTATCCCGAAGCGAAAGACATCGAAGATCCAGCAGTCCGGATGGAACAGGTCGTCAGGATTATTGCAAAG
>CAWKYX010000166.1:0-7888 GCA_963854265.1 Acidimicrobiia bacterium
CCGGCCGCTCCGAGCGCGGCGATGCCGGATGCCACTGACTCAGGGTCGCCGGTCACGAAGAAGTGACGGATTGACGTGATCGCATCAGGGACCGCCACGATTCGCTCGACGAACTCTGGGGCGACGACGGCGATACTCGGCGAGGTGGTCGCGATCTGGTGGGCCAGGAAGGTTCCACGGTAGGCGGAGTTGATCGGCACTTCGGCCAACCCCGCCACCGCCGAGCCCAGCCAAGCGAGGATGTACGCGGACGAGTTGGGCAGCATGACCAATACCCGGTCGCCGGGTTCGGCCCCAGCTTCGAGCATGCCTGATCCGACCCGTTCGGCGAGGTCGAGGGTCTCGGCATAGGTGAACGACTCGCCCGCCCAGGGAACATCCAAGTACACCCGGTCGGGATGCAAACGTGCACGCTCGCGCAGGACATGGGGCGAACTCCAGTCCGTTCGCGACCCGAACGTCGGATTGAAGTCTTCGTAGTAGTTGGTCATCGGTGTCGGCCTACTTCGCGTCGCGCGCCGGGAAGTTAGGCTTTCGCTTCTCCATGAAGGCGGTGGCCCCTTCGACCATGTCGGGAGAACCAATGGCCATCACCAACGCTCCGAGACTGTTCGTCATGTTGTCGCGCATCAGATTGTACATGACATTGGAACTGGTCTTCGCGACCTCGAGATAGCGAGCGCTCATCGCGATGATCTCTTTGCACCACTCCTCGACTTCGGCTTCCAGCTCATCGTCAGGCACCACCTTGTTGATCCAGCCCAGATCCATCGCCTCTTGGGCGGTGTACTTGCGACAGAGGAACGAGACTTCCTTGGCCCGCTTCTCACCGATGCCGATGGCAAGGAGATTGGTGCCGCCGAGTACGGGCGCGCTGCCGACCTTCACGCCGGTCTGGCCAAACTTCGCGCTTTCGGCCGCGATCGCCAGGTCGCATGCGACAACCAGTTCGTTCCCGCCACCGAACGCACCACCGTTGACCGCGGCGATGACAGGGAAGGGAGAGGTTCGGATGGCGTCGAACAGAAGGAGGCTGCCCGTGAACATCGCTCGCAGTTCCCAGAAGTTGGGATCGGCCAGATTGGCGAGGTACCCACCAGCGCAGAAGGCGCGGCCGGTGCCGGTGATGACCCCGACCCGGGCATCGATGTTGTCCTGGAGGGCAGCGATCATCTCATTGACCGTCTTGCGGTCGTAGGCATTCATGCGCTCGGGGCGATTGAGCCGGAGCCACAGTACGTCGCCTCGTCGTTCGACGATCAGGTCATCACTCATGATTGGTCTCGCTTCTTTTCGTGTTTGAATTCCTATGGACTATTGTCAGGAATGTAGCTCGGTGCGCTATCCGCATTCCAGGACACAATCTTTCAGTACAAGAAGTGTGTGGCCATGGGCGAGCCATCCGGAGATGGCCGGGGTCATGGAGTTCTTGTTATCCGAAGCGGCGTCCTATGTGACTGGCACCGTGATCTGTGCAGATGGGAGATGGGTTGCCAATGAAGCATGAGCCGCTGGTCCCGCTTGAGGGGTTCTACCATTTCGGCCTGGTCGTCAGAGACTTCGACCGGGCGCTCGACGAACTCGGGAGCAGTATGGGTCTCACGTGGGCGACCGTGCAGCGCCGCACGTTCGACGTTCGCCAACCCAACGGGGTGGTCGCAGCGGACTTCCGCCTCACCTACTCCGTCACGGGGCCTCCGCACTTCGAGATCATCGAGGCCACCCCGGGCACGAGCTGGGATCCTCACAGTGCGGGTGGCATTCATCATCTGGGGTACTGGAGTCAGGATCTGGCAGCCGACAGCGAGCAGTTGACGCGCTCTGGTTATGTCTGGGAGGCCACCTACGACAATCCCGCGGTCGATGGACCGTTCGGCTTCACCTATCACACGCTGCCCGCCACCGGTGTTCGTGTGGAGTTGGTCGATGTGGCGCGCAAGGCCTCCTTCGACGACTGGCTGGCGGGGGGAGACTTCCCCTCCGCCCTCGAAGATCAGGGGATGCCACAATGACTATCGAAGGCGCCACGTTCGTGATCACGGGCGGGGCCCGAGGCATTGGCGCCGAGACGGGGCGCCTTGCTGCCAGTCGAGGTGCTCGGGTGGTGTTGTCCGACGTGCTGGCGGCGGAGGGAGAAGCAGTCGCCTCCGAGATCAAGGCGGCGGGTGGAAAGGCTCATTTTGTCGAGACCGACCTGACTGACGACGCGGCCGTGCAAGCGCTAATGCAAAAGGCTGCCGATCGATTCGGTGGTATCGATGTGCTTCACAACAACGCTGGAATCCACGAGGCGATGATCACTCCCGACTACATGTTCGATGACATGTCGGTCGACACGTTCGACCGGGTCCTCGCGGTGAATCTCCGGGCTCCCTTCGTTTGCGCTAAGGCGGCGTTGCCATTTCTGAAGGAGAGCAGCCGGGCTCCATCGATCATTAATGCCGGCTCGACCGCGAGCTTTGCTGCCTACCCCGCGGGGCTGGCGTACGGGACCAGTAAGGGAGGGATCTCACAACTCACCCGCAATCTTGCGTTGGCGTTGGCGCCCTATGGTATTCGGGCCAATTGCTACTGCCCTGCGACTGTCGACACGCCGATGGTCGACGGTGTCAGCAGCGCTACCAGCGCTGGCGACTCAAGCCGTCGGTCCATGCAGATGGCGACTCATCTGGTGAACCGAATCGGTGTGCCGGGCGACATCGCAGAGCTCGTCTGCTATTTGGCGAGTGACGAGGCATCGTTCGTGAACGGAGCAGTGTGGCTTATCGACGGCGGTGCGCTGGCATGGCGAGGGACCGCGGATCAGCTCACGTAGGGCTCACGACTGAGCGTTCTCGTCGCACCCTGAACAGGTCCGCAACAACAACCATTTTGGAGCCTGATCAATGACAAGTTCCCTAGTGATTCCCGGTGACTTCCATATCGTTGAACCACCTGACATGTACACGTCGGGCATGCCTAAGTCTTAGCTCCACAAGGCACACCTGATCTGAGGCAACGACTATCCGCATTCCGAGTCGACGTGGTCGAAGTCAATGGAGTATCTCGCCGCGATGTTCGCAGGGGTGCCCGAGGCCGAACGGTTCCAGAGGACCAATAGTGACTCGGTGAAGTACTTCGGCTTTCAGTCTGACGCCTGACCCATGATTGCCGTGGCCGAGAGATAGCCGTAGGTCATGGCGCGGCACAGCGAGTAGCCACTGTTGTACCCGGCACCACCTCCAGTGGTTCTGGTGACGCACTCGCCCACCGCATAGAGGCCCTCTATCGCTGAGCCGTCGGGGCGAAGCGCCCGGCCGGCACGGCCGGCAACGAGTCCGCCGGCTGCGATACCGGTGTTGAGTAGGCGCATTCGCATCCCGTGGAACGGCGGTTCGGTGATCGGGCCGACATTGGGGTTGGGTTGATGATCGCGGTCACCTCGAAAGGTACGCACTGAGGCATTAGAGCCCCGGCCAAAGTCTGGATCCTCACCCTGCTCGGCATGCGTGTTGAAGTGTTCGACCGTGGCTACGAGTCCGGCGGGGTCAACGCCCAACGTCTCGGCGAGTCCACCGAGGTCAGGTGCCGAGGTGACCAGTCCTTCGACGTAGGGCTCACCGGGTCCAGTGATGCCGAGCCCGTAGCGTGAGTGGTGCCAATCGTCCCAGACCATGTAAAAGGGAAGATTCGGGAGCGAACCGGTCTCATCGGCGGCCATGACTCCCGCAATGACTGCAGGGTGGAACGAGTCGTCACAAAATCTCTTACCAGCACGATTCACGAGGATGGTGTGGGGCATGCAGTGCTCGTAGCACCCGCGGAATCCAGAATCACCTTCGAACTGGGGGTCAGGCAGCAGGAACCCAGGGGTGATCGGTGCCGCAGTGCCGGGAACCGACGCCGTGGCAGCCCCGACCGATGTGCCGAGAGCGATCCCGTCACCGGCGACTGATGGGGGAGCGAGGCTACCGCTGTCGTCGGAGGGCACACCGATGTACGTGTCGGCGAGTTCAGGGGACCAGTCGTGCGCTCCGGTGGCGAGGATGACGGTGCCGGAGAGTTCGAGCGTTCCCGTCGGAGTCGCGGAACGGATTCCAACGACTCGGTCGTCGTCCACCAGGAGCGAACTGACAGGCTGGTCGGTGTAGAGGTCGATGCCGCGGTCGAGGACGGCCTTCGCAAACCAACTCGCGATGCCCTGGCCGAAGGTGGCGATGTCGTCACGTCGCCGCTCTGCCATCACATCGGCATCCCAGCGGTCGCGGGCTGCAACGCCACCCCATTCGAACATCTCTTCGTAGGTGATTCCGATGGGCCAGCCAGGAGCGTCTAGAATCAGCTTTCGGTTGTCGCCGAGCGACGACCCAGCGAATGACTGCCCGGTAAGATAACGGCCGGTGGCTCGGGACCCCGGTGCCTCTGGGTAGTAGTAATCCTCGTAGTCAGGAATCATCCGCCACTGAATTGCCCCGATCTCCTCGTACCAGCGGGCGGCCACGACTGCTCCCTCGATCCATTCCCGAGCCATGTCGGGGTCGAAGAGTTCGGGATGGTCACCGGCGATGGCCTCGACGTACGTGAGAGTGTCTTCGAGCGAATCGTCCAGGCCTGCGTTCGTCGCGACATGGTTGGCGCCGACCCAGACCTGTCCACCCGACCACGCTGTTGCGCCGCCGAGGTGAGAGGCCTTCTCGACAAGGCTGACGGTGGCTCCCAACTCGTGAGCTCGGATGGCGGCGGCCATCCCGCCGATACCAGACCCGACAACGATCACGTGATGGTCTATGTCTGTCGTCATGGGGATCCTTCGGTGTCAGTCGGCATTTCGACGTTACCGGATCTGGCGGCAGCGTCGAAGAGCGGCTCCACGGGGTGCTGAATACTTCGGCAATGTACGGTAACCATTGTTCAAAGCGAGGAACGGAAATCCGATGGAACTCGACCGATTCGACTGGCTGGCTCGACGCGTAGAAGCGGCGGTCGACCCCGATCAGCGCATCGTCGACCCGCACCACCATCTGTGGGACCGGGGAGGAAGCACCTATCTCGCCCAAGAGCTTCTCGCCGATCTCTCTGGCAGCCACAACGTCGTCAAGTCCGTCTTTGTCGAGTGCATGGCCAACTACGACCGCTCAGCGGAGCGCCACTTGAAGCCGGTCGGCGAGACAGCGTTCGTGGCGGGCGAGGCTGATGCCACCGACGCGGCCGGTGGACCCACCGTGGCCGGCATCGTGGCGCACGCCGACATGATGCTCGGAGAGGCCGTCGAGGAAGTACTCGCCGCCCATGAAGTGGCGGGCGGAGGCCGCTTCCGAGGTATTCGTCATGCGACTGCGTGGGATGCCAGTGACGAGGTCGAAAATGGCCATGGCAGGCCCTTCGAGGCAATGATGAGGACTGATGAGTTCCAGGCCGGTGTGCGCAAACTCGCCTCCATGGGCTTTAGTTTCGATGCATGGCTCTACCATCCGCAATTGCCTAATCTCGCGGCCCTTGCCGATGCGGTGCCCGAAGCCACGATCATCATCAACCACCTTGGAGCGCCACTTGCCATAGGACCGTACAGTCGCGGGTCAGAAGCGGCCCGGGCCACATGGCGGAGCTCGATGGTGGATGTCGCATCCCGGCCCAACGTGGTGCTCAAGGTGGGCGGCATCGGAATGGACGCTTACTTCGGTATGGGCTGGTCCGCGCTCAAAGCGCCACCCAGCTCCGAGCAGGTCGCGGACCATTGGTCAAACGATGTGCGCTGGTGCATCGACCAGTTCGGCCCCGGCCGTTGCATGTTCGAGTCGAACTTCCCGGTCGATCGGCAGGCGCTGCCCTACCCGGTGCTGTGGAACGCCTTCCAGATCATGGCCGCGGAGTACGACCAGGCTGAAAGAGATCGCCTTTTCGCCGGCACCGCCGAAGAGGTGTATCGACTCGTGTGAACGTCGGGGTCAGATGGCTCAGTGGGGCTTCGACGCGATGATGCCGCTGTCAGCCAGCGCCGCGATCTCGGCATCCGACATTTCAAGTAAGCCGCTGAGCACAGCGTCGTTGTGTTCACCGAGCGCCGATGCCACATGGTCGTCATCAGGTAGCGGGTCGGTGCTCTTCCAAGGGAATCCGGGGATGGTGACGGTTCCGGCCAGCGGATCGTGCACCTGGCGGACCATGTTGCGCTCCACGAAGTGAGGATGCGTCAGCGTCTCGGCTGGCGTGAGCACTGGGCCTGACGGAACGCGCGCTGCGCTCAGCACATCGAGCACGGCCTCGTCGGTGTCGAATGTGGCCATCCATGTCTCGATGACCTCGGTGAGTTCCTCGCGATGTTCGATCCGGTTGGGGTTCGACGCAAAGCGCGGGTCGTCAGCGAGCTCGGGCTGACCGAGCGCCGCCCACAGGTTGGCCATCTGCCACTCGGTGCAGAGAATGATGATCCACCCCTGCGGGCCCAGGAAAGCCCCTGCGGGGGAGATCGTGGGGAAGTTTCGGCCCTGGCGGATCGGCTCCGAGCCGTCGGGATCCATCGACACTGTGTGCACGGTCATGTCGTGGAAGTGGAAGAGTGAGTCGACCATCGAGATGTCGAGGTGAGTACCTCGTCCGGTGCGTTCGCGATGGAACAAGGCGTGACCGATCGCGCCGAATGCATGAGCACCGACATTCGTGTCGGCGAGCCCGATGCCCGAGAACATCGGTGGTCCATTCTGCTCCCCGGTCATGTGCATCAACCCGGAGAATCCTTGGGCTATGAGATCGAAACAGGGACGCTCTGAGTAGGGACCGGTCTGTCCGAATCCCGAGACTGATGCCATGATCAAGTCGGGTTTGAGTGCGCTTAGATCGGAGTAACCGAGGCCTTTGCGGGCGAGCACGCCGGGGCTGAAGTTCTCGACCACTATGTCGACATGGGGAAGAAGTCGGCGGACGATCTCTTGGCCCTTAACCATGTTGATGTCGAGACAGACAGATTGTTTCCCACGGTTCTGCTGGATGTGTGTACCAGCCCGGCGATTGATTCGAGGCCGGTTCGACCGGTTGGGGTCGCCGTACGGAGGTTGCTCGACCTTGATCACTTCGGCACCGAGTTCGACCAGCATTCGAGTGCATGCTGGGCCGGCCAGATACCGCGTGAGGTCGAGAACCCTGATTCCCTCGAGCCAGTCTTGGTTCTGCATGGTGGTCCTAGGCCTCTCTGTTCACTGCACTGTTGATGAGCACTGTGTCGAGCATCACATCACATCACAGCGTCGCCGACGACTTCGACCTTCACAACGCTGCCAGTCATGAACATCGACATGTCGGACACGTCAGGGATCTGTTGGTAGCTCATCGGATGGCACTGGCTGAGTCCGGACGGGGTAGGTCAGCGGGACGCGCCGTCGCGCCAACCCGGACCGGAGTGTCGGTCATCAGGTCAGCGACATAGGCGTCAGCCTCGACGTAGTAGTCGAAGGGAACTTGCGTTCGGCGAATCGCCAGTTCCCTTCGACTCGGCGATATCGGTCGTCGTAGCGGCACGCCGAGATCATCGGCGTGCCGTCTCGTGCGATTTCCGCGTGAGAGAACAACACTCCCGTGGCCTCGTCAGGCTGGTCGGTGTCGAGGATGTGGCCATGGGTGATGTGATAGCTGGTCTTGATGATGTCCCACCGGCTCGCCAGGTGCTGCATAACCCCTTCGATGCCGCGTCCGTCCATGAGGCCGTTGGCTGAGTGGAACCGGGCGTCCTCGGTGAACAACTCTCGCACCCCATCGGCATCTTGATCGTCCACGACCTGGCCGTAGCGGATCAGTAGATCAGCAACCGCTTGCTTGTCCTCGAGCCCCTTTATTCGGTGCTCCAGCTCGGCCAGCCGGACCTCGTTCTCCATGGTGTTCCATCCCCTTCAGCGGTCACCGCGGCAGCCACCCCAAT
>CAWKYX010000167.1:0-7880 GCA_963854265.1 Acidimicrobiia bacterium
AACTCGCCAATGAGATGACTCCGACGTCGTGGCGCGAAGGGTGCCCGGTTGGCCTCGACCAGCTTCGGTTGTTGACGTTTCCCTATGTGGATTTCGATGCCGTGGTTCAGACCGGTCGCATGGTGGTCAACGCCATCCATGCCGTAGATATTGGTTCGGTGTTCGGCGAGCTCTTTGCCGTCGGCTACCCCATTCAGAGCATTGCTTCGGTCGATAGCTACGGCGGCGACGACGGCGCGTCGATGCGTGCCAACAACACGTCGGCTTTCAACTGCCGTCCGGTGGGGACGGGCTCGGGCGCTTGGTCCAACCACGCCTTCGGGGCCGCGATTGATCTGAACCCGTTGATGAACCCGCTCGTCTAAGGGTCGTTCGTCGATCCGGCTGAAGGGGCCGAGTACCTCGATCGCGGTGATGTCCGATTGGGGATGATCGTCGGCGGCGATCCGGCGGTCGCAGCCTTCACCCGCATTGGTTGGATTTGGGGCGGAACGTGGTCGTCGCTCAAGGACTACCAGCACTTCAGCGGCAACGGCCGTTAGCAGTTCTTCAGCACCCTGGTGGCCAAGACTGGCTAGGGGTCGATCGAGAAGCCTGCGGTTACCGTGGTGCCACCGGGACTGCCAACGATGAGGTTCAGCGGCGTTTCAGTCGGGACCATGAACCCGATGGTGAGCGTGATGGTTTCGCCTACCTGTGCCTCGCCCGAGCTTCCGTCTCTGACATAGCGCTTATCCGCGGTCACCCCGTCGACTTCCAGTGCGACAAGCTCGTCGGAGATGATGGTTCCCACGCATTCGCCTCCTCCGCCGACACCTCCAGCCTCGGGCGCGTCCGAGACGGTAAAGGCGACATCGATCTCCAAGAACCGATGGCCCAGCAGAGCCCGGAGTGGCAGGCCCCCGGTCGCGGCGATGTCGGCTGGAAGGTCGAGCGACTGGGTGGCACGCGTGACCGAGCTCGCCAGTTGCGTCGCCCCGCAGACGGCGCGGCCGTCCACGGCCGCGCCGAGTGACAGGGGGATCGGTTCGGGGCGGGACGGTGGGAGAGGTTGCAAGCCGGCAAGGTCGAGCACGACCTGCTCGGCGCCGGGATCGCCGAAGACCAGCTGAGCATCCGCCAGCTCGAACGTGGCGGGAACCTGGTAAGACAGCTGGTAGGTCCCTGTCACGCCGGGCTGAATGATCGACCGCGTGGAGATGTCGCTGGAGGACAACCTGGCTGCGATGTCCCCAGCGGCGGTGCGCAAGAAAATGAACGACCGGTCATTGACCGTGAGCGTCGCTGCCTGGTTTGGGTTCTCGACAGCGATGTCCAAGTAGAGGTGCCATGCCGGCGACAACAGCCCCATTCCGGCGCTACGGCTGGCGGGATCCTCGTTGGAGAGTTGCGCACTACCAATGCCGAAGCGCACCTTGCCGAACGTGATGCCATGAGGGGTGGGCTCGAGCTCGAAGGTCGTCACGGATAAAGCCGTGGGGGTTGGCTCGGGATTTGGCGTTGACTCCACGGGGTCGGCGGCGGCCACACTGGGCGTGGGTGTCTGAGCGACATCGGCAACTGGGTCTGCGCCCGAGCAACCCACGCCAATCACTGCCAACGCGCTCACCGATACCAGCCAATACCGTTGGTTGCCCACGAGAAAATGTTAGATCACGCCGCTTCGGCTTGCCGGGCAGGTGGGCCTCTCAGCGGGGGTCCCGGACATGAAACCCACGAGCTATTGTCGCGCTGACCTCGACCCACCTGGATTGGAAGCAGCTCCGTGCTCGACCACATCGTTCTCGCCACCAACGATCTCGACGCAACGACCGCGTGGATCGCCGAGATGACCGGGGTCACGGCGTCGGTCGGCGGCTCCCACGTGAATATGGGGACCCGAAACGCCCTGTGCGCGCTGGACGACGGCGCTTATTTGGAGATCATCGGGGTCGATCCCGATCAGCCGGAGCCGGCCCAGCCGAGGGTGTTCGGGATCGACGGGTTGACGTCGCCGGGCGTCGTTGGTTGGTGTGCGCGCCGAGGCGACATTCCGGGTCTGATGATGTCGGCGGCGGGCTTGGGGTTGTCGTTCACCGGTCCGACGGCCATGCAACGTGAGGCACCGTCGGGCTTGGTGTCCTGGGAGCTGACGATGCCCGACTTCGAGAACGCCGGTGGCCTGATTCCGTTTTTCATCAAGTGGTCCACGCCAACTCATCCCTCTGAGGACGCTGCTCCTGGGCTGAAGCTCGTGACGTTCCGGGCCGGTCACCCAGAGCCGGGTGACGTGTTGCATCAGCTCCAGCGCTTGGGCGAGCCCATTGAGGTTCGCCGAGGGGCGGTCCCCGCGCTCAAGGTTCGGGTTTCGGGCCCAGGCGGAGCGGTCACGCTTCCGACTGCCGAGTTCGGCTGAGTAACGGTGCGCCGCACCGTCCATGCCCCACGCTGGGGGAACTGGGCACTGATGCCGTCACAATGGGTGCTGCGGCCCTCGACGATCCCAAGGAGTCTCGATGTCTGACGACACCCTCAACGAGTTCCGATCACGGATCGATGAGCTCGACGATCAGCTCATTCGGCTCTTGGCCGAACGGTTCGAAATCACCAAGGCCGTTGGAGCATTCAAGGCCGAGACTGGTCTGCCCGCAGCAGACCCGGGTCGAGAGACCGAACAGGTAGCTCGCCTCCGCTCGATCGCCGAGGAGGTTGGTATGGACCCTGCATTTTCTGAACAGGTCTTCCGCCTGATCGTGGACGAGGTCATCCGCCACCACGTTCGGATCGCCGACGGCTCCTGACGAACAGCCGGCATCTCATCGGCCGCTGGCCACCAGGGACTCTGCTGGTTGGCGATGTGTGTGAACAACGGGCATCATGCCCGTATCACGAACTGACCGGTGGAACCCCACACCTCAAAGTGTGGCCATCACCACTTGAACCCACCCTGTCCCCAACTCAACATCACGGGGTGAGGATCTTGGAGTCGCCCAGGTGGCCGGTTTCGTTGACGGATCGGATTGACCGGACTCCTTTGGTGCTTGAAGCCTGGACCCGCGTGACGCTCGCGTAGTCGGTACGCAGCCCGTGAACGTCTTCGTAGCCAAGGATCCGGCGAAGGAATTGCATCGTCACCATGCCGTGGCAGAACACAGCCACGGTCTTGCCGGGGTTGTCCACGATGATCCGCCCGAAGGCGGCCGTAACGGTGTCGGCAAACGCCTCAACGTCGACGTCGCCGTGCATCGAGATCGGATTGTCCAAGATGGCCTGCCACGCCTCGCCGCCCGCCGCCTTGACCTCTTCCATCGGGACGTAGTGGTTGGCGTCCTTGTCGATCTCGGCCAGGTCGGCGATCACCTCAGCGTCTATCCCCAGCGCGTCGGCCAACGGTTGCGCAGTCTGGCGGGCGCGTCGCATGGGGCTGGACACGATGTGGTCGATCGGCTCTCCGAGCAAGAAGTGGGCCACGGCTTCAGCTTGGCGGAGCCCGGTGTCGGTGAGCGGCGGATCGGCCGATGTGGCCAGGTCTTCCACGCGTTCGGGACGGCCGTGGCGGATGATGAGCAGGTCCATGGCGCTGGACTGTAGCCAGCGCCATGGCTGCATTGAGGGGTTCTGGCCTGATCGCCCAGCGCTAGGCCGAGTTGATCGAACCCGCTACCAGGGGTGGTCGGTGCCGTCCCAACGGATGAACCGGCCCGAGTCGGCAATGGTGAGGGCCAGGAGCGATTCGGCGATCGCGCCTGCGGCGACCGGCACTTCCATCTCGGCAGCGTCGGTACCCATGTCGGTCTTCACCCAACCGGGGTGCAGAGCTACGAAACAGACGTTTTTGTTCGTGGCTGCGGACATGACGGTCACCATGTTCACTGCGGCCTTGGACACGTTGTATGCCACGTCGAATGGCATGGCGGCACCGATAACCATCGACCCGAGCTGGGACGACGTGTTCATGACCACAGGATTATCGCCGGCTTCGAGAAGCCCGACGACCTCACGGGTGACCAGCATCGGGCCCATCGCGTTGATCTCGGTTTCGCGAAGCACGATGTCGGGATCGACCTGCCACGGGTTGCACTCGCGGCGGTTGACTCCGAGGTCGTTGGAGGTGATCCCAGCGTTGTTGACCAGCGCGTCGATGGCATCTGTTTCGGCCGCCAGGGCCGCGCCGAACGCGGTGATGCTGTCTCGGTCGCTGATGTCGAGCTGGAGGATGCCTGCGGGACCGGCCTCGCGCAGCGCATCGGCGCTGTCGGGGTTTCTGGCGGTGCCATAGACTGTGTGGCCCTGGGCGATCAGTTGACGAGTCATCTCGAGGCCGATCCCTCGAGTTGCTCCGGTGATGACGATACGACGGTTACTCATGGCGCCGACGCTACCTCATGCGTCAACTGCCTTGAGAGACGACGACGTTCTTAGCTCCACGGACAGAGCGACACACCACTAGCTGTCGGCTTCGGGGAGGGGATAGTGGATGCCGGGGATGCCTGGGGCCAAGGCCTCGTACCAGTCGGGACGTGGGGCCACTGGTTCATACGTCGTTGCCACCATGGGCTTGTCGGCGTTCCATTCGTGGTGGATCGGCGGGATCTGAAAGGTGCCGTTGCTGGCGTTGGTTCCACCGTCGACCAACAGGTCGACGCCGGTGATGTAGCTCGACAGATCTGATGCCAGGAACATGACCGCATTGCTGACCTCGTGGGCTTCGCCGACTCGTCGCATCGGCGTGCGGCTGGCGATCCACTTGTCCATACCCATGGCTTCGAGGGGCTCCCTGGTCATCTCGGTCACGATGAAGCCAGGCGACACGGCATTCACCCGAACGCCACGATCGGCCCACTCACAGCCGAGTTGGTAGGTCATGTTGAGAAGTCCGCCCTTGGCAGCAGTGTAGGCAATGACGTTGCTCTCGTTGCCGCCGCTGGCCATGATCGAGCAAATGTTGACGATGGACCCGCCACCGTTTTCCATCATGTGCCGGCCACATTCGCGGGCGTAGAAGAACGCTCCTACCAGGTCGACTGACAAGATGCGGTTGAATGTCTCGGCATCGAAGTGTTCGGCAGCCAGACCACGCATGTCGGCGATGCCGGCGTTGTTGATGAGGGCGTCGATCTTGCCGTGTGCCGCGATGCCTGCAGCCATGACCGCCGCGACATCTTCTTCGACAGACACGTCGCCCGTCACCACGGTGACCTTGGCCCCTTTGCCGCGGCAGACCTCGGCAACACCTTCGAGGAGGTCAGTCGACCTGGCGGTCAGGACAAGGTCGGCACCAGCGTCGGCGAACGAGTGCGCAAACACCTCGCCCAGGCCGTAGCTGGCACCAGTGATCAGGACTGTTTTGCCGTTGAAGTCGAAGCTCATGATGCAGAACCTAGCCCTCTACGCAAGCTGGCCGGCCGAGCCGGCGAGCGGAGGGCCGACGCAGCTGGTCAGCTTGACGACAGCGGGTCAGCCGCGGCCGACCAGCTCCAGCGCTCCGAGGACTTCTTGTTCGTTCACGACACGTTGGGCGAGCAGCGCCTTGTACTGAGCGACGCGGTCTGTGTCCTCATCGGCGAAGGCTTCCGCTATGGCATCGGACAACGCCGTCGACGCTGCCGAGTATCGATCGAGTACATCTTCGAGGTGCCAGCTGTTGGTCGGATCAGGTGTGCGGTCCAGTGCTGCATCGATGGCGGCGATCTCTTCGGTCATCCACCCGATCTCATGGGCAGCCCGCCTGGCCAGACGTCGGGTGAGCTGCTCGATCTGGGTCGCGAGCACCTTGGCAGCTTCGCCACTCACGTGGGGTAAGACGACAGCAATCAGATCATCTGCCATGGCGTTGAGCACTTGGTCGGTGGTGGGGCGAGAGAGCATGTCACGAACCTCCGTCGAGAGCTGCGGTCAGAGCATCGGTGGCAGCCATCCAGGCGGCCTGGCCGAAGAGGCAATTGTCCATGTTGTAAGCGATGTTGGTCGACCCTGATTCGCCTCGAGCCATCGCGCCGCCCCCGCCCATCAGCTGGGTCACAACGCCGATGACTCCCAGGACCAAGAAGTAGGTCATGACCGCTGGGTTCACCTGGTCTTCGGTGTAGCCGGTGATCTCGCGATAGCGGGCGAGGAAAGCATCGGGGTCTGCGTCGATGATGTCGGGAGGAGCTGCCTGGGAGTACGCCTTGAAGTAACCCAAGTCTTCGCGGGGGTCACCGATTGTGGCCAGCTCGAAGTCGATGGCGACGAGGTCACCTTGGCGGTCCACCAACATGTTGGCGGTAGAGAAGTCATGATGCACGAATCCCAACGGGACGGGCGCAGGCCGGTGCGCATCGAGCCAGCAAGCCACGTACTTGAATATCGGGAGTGCCTCGACATGGTCGTCGGCGGTTGCGTGCCAGACCGCGATCTGGTCGCCCAATGCATCGCCGTCTGCGGGCTGTGGCAGGGCTGCGGGCAGCGCCTCAATCGGAATCGTATGGAGGGCCCCGGCCAGCTCGGCGAGCTTGATGGGCAAGGTACTGATGCCGTTCGCCTCGATCCAGGGCAGCGTCGATTCTGCGGGGGTGAAGTCGATCATCAGTGCGCCGGTGCCGATGTGCTCGCCCGAAGCATCAAGAAAGCGCGCATTGGGCGTGTTGACATAGGGCGCCACCGCTTGGATGACGTCGAACTCTTGAGTCCGATCGGTGTCGATCAGTGCTTGGCCTTCGGGCGGATCGCCCCGCAAAACGTAGGTCCCGGATTCGGTTGCTCCGTCCTGGGTGAAGGTGGCGTTGAACTTGGCCATCAGGCGGCTGTACCCACCCGTCATGACCTCATAGCCATCGACGGCCACGTTGCTGCATCCGTTGGCTTCGAGCAACGCCGTCACTCGCGCTGGCATCTGTGCAAGATCATCCATGGACGCAAGGTAGCCGAGGTGCCGACCCGAGGCCCAGGGCCGATGGCCTCCAGTGCTGATCACGGTTGATTGAGGAACAACCACTCTTCGTTGGGGTTCGGGGGGGGTCCATCTGCCGCTGAAGCTCGGCGTTCGGGGCCAAGAGCATGTCGACCTTTTCGTCGAGGTATTGGATCTCGAGTTGGGCCTTGAGGTTGACGCGATAGTCGGCCTTGGGTCGTCGTCGCTGAGGACGCCATCTTCTCTTCTCCACAGACCGGACAGTCGAATGCATGCTTCAGTGCGAAGGTTGGGCCGCCGTGCGAAGTTCTGAGCTTGGTCGGTGCTACCAGCTGTCCCAGTGGGATAGGTCGGTTGCGGGGAGCCGTTTCGCCAACTTGAAATCGGTGCCTTTGGTGTAGGCGATTGGGAACAGACCGCCCTGGGTCACGGTCTCGAAGGGGATGCCCAGCAGGTCCGCTACTTCCTTTTCATTGGGGAGGTGCAGGGTTGTCCATGCTGAGCCCAAACCTCGCTCACGCAGGGCCAGCATCATGCTCCAGACGGCTGGTAGCAGCGAGCCCCAACCGCTGGCCTGGGCCATGGTCGAGCTTTCGACATCCAGGCGCCCGCTGCGTTGGAGGCAAGGGATCATCATGACCGGGACTTCGTGGAACACCTGGCGGAGGTACGTCGATGAATCGAGGACGCGCGGCCGTTGGTCGGCTCTGGGGTCACCTTCGGCGTAGTCGACCGGCCGCCCGGCGTAAGCGTCGTAGTTGGCGCCGTAATAATCGGCGATGACCTTCTTCTTCTCCGGGTCGGTCACGAAGACCCACTGCCAACCTTGGGAGTTGGACCCGGTGGGTGCCTGAAGCGCGATTTCGAGGCATTCCTCGATTACCTCGCGCTCGACGGGCCGTTCGAGGTCCAGCCGCTTGCGAACGCTACGGGTTGTGGTGAGGACTTCGTTGGCGCTCAATCCGAGCTGCATGATCTGTCTCCTGTAGGGGGTCGGTTTACTTCGAGG
>CAWKYX010000168.1:0-7861 GCA_963854265.1 Acidimicrobiia bacterium
CCATGTCGTCGGCAGACCAACAACGCTCACGCCGATCAGACCACCACCAACCATGTTGGAGAACATGCCCTCGGTCAGGCCGTCGCTGGTCGCGTGGTTGACGCCCAGAGTCGTTGCGCCCGCCGCAGCCCCGCCGGCAGCAAAGCCTGCGGCCCACACCACTGGCGTCATGGTCCCGCCGCTGATGACAATGACCACGCCGCCGGCTGCGACGGCAGCTCCCATGGCCAGGGCATCGCGGTTGCGTTCGAGCCAGGACTCGTCAACAAGCCCGTCCCGGAGCATCAGAGCCAGGCCGTCCCGGACCGCGACCGGCGCACCGGGGTTTGCAGCCAACCATGCCTGGAGATCGTTCTCGGAGAAGAAGCCGTCGACGTCGCCGCCGCTACCGGCCGTGTCGATCTGGTCGGCGTAATCACCGAGAAGGTTGTTGAGTTGCGCCCGTACCAAGAATGCGTCGAAGTCGGCGGCGGAGATGATCAGGTCGCCTGGTTCGGTCCGCCCGAAGGAATCCCCATCGAGCACATCGGTGTTCTCTGTCGCGCTGTCCAGTCGGTTTCGCAACAACGGCTCATCCAGAATTGCCTGCGCGGCAAGAACCTGTGCCGGTAAGAACACAGTCGGGTTGTCGACGACATGCAAGAGGTCGCGCTCGGAGACAGCCCCGTCAACGTCGCCCCCCGTTGCGTTGTCGAACGTGTCGAAATGAGCCCGGAATTGCTCGAGCGCGATGAGCGATTCGTAGTCGACGTCAAGGGCACGGGCCGCAGCCATACGGCCGAGCACATCGACAATGCCAATTCCCGAGCCTTGCGATCGCTCAGCCGCAAGACGTAGGTCGAGATCGAGGTGATCGGCGATCGCGAACGCCATCACCGCACTCTCTGCGGTGTGCCCGGCGGTGATCACGCCAGCGATGTCACGATCCATTGCCTCGATCACGTCAAGGGCACCAGACCGATCCGCGCCAGTCGCATGCATCACTGCGCCGAGCCGTGACTCATAGGCACGCTCCTCGATGGCACGGAGCCACGAAGGCGCAGCGTGGTGACCGTCATTGATGAGCACAGTCATGCGAGCGGCCGCCACAGGGTCTTCGCCAACCACGAAACCCACCATTGCCGAACGCTGGGCCAAGAGCTGATCGAGCAGCGGATCGTTGTCAGAACCCCACCACGCGTGAATGGAGTCGGTCACGGCGTCGACATAGACGAGACCATCGACCAGCAGGCCATTGCGCTCTGCCAACAGGCGCTCAATCGTCGGTAGCGACAGGTAACTGGACCCTCGCTGAGCTGCGATGGCGGCATCGATCTCACGGACCCGCCGAATGACTGCCGCCGGGTCCAGCGCTGGTGCGGCCGCGCGAATAGCTCGCGGCTGGAACTCCAACAGCCATGCGCGGCGTTGACGCTCGAGCCAGGCGTCGTCTGGATACCAGCTCCCAAACGGAGCTGCTGCCATGTGGACCTCGGCATCGCGGAATGCCGCAGCGGTGGCCATCACCCCATAGGCGTCGACCACCGTGTCGTCGAAAAGCCCCGACAGTCTCGATGCCACGCCGGAGGCCTCGGGCGCGTAGGCAGACCCGGAATTCAAGAAGTGTTCTATCGCGGCGTCAAGAGTGCGTAGCTGGCGTCGGCGGCCGGTGTCGAGGCCGGCAACCCTTTGCGCATAGGCAGTGAGGGAATCGACGTCAGCGATTACCCGTGGCATGGCTGTCTCGGGTTGGAGCGCTCAGGTCGTCGAGTTCGCGCATGTCGACCACGTCGCTGAGTTCGTCGAGTTCGCGCAGTTAGCCCGTAGCGTGCAGTGTCCAAGGGACCTGAAACTACATGAAACACATTCAAAAGCAATTCGACGGCGACTAGGCCAAAGCCGGTGAACTATTTCGCGAACACCCGGTAGACGTTCGGCTGAGCGAACGACGTGCCGCCCTCGACGGGCTCGCCCAAGGCGTTGAAGCGGGCCTCGATCTCCTCGCGACGAGCAGCCAAAGCCGTCCCACGATTGGGGTCGACCCCGACTACGTCGTGTTCCCAAGCTGCGAAATCCGCGTAGACCGCCTGCGACACAAATCCATCCTCGACAAGGAGTTCGAAGCCGACACCGCCGGCACGGTCCAACGCAGCTTGTGCGAAAGCACGAACCTCGGTCTCGTCATCGACCATCCGAACGACTTCGTGCCCGGCTCCGGTTGCGACGGGCTCCAGCACGAACAAACGACCGCCGTCGCGCAAGACCCGGTGCGCCTCGCTCAAGGCGTTAACCATCTCGGGTTCAGGCACGTGATGCAACGAATATGAGAACACCACAACATCGGCCGATGCATCACCTAGTGGGAGATCCTGTCCTACGCCATCTACGTGCGCCTCGGCGTGGTCCGGATCGGCTTCGATCGCCCGGGCTCGCATGACATCTCCACACTCGATACCGACAGGGTCGGCTCCCTGCGTGCGCAGCCAACGCACCAGGCCACCAGCCCCTGACCCGACGTCGACAACGCGAGCCCCATCGAGATCCAAGTGTTCAGCGATGACATCAGTGGCGCGGCGGAAGCTCATAAGACAATCGTATTGCGTCGGGGGACGTGGGGTTTGAAGTCGATACGCGAAACTGCCGCCAAAACCGGCGGCAGTTCACAATACGTAGTTTCGATGACTGGCTGAAGCCGACGCCCCTGTCACGTCAGCGCTGGGAGAAGATCCGCAGGACGTACCAGAACATCATCATCAGCGAACCGAACAGCTGGACGGCTGCCGCGACGTATGCCTGTTCGGGGTAGCGGCGCATTGCCTGTTGGGTGGTGTAGAGGATGGACGCACCGGCCAGCGCGATCATCGCGACCGAGAACCAGGTCCCGAGGTTGAGGCCGAACAGTAAGGCGGCACCGATCATGATCATCGCGGCCACCCCACCCCACATGATGAGCGGTCGAATGAAACTGAGGTCTCGCCGCGTGACCCAGGCAACGGCGCTAAGGCCGGCGAAACCAATTGCGGTGACCACCGCTGCGGCCCAGACGTCGCCCGCGTTGTCCTGAATCTTGAAGACATACCAGAGGAACGGCGCAAAGATGACCGCCTCCAAGACAGCGATGCCAAAGAGTCCTGCGTACTGGCGGCCCGGGTTGGAGAGGTCCATCGTGGCCTGGGTGGCCATCCATGAACCGCCCATGAACAAGCCCAAGATCAAGAGCCAGCCCACGCCGCCGGACTTGAGCACGATGTCGTAGAGAGACTCGGCGAGCCCGCTGGAGAACAGCAGAAACTCGACGGCCATGAAGACACCTATGGCCAGGCCGATGTGTTGGTACACCTTGACCATGAAGGCGACCCGGGCGTCTTCACCGAGGGTGACCACCGGGGGTGCGTACTGCGGGGCCGTACTGGCCATTGTGTTGTCCTGTCTTCGGGCTGACATGGCGTTGTTTACAACCAGCGTACAAGCGTGAACCAAGCCATGGGAAGCAGCCAATTCGCCTTGTCCGCTAGTCAACAGTGCCGCGGTTCACGGCATTCCCACCTGCAGGGTCGCCCCTCCAGGTCATTGAACGGCCAGTTCTCTTCAAGACACGGGCACTCCTTCATCAGTTCTGAACATCGGACCCGTCATCGTTCAGCGGTACCACCCCCTACATGTGGAGAACATGATGAAATCGAAACGCACTCGTATAGCCATCGCCGGAACCCTGGCTGCATTCGTTGGCGCGGTCGGCCTGGCAGCACCAAGCCTGGCCGAGTCCGGCGGGGCCGACTCGCCAACGGCCGTGGTCCAGGCCTCGATCCGACAAACAGACAACGGGCCCAAAGCGACGTCGGATAAGGACAACGACTGTGTCGCCATCCTCGATGCATTCGACACTCAGGACGACTTCGACGGTGAAGACTTCGAACTCAGCTCTGAGTTGATTGCCGAGCTCAACGCCAAGACCGACGCGATCGTGGCGTACCTCGCCGACAACGGCGTGTCTGTTGGAGTCGAGACCGATCTTGACGGTCTGCGTTGGCCCGACATTGCCGACGAGGACGACGCCACCTGGGACCTCTTGGACAACTACTTCGAAGAGACCTACGGCAAGGTGGAAGAAGGGCTCGAGGGTGCGGAGTTGCGCATAAAAGACCTCGATTTCGAGCTTCCAGCGGAGGTCGAGGCCTGCTTCGATCAACTGGGCGAGTTCGGTGACTTCGAATTCGATGAGTTCGACGCTGTCGACCTCACCGAAGAGGAAGTGGCCGACATCAACGCGGAGACGCAAGGCCTCATCGACTACTTGGCTGACAACGGCATCGCAGTTGACGTGGAGACCGATGAATACGGATTGGTCGAACCCAACTTGGACTCGCTGGACGACGCCTCGTGGGATCTGCTCGACGAGTACTTCGAGCAGCAGTACGGCCCCTTCGAGGACTTCGACTTCGAGGGTTGTGACGATAAGCCCGAGCACGAAGACGAAGAAGACGACAAACGCGAAGACGCTGCCTGAGCCTGGAGTGCGCGCGTTTCCGTGCATCGTTGCCGCCGAGCCGTCCCGGGTCGGCGGCAACGCCGCGCCGGTGGCGGCGCGACCCAATAGCCGTGGTCCACGGGCGCAGCGCGGCGATACTGAGACCGCCGACCCGGAGGCAACACCATGAACGGGCGCATCCTCGTCGCCGAGGACGATCCCAAACAAGCCGATCTGATCCGTCTGTACCTCGAACGCGAGGGATACGCCGTTGTCATCACGACCGACGGCCGCCAGGCCCTCGACGAGGCGCGCCGGCGCGCTCCCGACCTCGTCCTGCTCGACGTCATGATGCCCCGTGTCGACGGGCTCGACGTGTGCCGCATTCTTCGGTACGAGTCCGACGTTCCAATCGTGATGCTGACGGCGCGCTCCACCGAAGACGACATGCTTTTGGGCCTCGACCTGGGAGCCGACGACTACATCGCCAAGCCCTACAGTCCCCGAGAGCTGGTAGCTCGTATTCGAACGATCCTCCGTCGGACGAACCTGCGTGACGACAACCAGCAGTTCACGATTGGCGAACTGGTCATCGACACCGGCCGCCACGAGGTCCACCTCCGCGGCTCGCTCGTGGAATGCACTCCCAAGGAGTTCGGCATCCTTGCCGCACTGTTGGGCTCGCCGGGACGAGCCTTCACCCGGCTTCAACTTCTCGAGGAGGCCTTCGGCTTCGACTACGACGGTCTTGAGCGGACTGTCGACGTCCATGTCGCCAACCTGCGCAAGAAACTCGAACCCGATCTCGCCAAGCCCACCTATCTGCTCACGGTCTACGGAGTCGGCTACAAGTGCAACGACCAGATCTGATGCGCTGCCGCCAGAGCCGACCCCCGATCGGCGGCCGCAGCAATGTTCGGTAGCTTGCGGACTCGGCTCGCGGTTGGGGGAATCCTTGTCGCGATCATTGCCGTGGTGGTCACTGCCATTGCGGTGCAGCAGGTCACCAAACGCGACATCCGGTCGTCGATCCAGCGCGATCTCGACACCGAACTTTTCATTCGAGACGAGGTCGCGTTCGCCGGCCTCGACCAGGCGGGGTGGGCAGACATCAAGTCCACCGTCCGAGAACTGGCCCTCGCCACTGGTGAGCGGATCGCCGTGGCCAGCCTCGCCGGCGACATCCTCGCCGATTCCGAACAGTTGATCTTCGGTGCCGATGCTTCGCTTCCGAGCCAGGCGACCATCGTCGACCCTCAGAGTTCCTTGATCGACTTCGGCTTCGCCAAGGAGCTGGCTGAGGACCTCGAGTTCCAGAACCAGATCGCGGAGGCCTGCCTCGCGTTCCAGGACCTCGCGTCCTCGCGATTCTCCGACGAATCCGGACTTGACCTGGTGCTACCAGCCACGGCGCTCGACGATGCCGAGGCCGAGGCGTTCATCGACTGCCTTGTCGACGAAGGCATCGATGACCCCGATTTCTCCCTCGACACCAGCATGTTCGAGACCGGCGAGGACGGCGACACCGATGGGTTTGACCCCAAAATCTTGGGCCCCGAATTCTTGGATCCCGTCTTCTTCGACATCGAGCCTGTCCAGTTGTTCATCGGATACGGCGACGATCGAGACGCCGGGCTGTTCCCATCGCTGCGCTCGGGGGTGTTCTGGCTCGCGGTCGCGATCGTTGTAGCACTAGCTGCAACTGTGGCGGTCCTCATGGCGCGGCGGTTGAGCGCACCGATCGCGACCCTGACCGCAGCCGCTCAGCAAATGCGCGACGGCGACCTCACGACACGAGTAAAAGTCACCGAACCAGACGAGCTCGGGGATCTCGGTCGAGCATTCAACGATATGGCAACGTCGCTCCAAGCCGAAGACCAGGCGCGCAAGACGCTCACCACTGACGTGGCGCACGAACTCCGATCACCGCTGGCGAACCTGCGCGGGTACCTCGAAGGCATTCAGGACGGCTTGGTTCTACCCGACGCGGCCACGATTTCGTCGCTCCATGAGGAGACCACCGCAATTCAGTCGTTGGTCGACGATCTCCAACAGTTGTCGCTCGCCGAGACGGGCCGCCTGAATCTCCGGCCGGAACGGACCGACGTGGGCGATCTCATCGAACGCGTTGTCGCGGCGCACGCTGCCACCGCTGCTTCGGCGGGGGTGACGCTGACAGCACACGCATATGAGGGGGTCATCACGTCACTGGACCCCGACAGGATGCGGCAGGTGCTGACGAACCTCGTAGCAAACGCCGTCCGATACACGCCTCCCGGTGGAGCCATCTCGGTCCTGCTCAACGTCGACGATGAGATCGGCATTGAAGTGCGCGACAACGGCGAGGGGATCGCCGAGCGACACCTGCCCCACTTGTTCGAACGCTTCTATCGCGCGGACGAATCGCGGACGCGGGCGACGGGTGGCAGCGGCCTCGGTCTCGCGATCGTCCAAGAGCTCGTGCACGCGCATGGGGGCCGTATCTCAGTGCGCAGCCAGGTCGGGGCCGGCACAGCGTTCCATATCGCGCTACCCCGCTGACGGCTCGGCCTTGACCCTCATCCGGAGTGAGTGAGACGAGAGTCACACAACGCTGACCAGGTAGTTCAGCCCAATGTCAGCCGAACAGTGAATGATTTGAGCGATTGCTTGATTCGGTCGCTCACTTGTGCGATAACGGAAGCGTCCGAAATCTCGAATGTTGCCGTCCCTTGGAGTCTCAGCCATGACCCTTCTCGTCGCCGCCGAACCCGCCGTCTCGACCCTAGGTTCACCGGCGCCACCAGCTCAGTGGGCCGCATTCGCCTTGTGTAAAGGCAAGACCCACCTGTTCTTCGGTGCACCTGGGGAGCGCCCCTCGAAGCGCCACACACGCGAAACGCTCGCACGCAGCTATTGCCTGGTGTGCCCCGTGATGGAACCGTGCCGAGAGGCCGGACGAGACGCTCGCGAGAACGGGCTGTGGGGTGATGAGAACGAAGAAGAGCGTGCCGCCCTCGGCTATGCCCCACGAGCGCCTGAACGCCGCTCGGTCGCGATCGCTGCCCGCGGCGCCCGCATCGTGGACCACGATGCCCCAGGTGGTTCAGCGGCCGAGGCTGACCGTCTCCGCGCCACAGCCTGACCCGACATTTGAGCGGGCGGCAGCGGGCTACGCTCCGGCAGTGTCCGAACATCCGGTGCCCGAACATGCGGTCTGCGCAGCGGACGTCGACGCCGCTGCAGTCACCATCGCCGACGACGTCGTCGCGACACGATCAAGCCTGTCACGCACGCTCTCGGAAATCACGGGGGCCGAGGTCATCATCAAGTTCGAGAACGAGCAGTTCACGGGCTCATTCAAGGACCGAGGCGCCGCCAACCACCTGCGTTCGCTGAACGCCGAGCAGCGCCGCGCCGGTGTGGTCGCAATGA
>CAWKYX010000169.1:0-7829 GCA_963854265.1 Acidimicrobiia bacterium
CAGTCAGCGCTGTCGATGTCGACAATGGGCACGTCCAGGGCTTCTGCGATGGGCGCAACGCCATCGAGATGCTCGGTGTCGGTGATGACCAAAGATGGCTGAGCGTTGTCGAACACCTGCTCCAGCTCGACCGCACCCAACCGGAAGTTGAGGCCCACATAGACCAGTCCGGCCTTGGCCACACCGCCCAGGATCTCGACAACCTCGGGCCGGTTGGCAACCAAGAAGGCAACCCGTTCGCCCTTCCCCAGACCACGGCCCAGGAGATGGTTGGCAATGCGGTTGGCCCGGGCGTTGAGCTCGGCGTTCGTGCATGCTCCGTCGCCGAAGATTGCCGAGGCATCGGGGTGACGCACTGCGTTGCGCTCGAGGGCCAGACCAACATTCATGACAGTGCCTTTGCGGGTTCGAAGAAGGGAAGAAGTTCGCCGTCGGGGCCGGCGGCAAATACCACCGTGACGTCCATGCCGATCGAGACGTCGGCTGCGTCGCAGTTGACGATCCAGCTGAACAGACGCCAGCCTTCGTCCATCTCGACGTCGGCGACGACGTAGGGAACGGCGAAAGTCAGGTCGGGTGGGCGATGGATCGTGGTGTGGCTGTACACCGACCCACGGCCGGAGCTCGGCTGATACGACCAGTCCGAGGACTGGCACCACGGGCACAACACTTGGGGGCTGAAATGACTTCGGGCACAGGAGCGACACACCGGCCGCACCAACTCGAGTTGGTCAACGGCGGCCCAGTAGGGACCAGTCAGTTCGCGATCGCGGCGCGCCAGCATGGCGACGCCTCAGTCGACCTCGGGCAACAACGCAAATGCGGCGTCCCGAACGGTCTGGCCGACGTACACGCCCCGGTCGCGGGCGGGTCCGTTGCATGCGCTGATCGTGCCTTCTTCGTAGGCTTTGAACGCGTCGCCCACGGGCGCGGACCACGCGTCGCAGCACGCCCCGGCCAGCCCCCATTTCTCCGTAATATCGAGCCCCGCGATTCCCGCATTGTTCTTGCTCATACCGCCGTCGGAGCAGATGAACCCGTGGGGCGAGACTTCACGGAGGAACGTCGCCCCAGATCGCCCGGTGTGTCCAGCGGTCACCAGGACGTTGTTGGAGTCTTCGGGAAGCGCGAACACGATCGAATCGGTGACGATGATCTCGCGGCCGGTCTCCGATGTCGCCACGCTTTCGCGTCGGATCTTCGTGCCGGCCGACGTGTCGCCCGGATCGGCCGTGAGCAAGATATCGGCCGCTTCTTTGACGGTCATGCCTTCGGTGACACCACAGCGCTCGGCCAAAATGTTCACTCGAGAGATCACACCGGTTTCGTACAAGTCGACCCCATCGCCCAGCTCGGCGCTCATCCCGTCGGCAGCTGCAGCCGGGATGCCGATGGCCTCGAGGTACCAAAGCCCGGCGATTCCGGCGCCGTCCTTGCCAATACAGCCGTCGTGGCTGATGACGGCACGGGGGCGATGTGGGGCCATGAGCCGAGCGGGTAACACACCCAGGTACGACGATGGCACGACAACGTCGGTGCCGGTGTTACGACCATCGACGTAGCGCGCCGAATCCATGGCGATCACACGCCGACCGTCACGCTCGAACACGACCTCGTGCGGATGGTCCGCTTCGTCATTGAGCAGTGGTGCTTCTTCAGCCATGATTCCCCCTGTGGGTTGTGTGGTCAGCCCGCGAACACGACGGGATACTTCCCGAAGTAGGGGCGTGTTGTCGAGTCGTCCATTTCGGGTGGGTTCGCCGGGTCGGGCTGTGCGCCGTGGTCGAACATCGTCTGAACAGCCACCGCAACGAGACCAAAGAGGTGATCTTTTTCGGTCTGTTCGGGGTCGAACGAGAGCCCCGCGGCGAGATCCTGGCCAATGCACGCGTGCATCCCCTGGCCAAAGCTGAGGCCCCACGGCGCCACGCCTTCGCGCAGCTGACGCTCGGGGTTGAACTCCTCGGCATCTGGTCCGTAGAGCTCGGTGCTGCGGTTGGCCGTGAGGAGATCGATTGTCACGCGGTCGCCCTTGGCGATCTGGACGCCCGAGCCGAGCTCGATATCGGCCAGCGCCCAGCGCTGGCTGGTGGGCGACGAACCCTGGAGCCGGATGGTCTCGTGGGTGGCCCGTTGCACGAAGCCTCGGTCGGTGTGGATCCGTTCGATCCCAGCCGGGTTGGCGTCGAGCCACTTGAAGATGTTGTGCATACATCGGGTGAACGCCGTTGCCGAAGTGTGAGCACCGGCCAACAGATAGAACGCAATCTCGCGTCGCAGCGATTCGCGGCTGAGGGGGATCTTGTCCTCATTGCGCAACAGCACCATCAAGACGTCTTTGGGTAGCTCGTCTTCTTCGATGTCGCCTGCCTCGAACTGCTCCAGCATCGCACGGCGCCGGGTCACCCCTGGGTCGATGAACTCGGCATCGAAGGACTCGAGGTCGGCCTGGATCTCGACAATTTTGGCCTCCTTGTCCCCGGTGTAGTGCACCAGGGTTGCCCCCTCGATGAACTTCGTCAGGTAGTCGTAGAGGTGGAAGGTCTCCTCGGGGGTACCCAGTGGTCGGTCCACCCCAGCGGTGAGGGCAGCCAAATTCATCATCAACTGGTGCCCGAACGACACCAGTTCGGCCTTGCCTTCGGCGACGTAGGGCCCGACGGTGTCCTCGATGATTTCGGGGAACAGGTCGTACTCGTACGCGAAGAAGGTGTCGCGGCGGAACAAGCGATTCTCGAGACGGCGTCGGGCGCGGTGTTCGTCGGCATGGAGGTTGATAATGACGTCGCCCATGACCACCTCGCCAGCGTCGTAGAGCGCTTGGCGCAGGTCCTTGTGGCGATAGCACTCGCGTGCCTCGTCGTAGGTGTCAACGGTGATATCAGCCATGTGGTCTCTTCCCCCGTGATTGGTCACAGGTCAGGTGCGAATCGGCCCTATCAGCCGAACAGCACTGGGTAGCTGCCGTAGTGCTTTCGGATGGAAGCCGGATCGAGCTGGGGTGGATCGTTCGGGTCCTGGCGGCCGCCGGCCTCGAGGAACGCGTGGGCCATGACTGCGACGGTGCCATAGAGCTGATCGTCGCTTTCTCGGTTGGCCTCGACCTCGAGGCCGCCGTCGAGCTCGGCGCCGATGCAGGCATGGGTCCCGGCTCCGAAGCTGAGGCCCCAGCGCTGGATGCCGTCGGGCATCGTCCTGTTGGGGTCGTAGTCGTCTGCGTCGTCGCCAAAGATCGCGGGGTCACGGTTCGCCGCAACCATGTCGAGCTCGACGGTGCATCCCTCGGGCAGATGGGTGCCGTCGGAGAGCTCCACTGCGCTGAGCGGTCGGCGATACGCGATGGGGCTCGATGGGTTCAGTCGGAGCGACTCGTGCATGCAGCGTTGGACAAACGCGAGGTCGCCACGAGCGGCCTCGAGCTCGTCGGGGTTCGCCAGCCCCCACTGCAAGAGATCGTCGACGGTGTGAGTAAATGCGTTGGATGTCGAATGCGCGCCGGCCTGTAGGTACAGACAGATCTCTCGCAGAAGGACCTCATCGGTGAGCTCGAGGCGATCGCGGCTACGGAGCAGCGTAGTAAGCACGTCCTTTGGCAGGTCGTCCTCGGCAAGATCACCACTCTCGAAGCGGTCCACCAGCGCCTGACGCGAGGCCAACGAGCTTCGATATGTGCCCGCCCCGAAGGTTTCGATGGCAGCGCGGACTTCGGCCCGGACCTCATCGCGGTCACGGGTGCTGTGCATGAGCGTGGCACCTTCACCGAACTTCTTCACGAGGCCGTAGAGCAACTCGGTGGCTTCGCCGTCGGCCGGGTCGTGATCGACGCCGGCGATGGTGGCAGTCAAGCTGATAGCCGAGCGATACCCGATCTGGGCCAGGTCGCCGCGACCGGCCTGGACGAACGGTCCCAGCGTGGCGGCAACGGTGTGGCCCAAGACCTCATGTTCCCAGTAGCTGAAGATCTCGCGCCGAAAGAGACGATTCTCCACGCGGCGACGCTCTCTATGGTCGTTGCCATGGAGGTCGAGCAACGTATCGGCGGTCACCACCGCGCCGGCGGTGTAACCCGCTTGGCGGAGTTCCTTTGTGCGGAACGCATCTCGTACCTGGTTCCAACGGGTCAGTCTCACGACAGTCACGACCCACACTCTAGATTCGAACGCGCAGATCGACCAGTGGCGCGGCCAAACAGTTGCCAGGCGCCGACATTGCCGGCTCGTTTGAGACGCCCAACGCAGCCCAAGCAAAGGCCAGGTCCTGTGCCGCACGCGACCATCACGCTTGAGCGCACGCGATGTCGAGTGATAGAAAGTGCGCGTCGCCCGGCCGGTGCGACGGGACCTCGGAGAGGCGCTCCTGTGCCAACGCTCAACCCGGACATCTTGTCTCCAGAATTCGCCACGGACCCGCATGCGGTCTTGGCCGTGATGCGCGAAGACTTCCCTTGCGTTTACCACGAAGCCATGGACTCGTATCTGATATCGCGCTACGACGACGTGGAGCGGGCCTTCAAGGACAAGGTGTTCACCTCAGACAATTACTCATGGCAGCTTGAGCCTGTTCACGGCCGCACGATCTTGCAGATGGAAGGGCGCGACCACTCGTTGCATCGCAATCTGATCGCCCCCGCCTTCCGGGGCAGCGAGCTCACCGAGAAGTTCATCCCTGTGATCGAGCAGAACGCCGTAGACCTCATCGCAGACTTCGCTGACACGGGCCGGGTCGACCTCGTCGACCAGTTCAGCCTTCGCTTCCCCATCAACGTCATCGTCGACATGTTGGGCCTGGACAAGTCCGATCACGACCGGTTCCACAATTGGTACCACTCGATCATGGCTTTCCTCAGCAACCTGACAGGGGACGAACAAGTAACCGCCGACGGCCTCCAGACCAAGGCCGACCTCGAGAACTACATGCTGCCGATCATCGCCGAGCGTCGGGCCAACCCCGGTGACGACCTCTTGAGCACGCTCTGTACGGCGGTTATCGACGGCGAACAGATGTCCGATGAGGAGATCAAGGCCTTCGTCTCGTTGCTGCTGGTCGCGGGCGGCGAGACCACCGACAAGGCCTTGGCCAACATGATGATGAACCTCATCGCGAATCCCGACCAGCTTGCCGCGGTCCGGGCAGACCGGAGCCTCGTCGACAACGCCTTCGCAGAGGCCCTGCGCCACTCACCACCAGTCCAGATGATCATGCGCCAGCCCTCCGAGGATGTCGAGATGCACGGCGTCACCATTCCCGCCGGTTCAACGGTGACTGCGCTGATTGCCGGTGCCAACAGGGATCCTCGTCATTTCGCTGACGCCGATCGCTTCGACATCTTCCGCGACGATCTCGGGGTCGGCAAGGCTTTCTCGGGTGCTGCGAACCACACCAGTTTCGCACTCGGCCGGCACTTCTGTATCGGTGCCATGTTGGCCAAGGCCGAGGTCGATGCCGCAACCAACCAGCTTCTCGATGCCATGGACGACATCGCTTTCGACGGCGAAGCGCCAACGCCGGTCGGCGTGTACACGCGAGCACCCAAGTACATGCCGCTGACGTTCACGTCGGCGGGCAACTGATCTACCTAGTACAACAACCACTACGCAACACAAGGGGAACTCCATGGGAGTCGAAGGCCTTCGATTCGTGATTACCGGTTCAGGGACCGGCATCGGCGAAGCCACCGCGAGGCTGGCAGCCAGCAAGGGCGCCAAGGTCATGGTCTCTGACCTCAACGACGACCAGGGCGAAGCTGTCGCCCAGGGCATACGCGACGACGGTGGCGAAGCTCTCTACCAGCATTGCGACGTCACCAACCCCGAACAGGTCGAAGCACTGATGGCCGGGGCTGCTGCGGCATTCGGCGGGATCGACGTGCTGCACAACAATGCCGGCGTCCACGAAACCGGCGTTGGGGACCCCACCAAAACCAGTGTCATCAACATGGACATCGACGTATTCAAGAAGGTCGTCGAAATCAACGCGGTCGGCCCATGGATCTGCACAAAGTTCGCGTTCCCGTATCTCAAGGAAAGCGACAACGCGTCGGTTATCAACGCTGCTTCCACCGGGTCGCAGTCGGCCTACCCGAACAACTCTGCCTACGGCACCAGCAAGGGTGGCATCCGGCTTCAGACTCAGAACGTGGCCGTCGACCTCGCTCCGTACGGCATTCGGGTCAACTGCTATGGACCCACGGCGATCGCCACGAACATGGTCACGGACTTCATCAAACAAGCCGACGACCCAGCCGCCTTCGAAGAGGCAATGATCTCGACATCGTTGATCCCTCGTCTCGGACTGCCCACCGAGGTCGGCGAACTGGTCTGTTTCCTCGCCAGCCCCGAGAGCGGCTTCATCAACGCTGCGTACATCCTCATCGACGGTGGGTCGCTGGCCTGGCGAGGCACCGTCAGCGACCTCGGCATGTGAGTGAGACCCGGTGGGGCGCTCTCGCTCCTCACCGCGATGAGCCACTCACCGTGGCCAGCCGAATGCCCGGCCCAGGCCAAGAACACCGACCCGAACCGCTCCAGAGCAACAACCCCACAAGACAGCACTCGAGAACAAGGACAACCCAATGGCAGACAAGCAAGCAGTGACAGAATTGTTGAACCGCGCCGGCGTTGCGTACGACACCGCCGACACCCAGTTCCTCACCGAGATGTTCGTCGAAGACGGCGCCGTGTTTCATATGACCATCGCGGGCGGCGACATCATCCCATTCGAGGGCAAAGAGACCATTGGCAAGCTCTTCACCGACTCGCTCACTGAGCAGACCGATCAGCGTCGACACGTCATCACCAACATCTATTTCAAAAACGAGACCGTCGACTCGATCACGGCCATTTCCTACCTCGTCCTCGTCGCTGTCGAGAACGGCGCGTTGGCCGTGCTGTCAAGCGGCATGTACACCGACGATTGCGTCAACCAGGACGGCGAGTGGAAGCTTCAGAAGCGTCGCCTCGATCTCGATCTGCCCTACTGAACGTCGGCGCCACCCGCCGGGGCGCATGACCAGTCCCGGAGACGTCGCGCGCTCCGAACCAAGAGCGAACCGCCATTCGTGATGACCAGCTCCGCTGTCCTCCACCAGCCCAAAGGTCAATCCCGAGGGCAGCAGGGTCTGGTTTCGCGCGTGTGCCGGGACGGTCGCCCCAGAACGTTACGCCTCAGGCCACGTGTCGCTTGCGCTTCTCTCCGCAGAGTCCTGGTCCCGGTTCACGTCGATTGACATAACCCCGCATGCTCGGTAGGTTCCGCGGCTGTGCACGACCCAGCAGACCCCGGACCCGACCTTGTGGTGACGAGTAGTCGCCTGAACGTTTCGTGCCGCAGCTGATTAGCAGGTCTGCAGCGGATACCGCAAAGGCCGTGGTTGAGCTCGATGGGCTCCAGTCGTTGTACGTCGGAATCGATGTCGGCGGGACGTTTACCGACGCGGTGCTGGTCACCGAGACGGGCCAAACATCACGAGCCAAAGCGCTGACGACGCCGGGTGACCACGTCAATGGCGTCATGAGCTCGCTTGCCCGCCTGGCCGAGACAGTCGGACTGAATTCGGCCGCCATGTTGGGACAAGCCGGCCACATCACCGTTGGCACAACAGTTGTAACCAACGCGATTGCCGAAATGCGGGGACGACGCACAGGACTACTGGTGACCAAAGGATTCCGAGACACGATGCGCATCGCCCGCTGTCCTCGCGTCCCAACGGTGGACCCGTTCCTCCAGGCACCCATGCCCGAGATCGTGCCGAGGGCCCGTATCGCCGAGATCGACGAACGCCTCGATGCCTCCGGATCTGTCGTGATTGCCCTCGACGAGCAGGGTTTGAT
>CAWKYX010000170.1:0-7784 GCA_963854265.1 Acidimicrobiia bacterium
GGCGGCCTGGGCCTGACCGGTGTCATCACCGAGGCCACGATACGCCTCACCCCTATCGCGACGAGTCGACTCTTGGTGGACACCTCGCGCTACACCGACCTCGATGGCCTCATCGCTTCAATGGTCGCCGCTGATGCAACCGCGCCCTATTCGGTCGCATGGCTCGATCTGATGGCTCGAGGCCAGGCCGGCCGTTCCGTGCTCACCACGGCTCGGTTCGCAGAACCTCAAGAGCTCAACCACCGAGATCGATCTGACCCCCATGGGTACGATCCAAACCAACGGCTCGCCGCTCCCCCATGGCTCCCGCAAGGTCTCCTGCGGACCAGCACAGTGCGCGCGTTCAACGAGGCCTGGTTTCGAGCGTCGCCGGTCAAGCGCCTCAATCAGGTCCAGTCGATTACGCGGTTCTTCCACCCCCTCGATGGCATAGATGGGTGGAATCGAATTTACGGCCGCCATGGCTTCCTGCAATGGCAGATGGTGGTCCCCGATGGCGCTGAGCAGACACTCAGGCGCTGTATCGAAGGCTTGACGGCCAGCGACGCCCCATGCTTTCTTGCGGTGCTGAAGCGATTCGGGCCCGCGAACGAAGGGCCAATGTCGTTCCCACTTGCCGGCTGGACCCTGGCCGCCGACATCCCAGCGATGACCCGCGGCATCAGCGCAGAACTCGACTATCTCGATAAGGCAGTCGTCGATGCCGGTGGCCGGATCTACCTGGCCAAAGACGCGCGGCTCGACCCGCAACTTGTGCATGCGATGTATCCCCGCATCGACGACTGGCGCCACATTCGGGCCCAGGTCGACCCCGATGGCCGCTTTATGAGCGACCTCGCTCGGCGCCTCGCGCTGTAGGTTCCCCGATGCCGTCAGCGGCCTCTACCGCCCTTGGCTCAGTTCTTCACTCAGTCGTCAATCCAAATCCTCAACGAGGGCGCCGACGGCCAACAGCGATTTGAGGACCGGTTCGATGTCGGCAGCAACCACAGTCGGGTCCTCACCGAATGCGTCAGCCAACGCGGCAACAAGCTCGGCTCGACTGCTTGGTTCCTCGAGCAATGACCAGACCACCTCACCAGGCGTGGTGACCAACAACGGTTCATCTGCCCCTGGGGCCGAAATCAACACGCCCCGCAGACTCCGGCGTGAGAGTGTGCCATCGGCCCTGCGGAGTCGAGCGCCGGTGACTGCCGCCACGGTGGGGTCGGGTGCCATCGCGCCAGTATCGCCGTGGCACGGTTGTCCTCGGGCGATACTCGCGCCGTGGCCCAATCCGAGCTCGGGTCCAACATTCTCACGATCGGCTGCACCGTCGTCGAGGTCCGGATCGACCACATCCAAACTGCGCATCAGTTCGCCGTGAGCTTCGCGTCCATCGCCTCAGATGAAACACCTTCGGTGGCCATCCACATCCGGTCCGAAGCAGACCTCCACGTACTCTCGATCGACGGCGAACCCAGCTATCGATCCCACGACCCGAGCAACGTCGTCGACCACCTCATTGCCTGGTGCAACCAGCAAGCCGTGCTGTCCCAGCCGGACAACATCAACCTCCACGCCGCAGCGCTGAGCCACCCCGGGACTGGACGCGTGGTCTTGGTGCCGGGGTCCCCCGGAGCGGGCAAAACCACAACCGCTGCTGCGGCATGTTTGGCGGGCTGGGGCTACCTCAGCGACGAACTCGTAAGCATCGATCGTGCCGGTATGGCCCGCGGCTACGCCAAGCCACTCACCATCAAGATGGGGACCCGTCCCCTCATCGACTTCGATGAACACCGATGGACCAGTTCTCCTCAGCAACGCCGGTGGTATCTGCCCCCATCGCAGCTTGGCGGTCACGTCATTGCAAGCGGCCTACCGCACGCCATCATGTTCACCGACTTTGCTCCGTCCGAGCCACAGGTCACTGTCCCAGTGGGGCTTGCCGAGTCGGTGCTGGAGCTCGCAACAAACTGCCAGGCCGAACTCGATCCCGACGGGGCTGTCCTTTTGGCATTGGCGCGCATGGCAGCGAGTAGCCACACCGTCCGTGTGATCCAGAACCACCGAGATGACGCGGTATCCGTACTTGCTTCGTTGGCCGCTCGGCCTCCGGCCCAACGCTGCGACGTGGGCGCTCTCGGCCAGGCCAAGCCGACTGGCGCCGCCGATGGCCCTTGTGCAGCTCCAGGTGTTGTTGGCGTCGTTTGCCCGGACGGAGTTGTCGTCCACCAACCCTGCTCCATCTGACAACAACCGACATCAGTCTTGAACTGCTGCTCGGTCCGCAACTCTCGGCATTCATCGACGCCGGCTATGAGGTTCACGCAGCATCGGCGCCTGGTCCGTTTGTCCAAGCCATCGAAGCTCGCGGGGTCATTTTTCATCCGCTCGTGCACTCCACGCGTTCGATGGCGCTGCTGTCCGATGTATGCGCAATGTGGGAAGTCCGCCGCCTGTTTCGCCGCCTCTGTCCCCAGATCGCGCATACCCACAATCCCAAACCGGGCGTATACGGCCGCCTCGCGGCACGACTCGCCGGCGTTCCGGTCATCGTCAACACGGTCCACGGCCTCTATGCCTAACCTGAGGATCGATGGCTCAAACGCGTCGCCGTCTACGGACTCGAGCGCCTCGCCGCAAGCTGCTCGCATGCCGAGCTGGTCCAGAGCGCCGAGGACGTCGAGACCCTCCGCAGGCTGCGTATTCCGGCCGATCGGCTCCACGTGCTGGGCAACGGGATCGACCTCACCAGGTTCGAACCCGACGCCGCCAAGCGTTCCCGGGTGCGATTAGACCTGGGTCTCGACGACGACGACATCGTCATCGGGGCGGTGGGCCGGCTCGTCCGAGAGAAGGGCTATCCCGAGCTGCTCGAGGCGAACCGAGCCGTGAAAGAACAAGTCTCGAGCGCCAGCCTCGTGGTGGTTGGCCCACACGAACCTGACAAGGCCGACGCCCTTTCTGTCTCCGAGATCGCCGCCGCCGAGGATGCTGGGGTGAGGTTCCTCGGCCATCGCGACGACGTCGAGGACCTGTATCCAGCCATGGACATCTACGTACTGGCATCACATCGCGAAGGATTCCCGCGCTCGGCAATGGAGGCCGCTGCCACCGGCCTGCCGCTGATCCTCACGAATATTCGTGGCTGCCGTCAGGTAGTCAACGATGGAGTAAATGGACTCCTGGTCCCGCCCGACAACGCAACGGCGCTTGCCACAGCAATTACCGAACTCGCCCAGTCCCGCGACCTTCGCGCACGAATGGGCGCGGCCGGTATCACCAAGGCTGCGTTGGACTTCAACCAACAGCGCGTGATCGAAACCACGCTTGCCACGTATCGGCGGCTGCTGGACTGACCCGCACTCAATCGAGTGGGGGGAGCTCACCGAAGTTCAGATCCAATGGTGGATCATCGATGGGGTCGTCGTCGGTCTGAATAATCTCGACGGTGGTCTTTTCGGGCTCGAAGATGTCACCAATGGCCAGCATTGCGGCGCCGAGCATCGTGGCGGACCCGCCGCCGCCCTTCTTCTTTTTCGGAGGGATGGGCGTATCCGACTCGAGCGGCTGGGATGTGGGCAAGTCTTCGCGGTCATCGCCGGCGCCGTCATCAGCCGACGACTGCTCTTTTGGCTCGAGTATCACCGCGCCAGTGTGCCGCATCCCCGGCAGCTGTGGCTACCGCTACCGCCGAAACACTTTCATCGTTGTCGCCGGCGGAGCAGCCACGTCCCGACCACCGCCAGCACGAGCGTCAGGCCAACCGTGATCAACAGCAGCAGGAACAGCGGAATGTCGCCGTCCATCCACAGGAACTTGACTCGGGTGTCGTCGGTGTTCTGGAAGATGAACAAGACAAGGCCAGCGGCCGCTATCGCGCCCAACAACAATCGAAAGTTCAGTCCCCCGCCGGATTCTTGGACCTCGGACTCAACATCACCCATCAGAGCATCTCCTGGCGTCGCAGTGCAGACAAGCTAGTGCCTCCGGTCAGCCGGGTGGCGGAAAACCCCGTTGGGTTGCAGCGTGTGCTCGAGGCTGTGCCAGCATCGCTTGAGAACACCAGTGGATTCCGAGCGAGTGGATTGAGCCTCATGAACGAACGTTGCCGGTCGCGTGTCATGGACCGCACCTAATGGATATCGCCATCACCGGAGCGAGTGGGCTCATCGGCACCGCGTTGATTCCTGCGCTCGAACGTAGCGGCCACCAAGTGGTGCGGGTGGTCCGCGGCGGGCCCCACGACGGGATCAGCTGGGATCCTGTGGCCGGAACAATCGATGCCACAGGGTTCGAGGGCATCGGCGCGGTGATCCATCTCGCAGGCGCCGGCATTGGTGACCGACGGTGGTCAGACAAGGTCAAGCGTCGGATCCTGACCAGTCGCGTCGATGGGACGCGCCTGTTGGCGACCACGTTGGCTGAACTGAACCGGCCGCCGTCAGTGTTTCTGAGCGGATCGGCAATCGGGTACTACGGCGACCGCGGCAGCGAACTGTTATCGGAAACCTCCGCCGTGGGGACAGGCTTCTTAACCGATGTAGTAACGGCCTGGGAGGCAGAGACCGCGCCTGCAGCCGCAGCCGGGATTCGAACCACGTTCCTCCGAACGGGGATTGTGCTCTCAGCCGACGGAGGAGCGCTCGCGAAACTGCTGCCGCTCTTCAAACTCGGCCTCGGCGCCAAGATGGGCAACGGCAAGCAGTGGTGGAGCTGCATCAGCCTTGCCGACCACGTTGCCATGACCACTTGGCTGCTCGAGAACGAGGTGGCAGGGCCCGTCAACATCACCTGTCCAGAGCCAACAACGAACGCCACATTCACCAAGACACTCGGCCAGGTTCTCGAGCGCCCGGCCCGGCTCGCCGTCCCATCCTTTGGCCCGAAGCTTGTGGTGGGCGCTGAACTTGCCGAGGCCTTGCTCTTCACCAGCGCGCGCGTCGAGCCTTTGGCTGCGACCGCTGCCGGCTACCAGTTCGCCCATCCAACACTCGAGGACTCCATCCGCTCAGCCCTCGCTGTAGACAGCAACTCGTGAGTCGACTCACCTATGTCTGTCACCGACGCGTGCCGCACTTCGGTAAGGTCAGGCGCGACGCTGAGGAGTCCTCATGAGCAACGAACGCCGGGTCTCGGTATCGCGAGTCATCGACGCCACACCCGAAGCCATCTTCGCCATCATTTCCGACCCCAGCATGCACAGCACCATCGATGGGTCAGGCACGGTGAAGAGCGAGCGATTCGGACCCGACATGTTGACCGCCAAGGGTGCCAAGTTCGGCATGAAGATGTCATTCAAGGGCCTGCCTTATCGCATCACCAGCAAGGTGATGGAGTACCAGGAAAACGACTTGATCGCCTGGGCACACTTCGGCAAGCACCGTTGGCGCTACCAACTCGAGGCCGTCGAAGGCGGGACCAAAGTCACCGAGACGTTCGACTGGTCAACAGTCGCGTCACCCAAGCTGATCGAGATGATGGGCTATCCCAAACAACACGTGGGCAACATGGAGTCCACACTTGAGCGCCTCGACGCGCACCTCACCGGATCGTGACCATGCGCGGCGTGGCCGCATTCGACTTCGACAAGACCATCACCACCCGGGACACACTGGGCCCGTTCATGTGGCAGGTTGGGGGGCTCCGGCGCAACGTGATCGGCGCAGCCTCGACTATGTCGCTGCTAACAGAACGTGACTCCTCGGTCCGGCGCAACCATGTGAAGGCCCGTATGTTTCGGCGAGTATTCGGTGGGGTCGGCCACGACGACATCGCGACCGAAGCAGACCAGTACGCACGCACGTTGTCGCGTTGGTTTCGACCCGGGACTCTCGAACACATAAGGCGACACCGCGAGCGCGGGCACGAACTAGTACTCGTCACCGCCTCGCTGCGTGTCTATGCAGAGCCCACGGCGCTCGCTCTTGGCTTCGACCGAATCATGGCAGTCGAGCTTGCAACCGACGACGCTGGCCGGGCCACTGGCGACCTCGTCGGGGTAAATCTCCGTGGCCCAGAAAAGGCGCGACGTCTCCGTGAACATCTCGGCGACGAGCCCGCCGAACTCTGGGCCTATGGGGATTCGGCGGGCGACGTCGACATGCTCGCGATGGCCAATCACCCCACCTGGGTCGGACGTCCGCCCCGGGGCCAGTGAGAGAATGGCTCAGGTCCGCTATGGGTTGTTTGCCAGCACGAGTTCGAACAGCACTCAAGGGAGCATGAACATGCGAGCCACCATCAACGGAACCGTCATCGCCGAGTCCGACGAGACCGTCGTCGTCGAAGGGAATCACTATTTTCCTGCCGACTCAATCAAGAACGAACACTTCGTCGCTGCAGCTTCGAACCTCACCACGGGTTGCCCATGGAAGGGCACGGCCAGCTACTACGACATCGTGGTCGACGGCGAAACGCTCGAGACCGTCGCGTGGACCTATGCCGAGCCCAAGCCAGAGGCCGAGAACATCCGCGATCACGTGGCCTTCTACCCGGCGGTCACCGTCGGAGCGTGAGCCCACCGGGGCCCACCGGACGGCGACGAGTCATCGAATAGCGACCGGCACGGCAATATCGTTGATCGAGCCAGCGGCCGAGGCGCCGAGCGCAATCAGGAAGAGCCAGGGGACGGGGCCAGGACCCACACGTCGAGCTCCCCCAGTGCGTCTTGCATCGTGCGCACGACTCGCCCGGTCTCGGGTTCAGATTCGTCCCACACCACAATGGCCTCATGGGAGTTGCGCGCGAACCAGGCATCACGTCGCCCGAGCGCACCCCGGGCTTTTTGCTTGTCCTCGGGGGCTTTGTTCTGCAGGACGATCACATCATGAGCAGCATCGGCCAACGCAGCGAAGCGAGCTCGCTCGCGGGTAGGCCACACCGATGCCGGATCTGGATAGGGCAACACAATGACCAGCTGGGCGCCTGCTTCAACGGCGGCCTCTGCAGCCAACATCTCGGCACCGAGCCTGGCGCCGGACATCACGACGAGATCGGGATACATCTGGGCCTTGGCCGCAAGAATTTCGCGGAGTTGATGACGCAGAGCATCGGGAACCTCGGTGGAGCCGTAGCCACCGAGCTCTCGTGGTCGTAACCCCAGCACGACCAGCCGATGTCCCTCAGGGGCCTCGCGACCGGTCGGGTCACGCCCGACAGTTCCGAGCTTGGGCCGCTTGTCGGGCTCACCGATCTCGGTGGGGCGCTCATCGCCGGCGCGAGGTTGCTGGGTGGCACACGCCTCCACGGCCAGGCGGTCCGCCAGGTCGTTCCATTCGTCGCCGGCGTGACCCTTCACCCAGGTGAACTCAATGTCTCGCGGCCGCACTCCGGCGATGAGAGGCTCCCACAGGTCCCGATTTGCGACGGGCTTCTTTTGGGAGTTGGTCCAGCCCCGCTTGAGCCACCCCTCCCACCATCGGTCTTTGAAGCAGTTCACGACGTAGGTCGAATCGCTGATGATCTCGAGGGGTCCCTCATTTGTTTCGACAGCCTCGAGGACAGCTTGGAGCTCCATGCGTTGGTTTGTCGTATCGGGCGACGGCCCCGCGCCGAAAGGCCCATCCTTCGCGATCCATGCCCACCCGCCGGGACCTGGATTGCCGCTACAGGCCCCATCGGTATAGATCTTGCGGCGGCCGTCAGCCATGGGCGGTTTCAGCTCGCGCGGTCACCGGTTTGGTCATGGCCGCCATGATTCCACGGTTGGCTCTGCCCGAGCGGCCAAACAGGGACGAATAGTCGAGCGAGATTCCGCGCGTTAGCTCCCCGGCCTGCGAGCATGGACGCCATGGTCGACA
>CAWKYX010000171.1:0-7762 GCA_963854265.1 Acidimicrobiia bacterium
GACAAAGCAAGTCCTTGCAGCGCCGTCGATCGTCGTCACACGTGAGCGGAAAGGCAAGCAGGTCACCGATGACCTGCGGCCGTTCATTCGCTCACTCGAGGTCGTCGAGCCCCAAAGTGGCGAAGACGGCCCGGTACTTCACGCCGAATTGGTTACCCAACCACGGTCGCTCCGTCCAGCTGAGTTGCTCCTCGCAATCGAGCCTCATCTGACTGAGCGGCGGCTTCGGCGTCGTTTTCAATGGATCGAACAGGATGGCGCCCGACTCGACCCCCTCGAGGTCGGTGCAGCCCCTGTTCCGCACACAACTGTGTGTGCGTCATGAGAAGGGAATCAATTTATGAACGATCGCGCGACACCCGGAGACTCCGGGGAAGTGCGCAGCGGAGCACCATCGGGAGGATCGTCATCCCCCGATAGCGGCGGAAGCGAGGGCGGTGGCAACAGTGCCAACGCGAATCGAAACCGTCGTCGCCGCGGATCCCGCGGTGGTAAGAACCGCAACCGCAATACCCAAGGTGGCGCCAACGCGTCATCAGAGGACACGCAACGCCCAGCCAAGGGTCAGTCGACTGGGCAGTCCAGAGGCGGACAACAGTCGAGTGGCGGCCAATCGCGTGGCGCCGGCGGCAAGCCCAAAATTGGCGATACTCGCCCAGCCCTGGTCGCCGATGGCGACGGTGGCTCCTCCAACGCCGATGGCGGCGGAGGCAACAACGCTGGTAGTGGCAACAGTCGGAAGCGACGACGTCGCCGCGGTCGCGGTGGGGGAGGCGAGCGTTCACAGCAGCCCGTTGACGCACTCATCAGCGATGTCCCAGTCGAGCTCGATGACGACGTCCTCGAGATGCGCAAGGGCGCTGAGCGTAAGGGCCAACCAGTCGGCCGCTACACGATGGTCGTCCATCGGGGGGCACGCTCGACCCAGATCGCAATCTTGGAGGGCCGAGTCCTCATCGAGCACTACGTCGCCTTCCCCGCAGACGATGTCAGTCAGATCCATGGCAATGTCTATCTGGGCAAGGTCCAGAACGTGCTGCCGGGGATGGAAGCGGCTTTCGTCGACATTGCCACGCCCAAGAACGCCGTGCTGTACCGCGGCGACCTGACGTTCGACAAACACGACGTCGAGAAGGGTTCAGGGCCGCCGCGCATCGAGCAAGTTCTCAAGAACCGCCAGAACATTCTGTGTCAGGTAACCAAGAACCCGATCGCGCACAAGGGTGCACGCCTTACCCAGGAAGTCTCGCTGCCGGGCCGTTTCGTGGTCCTGGTGCCCAACAGTGACACCTACGGCATCTCGAAGCGGCTGCCGGACAAAGAACGCAAGCGCCTGCGGAACATCTTGGACCGCGCCAAGCCCAAACACCATGGCGTGATTGTCCGCACCGCGGCCGAGAACGTAACGGCCGAGGAGATCGAGCGCGATGTCGCTCGTCTGCTGACCCAATGGGAAGGCATCGAGAAGCTCTCGAAGAGCGCCAAGAGCCCCTCGTTGCTGTATCGCGAACCAGAGATGGCGATGCGGGTGATCCGCGAGGAATTCAGCAAGGAATACCGCTCCGTCATCATCGACGACGAACAGCTCTATGGCGAGGTCAGCGACTACGTCACAAGCATCACGCCGGCCTTGGCCGATCGAGTCCAGTTCCACGACACGGAGAAGGAATCGCTCTCGTTGTTCGAGCAGTTCCACGTCGCTGAGCAGCTCGTGAAGGCCCTCGACAAGAAGGTTTGGCTTCCATCGGGTGGCTCGCTCATCATCGAGCACACCGAGGCGCTCACGGTCATTGACGTGAACACCGGCAAGAACGTCGGTCGCTCAAGTCTCGAAGAGACGGTGTATCGCAACAACCTCGAGGCGGCCAAAGAGGTGGCCCGTCAACTGAGGCTGCGCGACATCGGTGGCATCATCGTGATCGACTTCGTCGATATGGAAGAACGCCGCAACCGCGAGGACGTCACCCGCACGTTCCGAGAGGCTCTCGCCCGAGATAAGACCCGAACCCAGGTGTTCGACATCTCGGATCTGGGCCTGGTCGAGATGACGCGCAAGCGGATCGGAGAAGGCCTCCTGGAGTCCTTCTCGACCAGTTGCGAAAAGTGCAACGGCCTCGGCCACGACATCGACCAGGATCTCCTCACCGACGTTTAGCCCCCTGATCAGACCGCTCCACGATTTCTGACGGCTACGCGCGGGGCGCGAGGACGTCAGAAATCCCAGGACGGGGAGAAATGACGGGTTGGTGGGGGTGGTTGTCGACGGGTTGTGCGTTAGCCTTGTGCCCTTATGTATGCAGTGATCCGTACTGGTGGCAAGCAATACCGAGTCGAAGAGGGCGAGTCCCTCAATGTCGAGCTCTTGGGTGATGATGTCGGCTCTTCTGTCGATCTCACTCCCGTGATGGTGGTCGATGGCGATGCCGTGTTGGCCACACCCGATCAGCTCTCGAAGGTGTCTGTCACCGCTGAGGTGACCGGTACCGCCAAGGGCGACAAGATCAACGGGTTCACGTACAAGAACAAGACCAACCAGCGCCGCCGCTGGGGTCATCGTCAGCAGTACAACACGATCACCATCACCACGATCTCGAAGGGCTGATCCATGTCGAAGACCAAAGGTGGCGGGTCAACCCGCAACGGACGCGATTCAAACGCCCAGCGCCTTGGCGTGAAGGCATATGACGGCACGCTCGTCAACGCCGGCTCCATCATTGTTCGCCAGCGTGGCACCCGGATTCATCCCGGCCACCACGTTGGCAAGGGCAGCGACGACACGTTGTTCGCCACAGAGACCGGCAAGGTCAAGTTCGGTTCGCGTCGCGGCAAGAAGCTGGTCGACGTTATTCCTGAGTAGTCCCCAGAACGGGACACCTCGCACACTCCGCCGGCCTCAGGGCCGGCGGAGTCGCGTCTGGGCGACCTGACCGATCGGTGCTCGGTGCCCTCAGGACCTCGGACCCCGTGGGGGGACGGCCGATTGGTGCCAACGAGACGCTGCATGACTTCGCTGCTGGCCTCGCCGCCGTGGGACTCCATCACCGCGACCTCAGATGGGTAGCAACGACGCTGGACGCCGCTGTGCATGGCCCTACCAAATCGTGTGTTCACACTCGATCTGCTTAGCAGCTGCTCTTACCGAGATGGAAGCACTCGCCTCCGGTGAGGCTCCGCAGGTGGGTGTCATCGCTCCCGGGTGAGACACAGCGCCGTTGAGCGACAACCCGTGGGAGTGCTATCGCCGCACCTCGACCTGGCCGTGGCGATGGTGCGCCGTGCACCGCCATCTCTGGGCGGTCCTAGGCTGAGGCGGTGTCGAACTTCGTCGATGAGTGTGGTTTTAATGTCAAGGGTGGCGACGGCGGCGCAGGCTGTGTGTCGTTCCGCCGAGAAGCACACGTGGCCAAGGGTGGCCCCGACGGTGGCGACGGTGGCAAAGGAGGCGACATTTGGCTGGTCGCCGACAACAACATCGCATCGCTGCTCGCGTTCCGAGACTATCCGCACCGCAAGGCGGACAGCGGCACCCATGCGAGCAGCAAGAAGCAACACGGCAGCAGCGGAGTCGACCTCATTGTCCGGGTGCCGGTGGGCACGATTGTCCGCACCCAAGAGGGTGAGTTGCTGGCCGACCTGTCCGAAGTCGGGGCGCGCTGGATGGCAGCGCGTGGCGGCGTCGGCGGAAAGGGCAACGCCCGTTTCTTGTCCAACAGGCGCCGAGCCCCAACGTTCGCCGAACAGGGTGAGCATGGCGAAGAGCGCTGGCTCCGCATGGAGCTCAAGCTGCTGGCCGATGTCGCGCTCGTTGGATTTCCGAACGTTGGCAAGAGCACGCTGATTTCGCGCATCTCGGCGGCCAAGCCGAAGATCGCCGACTACCCATTCACTACTCTCGAGCCGAACTTGGGAGTGGTTCGCGTGGATGACGAAACGGAAATAGTGGTCGCCGACATTCCAGGCCTTATCGAAGGCGCTGCCGATGGCAAGGGGTTGGGTCATCAGTTCTTGCGCCATGTCGAGCGCGCCCGAGTCCTAGCTGTCCTCCTGGACCTGGCAGCGTACGATCAGCGCCCTCCCGAAGAGCAGCTGGAGATTCTGCTCAAGGAGTTGGGTGCCTACAAGTCGGAACTCCTGGATCGCCCGCGAGTGGTGTTCGCATCGAAGACCGATGTCGGGACGTTCGAAGTTCCCGAGGGAGCATTGCCGATCTCCGCCGTAACCGGCGCTGGACTGGATGTTGCAGTGGGGGCAATGGCGGTCCTCGTGCGCGAGAGTCGCGCTGAAGAGCCCGAAGCCAACAGCGAGTTCGTGATCCACCGGCCCGCACCGGAAGGGATCACGATTGAGCGTGGCGACGACGGCAGCTTCATCGTGGTTGGGCGCGCCGCCGAGCGCGCTGTTGCGCTGAATGATCTCACCAACGTCGAAGCCGCCGACTATGTGCGACAACGCCTGACGAAGTTGGGCGTCAACAAGGCGCTGGCCAAGGCCGGCGCACGCGACGGGGATACGGTCGTTGTTGGCCAACTCGTCTTCGATTTCGAAGAAGACTGAGCCCCATTGGTTCTCGCTGTCGGTCAAAGCAATACGAGGCGTTGTCAGGCCTGTTTATGGCGCGGACAGCTTCGATCACGATAATTCCGCCGATTCGGCAGCTGGCGCTGCGACAATGTCGCCCGTGGTTCTGATCGCCAAGATCGGTACGTCCTCGCTCACCGATGAGCGCGGACAGATCCGACACTCCGTCATCGACAAGATCTGCGACGAGGTCGCCGCCGTCCGCAGCCAAGGATGCCAAGTGGTGATCGTGACCTCGGGCGCGATCAGCGCAGGCCTTCCCGCCCTGGGCTACGCAGACACTCGGCCTCGTGACTCTCGCACGTTGCAGGCGGCCTCGGCTGTGGGCCAGACAAGGCTGATGGGGCTGTACGAGGAAGCATTGGCTCGCCATGGTCTGATCGCGGGCCAGATACTAATGGCGCCCTTCGACTTCTTCGAGCGGTCGCAATACCTCCATGCTCGGGGGACACTCGAGCGATTGCTCGAACTCGGTGTGGTCCCCGTGATCAACGAGAACGATGCCGTGGCAGACGACGCCATTCGGTTCGGAGACAACGACCGGATCGCAGCGTTGGTCGCTCATCTCGTTGGCGCCGATCGGTTGGTTCTGCTCACCGATACTCCGGGGTTGTTCACTGCCGACCCGCGGTCCAATGACACCGCCGAGCTGATCACTGAAGTGACGTCGGTGACCGAAGGTTTCGGTGCAGTCACCGGCGGAGCGGGAACCCAACGCGGGAGCGGCGGTATGGCCTCTAAGGTCGCGGCTGCTCGGATGGCCGCCTACTCCGGTGTCACCACCGTCATCGCTGCCGCAGACCGCCACAACGTCCTCCAAGAAGCGATTGACGAAGCAGAGGGCGTGGGCACCATCGTCCGACCCCAGCCCCGTCCCCTGCCCGCCAAAAAGCTCTGGATCGGATTCGCCATCGAACCAGCCGGGCAGATCGTGGTCGATTTGGGCGCTCGCTTGGCCCTCGAACGCGATGGTGGCTCGTTGTTGGCCGTCGGCATGCGTTCTGTTGACGGAACGTTCGCCCGTGGTGAACCCGTCGATGTGGCCGACTCCAACGGCGAGGTGTTCGCTCGGGGGTTGATGCGCGTCTCGGCCGCTGAAGCACGCGAGATCGTGGGTATCCGCAACAGTGAACAACCCGCTGGAATGCCCGACGAGGTCATCCACCGCGATGACCTCGTGTTGCTGAACTGACCATCCAGAGTCGCTTTTCGGAGCCGAGCCTTTGGTGATGGAAGGGCGAGGAATTCGAAGAGCTCGCAGCGGCCCCACGCGAAGAGCGGAACACCGGTGTCGGAGCGAAGTCGGGCGATGCCATCTACTGACTCAGCTTCCTGAGCCCCTAAGTCCTCGTGTGGTCTGGAGCAGGTCGGCCGCCGATGGCGAGCCACGCCAATAGGCGATGCCGACGTAGAGCGATCCGGCGACGCCGATGCTCAGCGGGGCGACCAAGAGTGGCGTGACGCCATCGAGGCCCCAGGCGAGTAGCGCCCCAGTTGCGGCTGCGACTATGCCGGCTGGCAAGAGCGAGATAGCCGGGTCGCGGTAGCGGCGCGTTGTTGTGAGGCTGTTTCGGACTCGGCGGCGCAGCAGCGCGTACTCGACCCATGAAGCCACGGCACTGCCGAGTGCGAGGCCAACTGCCCCTATACGTTGTGCCCCGAGATCATCTTGGCGGACCGATTCGGGCAGGAGGCCAAAGGCCGGCAAGTCGCCGAGCTTGTGTATCTCGCCGTCAATAACGCCGTATCGCTCGAACTGGAACATCAAGGTGAGTCCAATGGCGGCCGCTATGACGACCCGAAGTCCTGCAAGCCGTGCTGGGCCGCTCACGTCGCCTGCAGCGAAGCAGGCATTCTGGAAGAGGCGGCTGGCGGCTGATCCGACGAGGCCGAGGCTGTAAGCCGCCAGGACCAGCCAGACGAAGACCGTGTCGTCTGCATTGAACTCGCCGCGCTGGAAGAGCGCTCTGACGATTGGCTTTCCCATCGTGATGAATGCGATGGCCGAGAACAGAACGTAGAACGTGATGCGTTCGTGTCCCGTGCGCATCCGCGCTGCGACCCGCGGCGCGCTGTGCTGTTCGCGTGCGAGTTCCGGTAGGTCTGCCGCAGCTACTGACATCGCAAAGATCCCAATGGGGAGCAGGTACAGGATCTGAGCGAATGACAGGCCGGTAATGGCGCCTGCTGCTAGCAGTCCGGCCAAGAAGAGGTCCAAGAAAGCCGATAGTTGGATGACGCCTCGGCCCAGAACCGCCGGCCCAAACCGCCGCCCTACGTCGCGGACCGAGGTCATGTGCAGCCGGAGCACGGGCCTGATACGCGGCGCGACCTTGCGCACGGTCGGGAGTTGCACCAAGAACTGCAGCAGCCCTCCGAGCGCTACGCCCCAGGCTGCGGCGCGGGCGATGTCGGCATCGTTCCAGCCTCGGGTCCAGGCCACGATGGCCAACACAACCTGCGCCGCGTTCCAAAGCACTGGTGCGACGTAGGACAAGAAGAACCGACGATGGGTGTTGAGGACACCCAAACACCATGCCGACAAGACGATGAACCCGAGTCCAGCCCACATGATGCGGACGAGCCGGACAGTGAGGTCGAAGGTGTCATCGGCCAAGAACGGGAGAACAACTCGCGTCAGCGGACGAGCGGCCACGATTCCGACAAATACGAGGACGGCCGTTATTAACCCGAGGATGGTGGCGATTGTCCCGGCCATCGCGTCGGCCGACTCGGCGTGACTGGCATCATCGTCGCCGTCCTCGCGCTCGATGAGGTCGGCATAGACAGGGACAAACGAGGCCGACAGCACGCCTTCGCCCAAGACGTTCTGGAGCAGGCCAGGGATCTGCAGCGCCGCCTTGAACGCGTCAGCAGCCAGCTTCGTTCCGAGTAGACCGGCCAAGACTGTTTCGCGAATGAGACCGGAGAGTCGGGACAACAACACCCCAGCGCCGACCAGGGTGGCCGATCGCCCACTGGCGCGTCTGGGTGCTGATGCGGTCACGCGGTCGCTCATGGCGGGGGGTAGACGCATCGGAATGATGGACCGTTCCATCGAGCCGATCGGGTCTGTCAGAAACACTACCGGGTACGGCCATGACCGCCGGGTAACCTATTGGTTCACATCTCGGCGCGCAGTCGGCGTGGATGATGAGACCAGACCACCAGACCTCTACCCTCC
>CAWKYX010000172.1:0-7756 GCA_963854265.1 Acidimicrobiia bacterium
CGAGGCCGAACTCTTTGTCGGTGTCTTCGAGGCCGTTGAGCAGGGTGGTCATGATCCGGGCGCCGGTCATGCCGAAGGGGTGGCCGATAGCGATCGACCCGCCGTGGATGTTGAGCTGGCTGTCGATGTCGATGCCAAGCTCGTCGGCCGAACCGAGGACCTGTACGGCGAAGGCCTCGTTGATTTCGATGAGGTCCATGTCGGTGATTGACATGTTGGCTCGTGCAAGCGTCTGGCGGATGGCGCCGATCGGGCCCAGGCCCATGATTTCGGGATTCAGCGCCGATACGCCGCTGGCGATGATCTTGGCTTTTGGCTTGAGGCCCAGCTCATTGGCTCGCTGTGCGCTCATGACCAACGTCGCGGCTGCGCCATCGTTGAGCGGGCAGGCGTTGCCGGCAGTGATTGTTCCGTCGCCACGGAAAACCGGCTTGAGTGTCGACACTTTCTCAAGCGTGGTGCCAGGGCGGATGCCATCGTCTTTGGCCACAACGGTGCCATCGGCGAGCGTGTAGGGGCTGATCTCACGCTCGAAGAAGCCTCGGTTCTGCGCCGCCTCGGCGAGATTCTGGGAACGCACCCCGAACTCATCCTGACGCTCACGAGAGATGCCCGTGGCTTGTTGGACATTCTCTGCCGTCTGACCCATCGCGATGTAGACATCGCCGATGCCCTCGCCGGGGGTCCACGGCGCAGTTCCGTCTTGGGTTCGATCGGCACTGCGGGCTTGTGCGGCGGCGAAGACATCGTTGTGCGGACCGGTGTCGCTTGCGCCGTTGCCATAACGTGACACGGTTTCGACGCCGCCCGCCACGAAGCAGTCACCCTCGCCGGCCTTGATGGCGTGGGCCGCCATGCGAATGGTCTGCAGCGACGATGAGCAGTAGCGGTTGACGGTCACGCCAGGCACGTTCATGTCGTTCATGACCGCGATGACCCGAGCGATGTTGTAGCCACCCTCGCCGCCGGGCTGACCAATGCCCCAGCAGATGTCTTCGACCTCGTTGGGGTCGAGTCCTGGGACCTTGTCGAGAAGGTCCTTGACGATGAATGCCGACATGTCGTCGGGACGGACGTCGGCGAGGCTGCCCTTGACTGCGCGGCCAATCGGAGTCCGAGCGGTTTCGACAATGACGGCTTCAGGCATGGTGGGTTCTCCTCGTTGTGCGATCCGAATCGAAGGTTACCCGTCGGTCACCCCGACTTCCGAGTGGCCAGGCATCGAGACGACGGCTCCTGCATTTCTGACGGCTCCGCGCTCCGCGCGGGGGCGTCAGAAATGCAAGACCGTTACGACATGTCTGGGTCGCGGGTGTCTTGGCCGGACCGGAGGATGGTGCCTGGCCGGGCATCGGTGAATGAGCCGGCGGTGACGATTTCGGTGCCGTTGCACAGCACGTGGTCGATACCGACCGCGTCGGCGTAGAGCCGCGATCCGCCGGCCGGAAGGTCGTCGCGCACGCTCAAGCCATTCGAGTCGATTGTGGTCTCGTCCATCACGACGACATCTGCGTAGGCGCCCTCGGCCAAGCGGCCTCGGTCTCGAAGTCCGTAGAGATCTGCCTGGACCGCGGTGAGCAAGTTCACGGCTTCCTCGATCTCCATCAGCCCCCGGCGTCGCACGGCTTGTCCCAGCATGTGGGTCGAGTAGTTCGCGCTCAGGAACAGATCAAGATGGGCGCCGGCGTCGGAGGCGCCGACGACGGCTCGGGGGTCTCGCCAAATCTCGACGCGAGCTTCCCAATCGATGTCGGGTTCGTCGGGCGGTGGGTTTCCGAAGGACAGCTCGAGGTCATCTTCGAGGGCGAGATCAACAAGGGTGTCCCAGGGGTCCTTGCCGACCTCTTCGGCGACCTCATAGACCTTCTTGCCCACGTAACCCTGATTGGCCTCTACTCCGGTGTGCAAGATGGTCTTCGCGCCCCAGTGAGCCACGCTCCTCATGGGTCCTTCTTGTTGGGCCGAGTCGTTGAGCGCTGCTCGGCTGACTGGATCGGTGAGAATCTGGCGCTTTTCTTCTGTCGGAAGCATGCAGAAGTGCTCCCAGTCGGGGAGCGCGTCGAGGATGAATCCGCTGATGAAGTTGAGATGGAGCGCCAGGGTCATGGGCACCGTAAGGGCAACGACCTTGCCGCCACGTGCTGCAGCGACATCGCCGGCCTCGAGTTTTGATCTGCCCTCCTCGAGTGTTCGCGCATTGACGTTCATGACGTTCCAGTTGAGTGGGCTTTGCGCGGCCGCCGACATGTCGGCCATCAACTCCATTGCCTCGGGGTCGAAGGGCCCGATCATGGGGATGAACTCGACCGACGTGCCCTCGTAGTCCGCCAGCACCGAGCACAGCGCGACGAGTTCGTCGCGTTCTGCGTACCGACTGGGCACCATGTTGCCGAACGGGTCGTTGTGTGTCCGTGCCCACGAGGACGAGAATCCCAACCCGCCGGCAGCGAGTCCGGCCCTGAGGAGACCCTGCATGGCGGCCAGTTCGTCGGGGGTACATGGCCGCTTGACTGCATCGTCGCCCATCACTACCCGGCGCAGCGCGGAGTGGCCGACCTTGAATCCGGCATTGATCGAGAGCGTGTTCTCGAAGCTGGCGAGATATTCCTCTGTTGTTTTCCAGCTCCATGGGACTCCCTGCTGGAGCGCCTCGAGTGGCATGCCTTCGACCCGCGAGAGCATGCGCATCAGATAGTCGCCGTCTGCGGGGTTGTCCGATAGCGGGGCAATGGTGAAGCCGCAGTTGCCCCCCACGACGCTCGTGACGCCATGGAGGGGCGATGGCGACAGCGTGGTGTCCCAGAAGACCTGGGCATCGAGATGCGTGTGCACATCGATGAACCCTGGTGTGACGACCTTGCCGACTGCGTCGATGGTGGTCGCAGACTCGGCATTGCCGAGTTGGTCGATGGCCACGATGCGGTCACCAACGATCCCGACGTCGGCGCGGCGACGTGGGCCACCTGTTCCATCGATGACGTCTCCGCCGCTGATGATCACGTCGAACATGATGCCCCCTCGAAGTCAGCCCTGAGCCTAGTGCCGTGTGCGGAAACCCTTGCTGTCAACGGGCCTTGGTGAGTGCGGCGCTGCCCACAAAACGACGGAGACGGCGAGGGCCCGCGCGGCCCCGCCGTCTCGTCCGTTAACCACCCGCGCTCGGAAGCGTCGGGGTAGCGCAGATTGTGGTTGACTCAGGCGTTCAGATGCGCCAGCTCGTCAAATTCGCGTCGCCGGTTGTTGCGTATTGCTTCCTCGAGTGCTCGTGGGTCGAACTCGTCGTCACGATCTTCGGGGAGCCCGAATGCCTGTGTGGTGGTAACGCCATGCTCCATGGTCGTCCTCCGCTCGCTTTCCCTGGGTGAATCGAGGTGATTCACTCCGCCAAGGACCATCAAAGTCGACCCATGTGCAGAGCCGGTGTCATCGGTGTAACGGTTTGGTTGCAAGACGCGGCTTCTGTGGATTCCGGACTCGATACTCGACCAATCCGGCACGCGCCGTCACCAGAGCGTCACTGGCCCAGGTACTTGTGCAATCTCACGTCTTCTTGCACACGTAGTAGTTGTTGCTCGGGTCGACGTTGATGTTCTCGACGATGACGTCAACGAAACCGGCCTCGGCAAAAATCTCACGAGCCTTATGTACGCCCCACATTGCCCCAAGTCCTTCGCCGTCATAGGCGAGCGACACGCTCATGCAGTGCATACATGACACGGTGTAGCCGAAGACCGCGATCGGGTGGCCGCGGTTCTCGCCGACATGACTTGACGCACAGATGTCTGCGCACAACCAATAGCCGCCGTCCTTGAGGATCGCATGGACGCCCTTGACCATTGCTCGTGGGTGGGCCTGGTCGTGCACGGCATCGAAGGTGGTCACGTAGTCGAACTGACGCGAGCCGTCGAGGGTGGCTGCATCGCGGACCTCGAACTCGGCGTTGGGCAGACCCATCGACGTGGCTTCAGCGCGCCCGGTAGCGATAGCTGCCTCGCTGAAGTCGTAGCCCACGAAATGACTCTTGGGGAATGCCTGTGCCATGACGTTGATCGCATGGCCCGACCCGGTGCCGACGTCGGCGACCTCGACGCCGGTCTCGAACGCTTCGATCAGGCCTGGCACAAGCGGGAGCATGTGCTCCACCAGGCCGGCGTCGAACTGAGCCCCGCTGACCTCAGCCATGACGCGATGGAACCCGTTGTACTCGCTGTAGGGCACGCCGCCGCCGTTGTGGAACTTGTCGATGATTTGGTCCTCGACGGTGGCCAGCAGCGGTATGAACTGCATCATGCGAGCGAGATTTTCGGGACCTGCCTCACGAGTGGTGAGGGCCGCGTGCTCGGGCGGCAAATAATAGGTATCGGCGTTGGACTTGTAGTCGACAATGCCGGCTCCGACCATGGCCCCGAGCCACTCTCGGACATAGCGTTCATTGAGATCGGCCGCTTGGGCGACTTCGGCAGATGTTGATGCGGGCAGATTAGCCATGGTGTCGAACAGGCCGGTCTGGTGCCCGATCGAGATCATGAGGACAGCCGCTCCGGCGTTCATGTAGCCGCCTAGCTGCTTCTGGAACTGGCCCAATTTGTCTTTGTTCAGCTCTGCCATGGGTGTCCTTCAGTCGTTCGGGACTTCTTTGGCCATGCGAATACCGGGAACAATGAGTGGTGTCACGGCCACGACTGCTCCGGCGGCCAGCACTGCGATGCCTGCTGCGGTCCATATGTTTGCGTCCGGGATCGTCAGCTCGAAGTAGTCGCGGGCATAGTCCGACACAAGCACGAGGGCGTAGAGACCGGCCATGGTTGCTGCCAGTGCCACTTTCCATACCCGGAGTGGCCGTGAGACTACGACCAACACAACGAGGCCAATGCCCAACAGGGTGATGGTTGCGGCCGAGCGGGCATCGGCCAACTCCGCTGCGGTGAGGTCGTCGGAGCCTTGGCTTCGGGCATAGGTGTAGATAATCCACGTCGCGAGGCCTGCGGCGAAGCCAGCGGGTATCGAGAACCTCAACACGCGTTTCAAGAACCCGGGCCGAACCAGGTTGACGTTGGGCGCCAAGGCCAAGAACAGTCCCGGCAGACCTATGGAGAAGGTGCCGATGAGTGTCAGGTGACGAGGGAGGAACGGGAACTCGACCTGTTGAATCCCGATGATCGCGGTCAACAGCACGGCGTAGGCCGCCTTGGTCACGAACAGGTTTGCGACACGTTCGATGTTGTTGATGACCTTGCGGCCCTGGGCAAGCACCTCAGGCAAGGTGGCGAACCGATTGTCCAGGAGGACGAGTTGCGCTACCCCACGAGATGCCGACGTCCCGCTCCCCATGGCAATGCCCATGTCGGCGTCCTTGAGTGCCAAGACGTCGTTGACGCCATCACCGGTCATCGCGACAACCCGGCCTCGAGACTGGAGCGCCCCGACCATGGCTCGTTTCTGATGAGGGGTGACCCGACCGAATACCGATGTGGTGTCCATCACGTCAGCGAGCTCGTCGCGATCTTCGGGCAAACCTCGAGCATCCATGCTCGATCGTGCGTGCGGAACGCCGGCCCGTTCTGCGACGGCGGCGACGGTTTCTACGTTGTCGCCCGAGATCACCTTCAGGTCGACACCCTGCTCCGCGAAGAATTTGAAGATCTCGGCGGCGTCTTCGCGAACCGTGTCTTCGAGCAGGATCAGGGCGACCGGGACCCGATCGGTGGGGAGTTCTCGACTGAGGGGTGTGTTGCTATGGCAGAGCAACAGGACGCGTTTGCCTTGTTGGGCGTGGGACAACGAGATGGCTCGTTCGGCACCGTCGGCACCGGTGAACAAGATGTCCGGAGCGCCGAAGTAGTAGGTGCCGCGACCCAAGAACTGGGTGCCCGACCATTTTCGCGCTGAGCTGAATGGTTCGGTGGCGGTGGCCTCCCAACCCGTGGGTTCGGGGAGAGCAGTTGCCACGGCGGCCAGTGTCGCGTTGGGGTTGGGGTCTGCTGCCCCATAGGCGCCCAATGCGTCTTGGACGTGGGCCTCGTCGTCCCCCCGGAGCACAACAACGGACCCGAATGAGATCTCCCCGGTGGTGATGGTTCCGGTCTTGTCCAAGCACAGTGTGTCGACCCGGGCCAACAGCTCGACGGTGGCGAGTTCTTTCGCGAGCGCCTTTTTGCGAGCCAGGGCAATGACGCCGGCCACGAATGCGAGGCTGGTCAACAACACCAGGCCGTCGGGAACCATCGCCACCGCGGCAGCGACTGTGCCTTGGAGGGCCTCTTGCCACCGGTCTTCGACGTCGAGGAGTGAGAACAGCAGCAACAGTCCGGCGGGAGGAATGGTGATGACGAGGACCCGCAGGATCAAATTGATACCCCGGCGGAGCTCGCTGTCCACCAGGCTGAATTCTTTCGCCTCGGCTGCCAACGTGTTGGCGTAGGAGGCGGCTCCGACTCGGGTCGCGATGTAGGAACCAGACCCGGCACTCACGAAGCTGCCTGAGAGGACCTCATCGCTTACGGCTTTGTCGACGGCGTCGGCCTCACCGGTGAGGAGTGACTCGTCGATTTCGAGTCCCGCGCTCGATACGACTGTGCCATCGACCACGACTTGGTCGCCGGGCACCAGCAGGACCAGGTCGTCTTGGACAAGGGACTCCACATCGACCTCAGCAGGCTGGCCGTCGCGTCGCACGCGAGCGATGGGAGCGTTCAGGAGTTCAAGTTTTTTCAGCTCTCGGCGCGCGTAGAGCTCTTGGGTCACCCCGATGATCGAGTTGCTGGCCACGACGCCGACAAAGAGCCCGTCGGCGGGGAATCCGGCAATCAAGATCAGGATAAATAACGCCAACATGATGGCGTTGACCGGATTGAACACGTTTGCGAAGAGGATTTGCCCAAAGCTGCGCGTGGTTCCGGCGGGGGACTGGTTGGACCGCCCGTCGGCGATTCGCTCGACAACCTCGCTGCTGGTGAGTCCTACTGATGCTGCTTGGCCAAACATGTGAACCCGAAGACTACGACGCCGTCGACCGTTTGGGCGTGTTCGCCGCGACCGAGCGCATCACGTCCGTTCGAGGCGCCATGGCCCATCGCACATCACGAGGCGGTGGCGTGCACCCGCCACGGCGTGATCTCCAGTCAGGTAGCCGGCATCGGACTCCCATGACGCGGCTGGGCCATCCGGTGTGCGCATCACGCGGGTCGCATAGGTGAGCGGTCCCCGCTGAGTCACTGCCGCCATGACCTCGTCGACGGTGCCGAAATCGGCCAGGTCGTGCAGCGACATCCATGTGGGTGGCAGGACTTCGATGCGTCTGTCAGCCGCTCGGAGGAGCGCTTCGGTCGGCGACCACCAGGCGTGTGCGGTGATTTCGCCGTTGTCGACGGTGACCTCGCCGTCGGGTGCCCGTGCGACATAGAACCATGTCGAGAACCGTTTGGGGGCCTGGACCGGGGGCACCCAGTGTGAGTAGTAGAGGAGATCGCTCTCGTCGATATCGAGGTCGGCTTCTTCTTTGGCCTCGCGGACCGCAGCTGTGAGTGGAGCCCGCGTCATGTCTGGGCCGCTCGCCGGGTGGTCCTCGGGGTCTACCTTCCCACCGGGAAAGACCCACATCCCCTCGGCGAACGAGAGCTTCGAGTTGCGTCGCGTCATCAAGATCTCGAGGCTCTGGGACCCGTCACGAAGAAAGAGGACGGTAGCAGCGGGAACCAGGGGGTTCTCTGCGCTCTCATGGGAGTCGATCCAGTCCTCGATACGTGAAGCCATCCAG
>CAWKYX010000173.1:0-7748 GCA_963854265.1 Acidimicrobiia bacterium
CGCCGCGGCGGCCTGAGCAAGATCGACCTTGTCGAGCTCGATCCACTGGCCGCGAGACTCGACCATCGGCCGAGCCTCCAACGCGAGGCGAGCAATATCTTCTGCGGTGAGCTCGACATCGTCGAACATCGCAGACCACCGGACATTGGCCAGTTGCTGCGCTCCAACGACGGTCTCTTGGGCCTCGTCGGAGGTGAGCCGCAGCGAGGGAGTCGCCCGGCGTCTGGAGAGAGTCGGTACGCGTACGTCGAACCCGGCTGCGGTTAGGAGGGCCCCACCGTCGCTCATCAGATGCCACGCCTCTTCTTGGGAGAGGATCACTTCACCTCGACGGCGACCGCCTGGGCGGAGAAGTTCGGGGAAGATCCGTTCGATTCGTGACAGTTGAGCGCGGACAGATTTGGCCCGTGACCCCGAACGCGTCGCAAGCGTGACCTCGACGGGTTCAAGCACCCCCCGATCTGCGGGTACCTTCACCGCTGCATACCAGGCCCCGAGATCGTCGGGTGCATCCAGTTGGATGACTAAACGTGTTTCGTTGGTGCCCTTGACCGGCTCGGCCCACTGCTGCATCTTCCGGACGACTTCGGCGGCGACTCGGGTTGGCGCACGGAACGCCGTGCCGTCGAGCCGGCACAGAATCGTCTCGCCAAGATCGGCACGCGAGTTGGTCTGGGGCGGAGCAGCAGGTGTCTCGAGCTGGCCGGCAGCGGTCCGCACGATGGAATCTGCTACGTCGCCGAGCACCGTTGCCGCGAACTTTCGCCGATCTTGATCTTGTTGGAGTGCCATTACTGCTCCGGGGACTGCGTCAACGAGCTGAGTGAGTGGCTCGGGCTCGATCAGGACCGGTTGCCACCGGACCGAGTAGGTGGACACATCATCGGTCGCCTGTCGGCCGCCGCGGAACTGCTCGAGCTGGGGAGTCACGCGTCCTTGCGCAACCATTTCGACTGCAGCCGCGGTGACCAGGCCCATCCAGATTGTGCTGACAGCCAGTGTCTCGTCCGGAGCATGGGAGCCAAGGGCCACCAGCCAGCCAAGCGTGGCCTCGATCGGAGCGGAAACCGTGGGGGCCGAGCGCCCGCCGGGGATCTTGAGGTCGTCTCGGGGCTCCCATCCGATCGCACCGCCGCCGTGCGCCTTGAGCCGGTCCAGGACTTGTGCGTGTGTCTCGGGCTCGGTGTTGAGGCCGGCTGCCCAGGCCACGACCCGACCTTCGGTCCATGACAGCTGGAGCTGGCTGACACCGACCTCGCCAGTCGGTTTGGGGCCGGCCGCCTTGGGGGCCCCAATCAGCTCGGTGAGCACCGCATCGATGCGATCGTGTTCACCATCGAGATCGTCCAGCACGACAGCGCGCGTTGGACCCCGATATTCGCGCTTGGCCCGGCTCAATGCGTCATCGGTGTCGTCGAGCAACCGGAGCAGGCTGGCGACCCATGCGGGCGTGTTGGCACGGAGGAAAGCCAACTGCTCGTCAGTGGCGCGCTCGTCGAGGTGTGCATGCACCACGCGGTTGAAATCGTCCGGCGTCAATGCCGCCGGTGGGCTGGTCATAACTACGGCGTTGCTCCTCAGGGCTGGGGCGCCCCGTCGCCTGCACCACCAAGGTGGTGCACTCACGCACAAGTCCTATGAAACTTGTACTGCGTGGTGGTCCGTGAAGAAAATCTCACGTAACCGTCGGCAACCAATGTAGCGCCCTGAACCCAAAAACGCAGCATCGCCGGCTCTGGAGTCCTCGTCGAATGCTGTCGACGAGGCCGCACTACAGTCCGCTGCCATGGACATTGTTGACCGAGTTGTAGTCGTCACCGGTGGTGGTTCCGGGATCGGCGAGGCCCTGGCCGTTGCCACCCACCAGGCGGGAGCCCGCCACGTGGTAGTTGCAGATCTCGACGGGGACGGAGCCGACCGGGTTGCCACGTCGGTGGGCGGCACCGCAGCACAAATCGACGTTCGTAACGAGGCAGCTATCGCAGCGCTGGTCGCTGAGATCGAAGCAAGCCATGGGCCCGTGGGGCTCTTTGCTTCCAACGCCGGTTTTGTGACGACCGCAGGCCTCGAAGACGACAACGAACGCATTCAGAGGATGTGGGAAGTCCACGTGATGGCCCATATGTATGCCGCGCGAGCCGTCCTGCCGGGCATGATCGCAAATGGCGAGGGCTACCTGCTCAACACCGCCAGTGCAGCGGGCCTGCTCACTCAGATCGGTTCAATGTCGTATTCGGTCACCAAAAGCGCTGCAATCTCGTTGGCAGAGTGGTTGGCGATCACTCACCGTCACCAAGGCATCGGCGTCTCGGTCCTGTGCCCCCAAGCCGTTCGCACCAATATCTTGAGCAACTCTCCTGACGCACTGGCTGGCTCTGATGGCGATGACTGGGAGGGTGGTGTGGCAAGCGTCGACGGAGTGCGCGAGGCAGCCGATGTGGCCCAGGAATGTCTTGATGCAATACGCGAGGAACGCTTCTTGGTGCTACCGCACCCCGAGGTGGCCGACTACATGAAACGCAAGGCTGATGACGTCGACCGCTGGCTGGGCGGAATGCGGAAGTTCCAGGCCGCCTTGTACCCCGACGGTCCGTTGCCCGGCGACGCTATGGCACCGTGAACGTCAGTCCGTTGCCCGACCACCAACCTCGAGCAATTGTGGTGGACATCGCCGACTTTGAAGCCGGTCTCGCCCACTTCACCGACGCGCTGGGGCTCAGGATCGATCGAATTTCCCCGGCGGACGACCCTCGAGAGGCCGACCTGTCCGGAGACGGTCTCAACGTCAGGCTGCGACGAAACTCCACTGCGCCAGCATCCAACCTGTCCCTGGATGTCGACGCGCTGCGAAGGATGCTTGAAGACCCGGTTGCAGGCGTCTCGGTCTCCTCAAGCCCGACAGATCGAGCTGTGGTCATCCCCGACGTGGATCAGTCGCTCGTCGTCAGCTGGGTAGCCGACAGCGCAGATTTCGCTGTGGGCCGTGCCGGGATGGGCTACCGCGACCTGATCCCGAATCGCCAAGGGGGCCGATTCATCGCGTCTCACATCAGGATCGACCATGGGGGAGACGTGCCCGACTATGCACATTTCCACAAGATCCGGTTCCAGATGATCTATTGCTACAAGGGCTGGGTGCGCGTCGTCTACGAGGATCAAGGACCCCCATTCGTCCTGCACGCCGGGGACTGCGTGCTGCAGCCACCCGAGATTCGGCATCGGGTACTCGAGAACTCCGCGGGCCTGGAAGTGATCGAGATCGGGTGCCCGGCGGAACACGACACGTTCGCCGACCACGACATTGTTCTGCCGACCAACAGACATGTCGCCGATCGCGACTTCGGCGGTCAGCGTTTTGTCCATCACGTCGCGCAAGACGCAACCTGGGTGCCGTGGCGGAGCGAGGGCTTCGAATGTCGTCATATCGGCATCGCGGAGGCCACCGACGGGATTGCCGGCGTCCGCGTGGTCCGATCTTCCGGGCATCAGGCGACCGCACCGTTGGCCAGCCACACCGCGGAGTTCGTCATGTTTTTCGTGTTGGCCGGGTACGCGTCAATCGACGTTGGTTCGGACACGTTGGACCTGACCGCGGCGGACAGCATCGTGATTCCCGCCGGGATCGATCACGCCATCACCATCGATGCGGCCACAGAGCTCCTCGAAGTAACGCTGCCCGCCGACGTGATCCTGAGCTCGTCGGCCTGACGGGCCGTGATGCGCGATGATGGCTGTGGGCCAGCCCGCAGGGCGGCCGAGGGGATGGACACATGGGTACTGAGATTCGCGGCAGCCAACGCACGGCTTCATCGCGTCAAAGAATCGACCCGCTTGCGCTGCTGACCGACGAGGTTCGGGCGCAATACGACCGCGATGGCGTGGTTATGTTACGCCAAGCCCTCCACACCGAATGGCTCCTCCTGGTCGAGCTGGGCCTGCAACGGGTCCTCGCGAACGCCGGCCAGCAGAAACATCTTTTCTTTGGCGGCGACGAAGGTGAGTTCGTCGAGACCATCCGCAACACCGAGGTCACCCCAGAGCTACAACGCTTGGTTTACGACTCGCCCGTCGCCGACGTGATCGGCAGCCTCATTGGGTCGGAGAACGTCTGGCTTTACTCCGATGAGTTCTTCGTCAAAGAAGGCGGTAACTGCGAGCGGACCCCCTGGCATCAAGACACGGCCTACTGGCCCATTGCCGGGAATCAGATCGCATCAATGTGGATCTCGCTCGATCCTCTTCCCAAAGAGGAATGCCTCGAATACGTCGCCGGATCACACCTCGGCACGATCTTTGACGGCTTCGCGCCGTCGAAAGTGAAGGAAGATCCGACGCTGCCGCACTATGGCGAGGGGTACGAGAGGTTGCCCGACATCGAGGCCGATCGCGACGCCTTCAGGATCGTCTCGTGGGACATCGAGCCCGGCGACGTGATAATCGCGCACCCCAGCGTGCTCCACGGCGGGGGCCAAACGGGCCCGGCCGGGCGCAGACGAGCCTTGACGGTGCGTTGCTACGGCGACGACATCGTGTACGCCGAGCGACCGCCGACGCGACCAACGGTGCCGCTGACACCAGGCCTGTCGCTGGCACTCGAGCCCGGAGACCCTCTGCGCAGCCCGTGGTATCCCCGGCTTCGTCCAGTGCCGGCCCATCAGCAGGCGCTCTGAAACTTCGGGGGCGGTGACTCAGCGCAGTTTGGGTCGGCCTGACGCCCTGGCCGAGTACCTGCCCTCGACGAAATAGGGCTTGTCCTCGATGGTGGCGCTGCGCTCTGTCCACTGACCTTCGGTCTCGATGTCACGGGCGCCGGCGCGCTCCGCGTCGGCCATCGCTGCAGCACAGGCAGCAGTGGCGGCGAGATCCTTCGCTTCGTCGAGGTCATAGACAGTCGTCGGATCGTCGGCGTGGACGCGGAACACGCCGCGTCGAGGCGCACTCACGAGAACGCTCCGAGTGATCTGAACCCGCCCGACAACGGCGCCGATGGCATTGGCGACATCAGCATGTTCGGGGACCGTGCATCGCGAGCCCAAGAGGTCGGCCACCAGCGGATAGTAGGTGCGAGCGGGTGCCCCGAGACCCACAACCGGCACAGCGACTCCGATGTCAACCCGAGTGGACCGAGCCGCCTTGTCGAACCCCGCGGCAACGAGTGGCCCCGTAGCCGCATCTGCTGCGAGCCCGTCTCGAGCGAGGGCGGCGGCTAGCAGCGCCTCAGCCGAACGACGCACGACCGTGGCGATCGCTGCCTCGCTGACGGCCAAAGCGGAGGCCGCTATGGGATCACCGAGCCGGTCGCGACGTCGAGCAAAGAGCTCAGCCCCCAACTCCGCCGAGGCCCCATCGAGGTCGGTCTGGTCGCCAAGCACGTGCGCCGCGTCGGTCGGCGTGAAGCTTGCCTGGCGGACGAACCCTCGCCGTATCAGCCGAGAGAGCGCCCGGACGTCGATCCGCGACTTCATCAGGCCGTCCGCCGCGCATGGCGAGGATCCCAACATCGCGAGGAGCTTGGATTCTGTGGTGGACAGCTCGTCGGCTCGGCGGGGAATTCCTGTGGGCCAAACCAAGATGCCGGCGAACTCGCCTGCCACCGCGATTGCCAGCTGGCGTCGGAGCATGCCGCCAACAGCCTCGGGGTGCTCCAAACCAACGCGTGCGAGCGGGACAACCCTGCGGGGACCCAGATCGAGTTGTGCGCCCAACGCACCTTCCGCCACGCGGAGTTCGCTGTCCCCACCAATCGCGTGGGTGTGCATCTCGACGGCTTCGACCATCGTTTGGTGACCGGCAACCGAGGCCCCGTCAGGGCTCAGCTCTGGCCTCCCGTCACGAAGGACCGCTATGTCGGTTGTCGTGCCGCCAATATCGGAGATGATGGCATCGGCTTCGTTCGTGAGGTGGCTGGCGCCAATAAGCGATGCGGCCGGGCCTGACAGGATCGTCTCGATCGGACGCTCTCGAACAAATGCGGCCGAGACCAAGCTGCCGTCGCCCCGCACGACCATGAGCGGTGCCGCAATCGATCGTTCAGCCAACATGGCCCCTGCGGCCGAGACCAGATCGTCGATCATGGCTATCAACCGGGCGTTCAGCAGGGTAGTAACGCTGCGTTTGGGGCCGTTCAGGCTGGCAGACAGCTCGTGGCTACACGTCACCGGCAGATCGGTGCGACTCCTGATCAAGTCCCGCACGGCAATCTCGTGGCTGGGATTGCGGACGCTGAACTGGGCGGTGACCGCAAAGGCGTCGACACGAGGGGCCACGCCATCGATTTGCGTCTCGAGCGTCTCGAGCTCCAGTGGTGCCGTTTCGTCGCCGTGTGAACCATGCCCGCCTTGTGCGACGATGAGCTCATCGTCGACAAGCGCAGCGCGGAGCCCCGCTCGGTCGAGCGCATCGTCATCAAAGCCAATAAGGACCAGACAAGCTCGTCGGCCTTTGTCCTCGACCAGCGCATTGGTGGCCAAGGTCGTCGATAGCGAGACCAGGGAAATCTCGGTCGCGTCGACGTCGCATCGGCCGAGCGCGCCGTCGATGGCTGCACCGATGCCGATCGCGAGGTCCTCGTGGGTGGTCGGCGCCTTGGACTTGGCGACGATTGTGTCGGTGCCCTCGTTAAAGATCACCGCGTCGGTGTACGTCCCGCCGGTATCGACGCCGAGAAGGAAGGCCATGACCGAGATTGTGTCAGCTCCGGCGCCGCGTCCTGGCCATTGGGCTGGGGGAGGGTCTAGCTGGAGAGCTTCTTGATGCGGTCGCCAGGCCGAATCGAGCCCTCCTCGGCGACCTTCGCGTTGATCCCTCGGAGGTGCATTTGGGTGCGGGAGCTCGCGTTGACGAAACGATGGGCGTCGAGGCCAAAGCGTTGGCTGAACTTCGCGCAGCCGGTGTGCGGCTGATCGGTCACCTCGATGACGGCGGACCCGATGGCCAGAAGCGTCCCGGGTGGAACGTTGGCCTCGGTGATGTCGAAGTCGACGTACATCTGATCACCTGCCAGCACCCAACGGTCCCGACTGCCGGCGAGTAGATCGGTCAAGCGGGAGTTCATGATGTTGAGCTACATATCGGGGTGGGGCCCGCCATCATCGGTGAGCTTGCTTGAGCGTTGGTTCCACGTGTCACCGGCGACTCCCTCGGCAAAGGTGAGCTCGGCGACGTCAAGAACCTCGCGTGCATCGACCGCTGGTCGTCGGAGCACCATCTCGAGCACGCCATCATCGACGGGAGCGTCAAGCACGCGTTCGAGGCCAGCTTCGAGTTGTTCGGTCGTCAGATGATCCATGGACCCAGTGTTGCGCACGACGCTGCGCAGCGTGAGAACATTTGGCCGAGCGGGGTGTGTTGGCCCTCAGGCCTTCTTACGCTTTTGAATCTTCGCCCACTCATCGCGAAGGCCCACGGTGCGATGAAACAGCATCGGCGTCTCTGCGTCGACGGCGAAGTAGCCGAGGCGCTCGAATTGCACCACTGAACCGGGCGCCGCGTCGGCAAGGGCAGGCTCGAGCTTCACGCCGGTCAAGACCTCGCGTGAGTCCGGGTTGAGGTCATCGAGTGGATCGACGCCCTCCTGGCCGGGGTGTTCGGCTGAGAACAGCCGGTCATAGAGAGCAACCTGGGCATCGACCGCGTGGTCAGCAGAGACCCAGTGGATGGTGGCCTTCACCTTGCGGCCGTCCGGGGCCTGGCCGCCGGCGGTTTCGGGGTCGTAGGTGCATCGCAGCTCCACGATGTCGCCGGCCTCA
>CAWKYX010000174.1:0-7741 GCA_963854265.1 Acidimicrobiia bacterium
AAGCTGAGCGCGGATCGGGTCGACCTCGCGGCGGCGTCGCCAATCATTGAAGCTAGAGATCGACACCTCCGCGACTTGACACCCCGCGGTCACCGGGCAATCTTCGGCCTTCCGAGCCAGGACCCACAAATAGCGGGTCACTGCCCCGACTCCTTCACCCAGAAGGCCGTCGCTCGTTTGAGCAGATCTCGTTCCATCCGCAACCGCGCATTCTCCTTCCGGAGCTTGGCCAACTCGGCCCGTTCCTCAGTCGTCACCCCAGCCTTATCACCGGCATCAACACGGGACTGACGTACCCAATTTCCTAACGTGCCATCACCAATCCCAAGCGAATCTGCGACATCGACAATCGTGCGGCCATCACCGACCACCATCGCCACCGCATCACGCTTGAACTCACTAGTGAACGACCGCCGGCCTCTTGGCTGCTGCTCTTCCATAACTGACATGAATACCTCCTAATCGAGGTGACCGGCCAGAAGGGGGAGGTTCAGTTGGCGAGGGGGTCGACGCCGGCTGAGCGGTCTCGGAGGTCCCGAGGACCTGGGCTGCCTTGGTGGGCACGCCCGTCGGTGTTGGCGTCGCGGCCGAGTCTTGTTCCACCGTGGGCGTCGGCGAGTTCGTCAGATTTGCTGCGACGCGCTCAGCGTCGTTATCCCATGGCCACGCGATTGCGACCGCGAGAACGCCAATGTTCAAGATTGTCATCGCGATGGCAATGATCCGTCATCGCACGCTTGTTCCTGGTCGGGGCGTGACAGGACGACACGAGCCGCCCAAGTCTCACGCGGGTACTAGGTCTTTTGGGCCAGGGTTTCGCAAGCCAAACCAAGTATTTAGATATCGACCGTGATTTCGGCTTCGAGGTCGGAGAACTCGCTGGGACCAATGCCATCGCTGCAGCGCAGGATCATGCCAGTCGCGGTGGTTTTGGTGACGATGCCGGCATTGCCGACCCACGCAGAGTCGACCCCACCCATCGACCAACAGTTCCAGATATCGATGCTGGTGGAGCGCGCTCCGCGAACAGTGAGCAAGACCTCATCGGGGGAGCTTGGCGTCCACAACACGATGGATTGGGCCTGATGGCCGTTGACGTCGAGCACGCCGGTGTCGAGTCCTATCTTGAGCCCTTGGGGACGGTCGGGCGACGCTCGGCGCCGACGGACGGTGATGGTCGCCGCGTCACGGACAGGGATGCGCACGAGGGCCTTCACGACTCGGCCTCGGTGGGTGACGGTGTCCGAATCGGCGTTCTGGAACATCTCGCTGATCGTGGTCATGCGAACGGATCCACTTCTGGCGCCGGCCATTCGGGAACAGGCGTCTGGCCACCGTCATCGCCGACATGGGTGCCCGGGAGCCGCATGGACTCCACCTTGCCGGTTCGGTGGTTAAGTCGTTGGGGGGGCTTGCCATCACCCATGCGGCTCAGGTTGGTCTCGCCGAACACCGATGCCCCCGCGGTGGTTGCGACGTTCTTCCAGTACCGGGTCCGAACGGTCGTTGCGCTGGGTTCTCGCCCGTCTGGTGTGAGATTGAAGACGTACTGTCCGGGCCGCCAGCCATGGCTTCGCCCCACATCTTCGACGGTCGGTTCGTTACCGTGCGCGTGGCTGTCGTGGGACTCCTCATGGTTGGAAGCAGGTGTTCTCCCGGTCGTCGTGTCGAGTGGTTCGAGTTGGGCGTGTTCGGGGTCGGTGTCTTCGAGGGTCACCAGGCCTGGCGCCGATGCGATGTCATTGGACCGTTCGAGGTCAAAGACCTCATCGAGGTCCACCACGGGCACCTGCGCTGTTGGGGGTCCGAGGTCGCGGACCAGCCCGAACGGCGGCGCGCTCTCCAAGACGTCGGGCTGGCCCGACTCGGGGTACCGATAGGGCTCGATGGCGGCCTTAGGGTCGATGACCGGCAACACGAATGATGTCTCTGACCAGTCGGTGGAACGGACCTTCGAACGCCGTGGTTGGCGTTCGTCGGAGAACCGGTACACCTTCCGTACAAATCGGCGGTGACGGAGGGGTTTGCCCAACCAGTCGATGGCAACGCCCAAGAGTGCGGCAATAAGCATTAGTGCGCCGAAGGCGAAGAAGAGTTGCGGCGAATCCATGGCCCCCAGATCGTAGTGGGGTCGCCGGTGAGGTCCGTGCAGGGCAAGCCATCGGGCCTGGGCGGCCCTACTTGAATCTTGTCTGGTGTCAGGACGTCAGCACTAGGGCCGTGATGTCAACCGGCGCGACGTTGTCGCGAACCCCAGAAGATGACTTCGGCGTCGTCCTCGTCGGCTCGTTCGTCGTCCTCGTCGAGATCCCAGAAAGCATGGTTCTCGATCCAGCCTCGTGGTGCGACACGCAGAGGATCGGGGGTGACGTCAGGCGCCAGGTTCCGCACATGGGTGAACAAGACCTTCCACACGCCCGAGGCGCGCAACAGATACACGCTCAAGGCGTGCACAACCACAAAGACCCCTACCGCGACCTGTACTGTCATGATTAAGCGGCACCCTATTCGGCCGTCTACGCCGAGGCAAACACGGATGATAGGCGCATGCTGGCTCAGGAGGTCTTGGAGGACTCCAGCTCGTGAAGTCGCTTGACTGCGCCGATGAGAATTTTCTTGGCAATGCCGGAACTCTCGTCGAGCAGGCTCATGAACTCGCGCCGGGTGAGCGTCTCGAGCATCATGTCCGACGTTGCGATGACATCGGCGGTGCGCGGTGCGCCGGAGAGCACGGCGAGCTCACCGACGAAGTCCCCTTTTCCGAGTTCAGCGATCTTGCGGCCACCGCGTCGGACAACGGCGGTTCCTTCGGTGATGATCATGAACTCGCGGCCGGCCTCTCCCTGGCGGGTCAACGCACGGCCTTCCTTCACGTCGATGGCGGTCATGAGGCGCGAGACTGTGCGGAGCTCTTTCTTGGAGAGCTCCGAGAAGATCGGGATGCTCTTGAGACGATCATCAGTGTCGTTGCGGGCCATAAAAGTCCTCCCGAAGAAGTGGGGCGTTGTGCCCAGGACCGGATTCTAGTGCACGTCTGTGCTGCGACCTAGTTCCGGGAGGGTTCGGCATCAAATCCGCTCAACAGCGCGGATGCGCTGCCGATGGTTGGGCGCATGGGACAGGAGCAGCCGACCGCCTCGCGAACGTCGACCTTTGTGCATGTGGCGCGGCTTGTCGCAAGTATTGTTGTGCCCGTTGCTCTCATCAGCGGCCAGCGCGTGGTCGCGGGGCTGCGAGCCTGAGCTGGCTTTTCGGGGTCAGATATCGACCTCGAAAACCAAGATCGCGAGCATCAGGACCATGGCACCAACGCTGATCCACAGCGGGATGCCCAGGCCGATCAGGAGCGCCCCGACAACCGTCAAGGGGACCATCCATATGGCAGCGCGGCGGGCGACCACGCGCATGGCCTGGTTGCGTGACTCCCGATCCAGGTCTTCGGGTTCTTGGTGGTCGGCCATGGCACCAGTATTGCTGGCTGAGCGATCCGTGCGCAGCTTCTGACGCGGTGACACATAGCGCTGTTCTCGGCGGGTCCTAAGGTGGGATCGACCCCGAACACAGAACGCCAAGGAGAGTTGATGATGGGACCAGCCGTGCCCGTGTACCCCGTAGGTAGGAATCTACTGACCGGCAAGGGGATCGTCATCACGGCCGCTGCGGGCAGCGGCATCGGCTTCGCCACAGCGAAACGCTGTGCCGAGGAAGGAGCCCGGGTCGTGATCTCCGACATCCACGACCGCCGCATGGCCGAGGCCGTCGACACCCTCCGGTCTGCGGGCCACGACGTCTCTGGCCTGATCTGCAACGTGACCAGCGAGACAGAAGTACAGAACCTGATCGACACCGCTGCCGAGCGTCTGGGTGGCATAGACGTGATGATCAACAACGCCGGCCTGGGGGGCACTGCGGAGCTCATCGACATGGCTGATGATCAATGGATGACGGTCATCGATGTCACCCTCAACGGGACGATGCGTACGACCCGCGCGGCTATGCGGCACATGATGCCCCGCGGCGCTGGGGTGATCATCAACAACTCGAGTGTTGTGGGTTGGCGAGCGCAGAAGGGTCAGTCGCATTACGCCGCGGCCAAGGCCGGCGTGATGGCGCTTACCCGGTGCTCAGCACTCGAGGCCGCAGGGTCCGGAGTACGCATCAACTGTGTAGCGCCGAGTTTCGCCAATCATCCTTTCTTGGCGAAGGTCAGCGATCCTGACCTGTTGGCCGAGCTGGAGAAGGCGGAGGCGTTCGGACGCGGCGCCGAGCCATGGGAAGTCGCCAACGTCATGGTGTTCCTAGCCAGCGACCTGAGCTCCTACATGACCGGCGAGGTCGTGTCGGTCAGCTCACAACACCCTTGAACAGTTCAAGGCAGCATGTTCCTTGCTGGGATAGGAGATAGAGGGGTTCGAAACGACGCATCCGGGCCCTCAGAGGTGGTCGACCGGTGCCCCCACCTCAGCTCTGGGGTATCCCCGACCGGCCTTTGGTGATGGCCGTAATCGAGAGAGAGCGGGTATCACCACGGCTCTTTGTGAAAATACCCCGGTTTGGTGGACGGCGTATTTTAGGGACTATGGCGCATTGGCGGTTTCGTAGTCGAGTGGGCTGAGGCCGTGGTTGTAGCTGTGTTGGCGTGTCGGGCTATACCAACTTTTTATCCAGTCGAAGATCGCGGCGGCGAACTGGTCGCGGATTGTCCACTGGTGTTGGTCGAGGAGTTCGCGTTGAAGGACCGAGAAGAACGCTTCAGCCACGCTGTTGTCGTAGCGATCACCGGTGGATCCCATCGATTCAAGCAGGCCTGCGTCTCAGAGCCTGTTCGCGAAAAGCCAGGACGTGTAAACCAATCCGTGATCGGAATGTGTCACGACTTGGTCGAGGCGCTGAGCGGCTCGCGACGCCAGGTCGCTATTTGTATGGCGTCAGCGACAAGCTACGCCACCCCGTCGAGTTCTCCCCTCGACGGGGTGGCGTAGCGCTGCGCCGTCGCTTAGGCTCGAATGCCCTTTTCGATGGCACCCACCACCGCGTCCTTCACAGGGATCATGCCAGCGATGAGGATCCCGTCGATCACAATCTGAATCCAGTTCTCGCGCAACTGGCCGGCGTAGCGCGCAAGCAGACTGATATCGAGGAGCCAGACCATCAAGATGCTCACACCTACGGTGAGCTGGGTACCGAAAACAGGAATCTTGCTGAGCATTTCGTCCAGTTTGAGCGCCATCATGGCAGCGTTGACGACCTCCATGACGATGCCAAGCGTGATAGCGAGCAATATTAGAGCACCAAGTGTGTACACAGGAATGTTCCCCTCGTCCGGCACCGGGCCAGGACCGTTGTAGTGAACGTTCAGTTCACAGCTCGGTACACTACTACGTGACATAGGTCATAGTTGCTGATCCGTTCCAGAACGCGTCGTGTAGCGCTTATGAAACCGTGGCAGAGCGGCACATGGCGTCGTCGATTAGGCGCCTGGTGCTCGGTATGTCGGGGTCTTTGCCGAGGCAGCGGTCTACAACCTGATCAGGATCTCCTCGCTCGGCCAGTTGAGCGAACACCCTCCCGGGCCGCCGACCGCAGATGGGCTCAGCCCCAAGCCGGAGAAACCAGCCAGCAAGACCAACCAATCGGAGGCCACGCGGTGATTGACCCCAAAGCCGTCAGCCGATCACACCCCAACGGGCCGAACCGGACCAACAAACCCAATTTTCATCACCCTGTTAGGCCTCGATGATCCGACCACCGGAGCGCTTCAGCTCATTTATCGCGCCGCAATAGAGCAGTTCCCGGCTCAGGTGGCGGCTCGAGACCTCCTCTAACTCTCGTCGGAGCTAGATGACGAGACTCGCCAACCCTTCGTGCAGTACGTCGTGGATCCATCCTCATAGCTGCGGGTGCGGCGTTTTCGCCCCCTCTATCTCCTATCCCGCATGTTCCTTGCTGGGTAACGGAGTGATCCTCAACTGAGGCGCCGTTGTGTCGATGACTCAACGGGGCGGTTCGCGCCTACTAGCGCCCTTTGGAGCAACCAGCGGTGGGAGATCATGCAATGAAGAAGTTGATAGCAATCGTGTTCACGTTGGCCATGGTCATGACGGCCTGTGGTGGGGGAACCACGGTCCTCGGAGCCGGCGAGGACGACGTTGGGACTCAGTCTCTGACTCTGACTCTGACATCGGGTCGGGGTCCGGCAAGTTCTGTGCGTTCGCAGCCGAGCGCGAAGTTGCCGAGGACGAGTTCTCGACGATCAACGTCTTTATCCCCGAGGAGTTCGAGGCCGCATTTAGGGCCAAACGGGACCTGATCGCACGAGCCGTCGACGTGGCGCCAGGAGAGATCAAGGGTGACATGGAAACCGTGTACGACGATTTCAACCGCCTGTTCGGGATATTCGAAGGCGTGGGATTCGACGCGGCGCAACTTGCGAGCCTCGACACCGACGTGATCGAAGAGGCCGAGGCAGCCGGTAAACGCATTGATGCCTACATCGCAGAAGAGTGTGGCTTCGACCCCGATGCCAACGAGACCGATGGTCCGACTGACGCAGAGATAGAGGATCAACTCGAGGAATCCGGCAACGCTGACAGCTTCGTTCAGGCCGCACTCGAGCAGCTCGGCTTGTCGGCAGATCAGTCCGAGTGCCTGGCCCGGGAAATCTCGCTCGACACCTTCGGCGCCTTGGCCGAAGGTACGGCGCCCGACGAGGTGCTCGACATATTCCAGGACTGCGGCGTCAGTCTCGAAGAGTTGGCCCGCATTGGTGGCGGCGGCGACTTCGATCTCGGCGACGGCAGCGGCTTCGATACCCAGGTGATCCCTGACGGCAGCATGGATGTGATTGTCGACGAGTTCGTCAAACAAGGCTTCACCCAAGACGAGGCCGAGTGCCTGGCGGACTCCATGATCGCGAACCCCGAAACTGCCGGCGATGTCTTCGGTGCGCTCGAATTGTGCGACATCCCGCTCAGCCGTATGGCCGAACTGGGCGGCTGAGCGCTTCAGGCTTCAACAAGGACCGCTTCATCAGCTGACTTCGGAACGGAACAACGAATCGGCCGTGACGTCGCCTTCGGTGCTGACTTGTCCGAGTTCGGCCAGCTGGTACAGGTGGCTGAGCACAGACTGGCCCGCGGCCATGTAAAGAATGTGTGGTGTCGCTGTGTACATCGCATTCACCATGTCGGGCACCGTCTTGGGACCGGCCGCGAGGCACTCGAGGATTTGGCGGGCGCGATCCTGGCGGTGCGCGATCAATGAACGCGCGAACTCGATGGGCGCGGGGATCGGCGGCCCGTGCGTGGGGTAGTACGTCTGATCTTCTCGGTCGAGAAGGAGATCTAGGCTCGTCATGTAGTCGGTCATGGATCCATCGGGAGGCGGGATGACACTGGTCGACCACCCCATGACGTGGTCGCCGGTGAACAGTGCCATTTCCTCGCGGAGCCCAAAACACATGTGGTTCGAGATGTGGCCCGGTGTGTGAAGCCCCTCGAGCGTGAAGGTCCCGCCGCTGATTACGTCGCCGTGGCCGACCTCGACGTCGGGAGTGAAAGCCATATCACCGGGTTCTTCTTGTTCGGCATGGCCGTCAGCGAGGTTCTTCTTCTTGGGCATGGACTTCTTGAGTTCTTTGAGCTCTTCGGCGGTGGGGAAGAGGTCATCCCAGGTGCTGGGTCTGGTTGCGGCAAGGGCGTCTTCATCGGGAATGGGATGGGGTCCAAAGCCGTAGGTCGGT
>CAWKYX010000175.1:0-7716 GCA_963854265.1 Acidimicrobiia bacterium
TGTCGGCGACCGGCGAGAAGGCAACGCTCAACACGATGAGGACGACCGTGTAATACATCATGCGAACTGCGGTTTCGCGGATGCTGACGACCGAAGGCAGCATGGGAATGTCAGCTGCTGAGTAGTCCTCGCGATATTTGATGGCGAGGGCCCAGAAGTGCGGCGGCGTCCAATAGAACATGACGCCGAACAACACCACTGGCGCCCAGTCGATGCTGTTGGTGACTGCCGACCAGCCAATAAGCACGGGCATGGCCCCAGCGGCCCCGCCAATAACGATGTTGCGGGTCGAGGTGCGTTTCAGCCACAGCGTGTAGACGAACACATAGAAAAGGCAGGCGGTCAGGGCGAGGACGGCGCTGAGAAGGTTGACCGTCCCCCACAAGAAGAAGAAGGCGACCACCTCGATGCTGATCGCAAAAACGAGTGCTTCGGTGGGGGCTACCGCACCGGTGACCAACGGCCGGTTCTGGGTGCGTTCCATCAGCTTGTCGATGTCGCGATCGACATACATGTTGATGGCGTTGGCTCCGCCAGCAGCAAGCGTGCCACCAACAACGGTCGCGATCATCAGCCATACCGAGGGGATTCCCCGCTCGGCCACAACCATCGTGGGGACGGTGGTGATCAACAGCAGTTCGATGATGCGCGGCTTCGTCAGCGCAATAAATGCACGAACACGACCTGCCCGCGTCAGCGGGACTGAAACAGCGACATCCACGTGGTTCAGGCTAGGGGTCCCGCAGACGCTCTACCAAGCAATCCGCAGTTATCTGCAAATCTCTTGTTCCACGAGGCCAGTCTCTTGTCGCGAGGCCGGGTGGTGTGCCAATGGGTGCTGTCGCGTGGTGGACTTGGGCGGTGCGCCCCATCCGGTCGATGACCCCCGAGCGATATCGACACGTCACCCTGATAGCGCTACTGCTGCTGGCGTTCATCATCGTGACCGGTGCCGCCGTGCGGTTGACGGGTTCGGGGCTTGGTTGTAGCGACTGGCCCAGATGCGAAGACGACCAACTGGTGGCCGAGGTCGGGGACCTCCACGCGATGGTGGAGTTCGTCAACCGGGTCATCACGGGGTTGGTGTCCATCGCCGTGATCGCCGCTGTGCTCGGGTCGATGGCTCGGTCGCCGCGCCGTCGCGACCTGACGGCTTGGTCGTGGGGACTGGTTGCTGGGGTAATCGCGCAGATTCTGCTGGGAGCGCTGGTCGTGCGGGAGCACCTGCCGCCTCAACTGGTGATGGGCCACTTCCTCGTCTCGATGGTGCTGGTGTGGAATGCCCTCGTGGTTCACCACCGCGCCGGTCTCCCCGATGAGCCCGTGCCGGACCGCTCTTTGCCGACAATCCTCAACCACGTCCGCGCGCTGACGATCCTCGCCGCCGCCGTCCTAGTCACCGGAACGTTCGTGACTGGCGCCGGACCACACAGCGGATCCGAAACCCAGGAGACCAAGGACGCGCTGGAGGCTCAAGGCATCGACGTGTCGGAGCTCGACGCCCCAGACTTCGAAGTCGAGCGATTGCCCTTCGATGTGCCCGACCTCGCTCGCGTACACAGCGTCACCGTCTTGGTGTTCTTGGCGGTCACGATCTGGTTGGCGATGCGGCTCCGCAAGACCGGTGCTGCCGACCTGTTTCGTGGCGTCCAGACCTTGCTGAGCGTTCTGGTTACCCAGGCGGCGATTGGCTACGTGCAGTACTTCACCGATGTCCCTGTCCTGCTGGTGGGCATCCATGTCGCAGGATCGATCGCCGTGTGGACCGCCACACTGTCGCTGCACCTCCGAGTGCGACACCCCTTGTCAAACAGCGGGGCCAACAGCCCGATCGGTCCCACCGAGCCCTCTCCTACTGAATTCGTACGCCGGTGATGCCGACGATCGAACGAGTCCGGACCGAGATCCTTCCAGACGCAGCCAACCCCCAGCTCCTTGTCCACATCACCGACAACGAGGGAACAACCGGGATAGGCGAGACCTGGTGGGGCCACTACCGGCCCGACCTCGATCCCGGCGCCCCCGTGGTCCCTTACCAAGCGGTGATCGATGCCGTTCTCGGCCCAACGCTGTGGGGGCTCGCGATCTCGTCAACCGCCGACATCGCCGCCGCTTGGGACACCTTGATCCGCGCCACCTACCAATATGGCGATGACGGAATCGTGCGTGGTGCCTTGAGCGGGATCGATCTCGCCCTGTGGGACTTGATTGGTCGCCGCGAGGGTGTGCCCGTGACATCCATGCTGGGGCCCCGGCTTCATGACCGGATTCCGGTTTATGCGAGTCTCACCTGGCACGGCCGAGCAGACAGGATCATCGCCGACATCGCGGCGGCCGCCGTTGCCGGATTCAGTGCAGCGAAGCTCCACGAATCCGACCCATTGCTGATTCGTACCGTGCGCAGCGAGGTCGACCCGGCATTCTCATTGATGGTCGACGTCAGCGCCGCCTATGACGAGGCCGGGTCGCTGGCGCTGGTCGCCGGACTCGAAGACCTGGCGCTGGATTGGATCGAAGAGCCGCTGTATCCCCAACGCGATCGCGCGGCGCTGGCCCGTATCCGCTCCAGCTCGTCAACGCCGATCGCCGGTGGAGAGAACGAACTGTCACTTGCCGGCATCAACGCACTTGTCGATGCCGGCGCGGTCGACCTGGTCCAACCTGAGATCGCCAAGGTCGGCGGGCTCACCGAGGCACGACGCATCGGCGCAGCCATCTCGTCGAGCGGTCTGCCACTGGCCCCGCACAACTTCTCGTTGGGTCCGTCGCTGCACGCCAGCTGGCACTGGGCCGCGGCCGAGCCGGCGACTCGGTGGCTGGAGATCCCATGGCTCCCAGCAGGCCAAGGCTTCCCCGGACTGGGCGAGCTGCCGGTTGTCGATGGCGGCACCATCGGGCTGCCGCCTGGTCCCGGCCTGGGATTCCCGCACGAGTGAGCGCTGCAGGCAGGCGTGCCCAGGGCACAATGGTTGCTATGAGCACGGTCTCTGTGGGCATGGTCTCAATAGGCACGGTTTCTAGAAGCGCGGTTTCGCTAGGCGCGGTTTCTCTAGGCACGGTGCCCCACGCCTCGACTGCACCAACGGAGGTCGAAGATCCCGTCGACGACGTCGACATTTCACCCGACACCCCGTGGATCGTGTTGGTGTGGAACGACCCGATCAACCTGATGAGCTACGTCACCTTCGTGCTGCAGAAACTGTTCGGCTACTCCGAATCCAAGGCCAACAAGCTGATGCTCGATGTCCATCAGAAGGGTCGGGCTGTGGTGTCTCAAGGGTCGCGCGAGAAGGCGGAACTCGACGTGTTCCGCCTTCACGAGCATGGACTCTGGGCAACGATGCAGCAGGACTGAGACGTCCCGCTGTCAGATCAACCGGCGGCGCAGTAACCGCCGTCAACGTTGAGACCGATGCCATTGATGTAGTTGGACTCGGCAAGGCACAAGAACATGGCGGCGTGCGCAATGTCATCGGGCATGGCCATGCGGCCCATCGGGCTGAAGTTCTCGTAGAACTCCCTCAGCGACGGGTCGGCCTCCATGATGGGCCGAGTCATCCCGCTGAGGATCGTGGACGGGTGAATGCAGTTGACTGTGATCTTTGGAATCAGTTCTTGGGACAACACCCGGCTGAGGCCTTCGAGCGCATGCTTGGACGCTGTGTAGCTGGCGAGTCCAGCTGTAGAACGAAGCGTGACGGCCGAGCCGATGTTGACAATGCGACCGGTCTCGCGTTTGCGCAGCTCGGGTGCAGCGGCACGACACAGGCGCATGGCGGCCTTCACGTTGAGGTCGAAGTGTAAGTCCCAGACTTCGTCAGTCAGGTCGTCAAGCTCGGCGTAGACCACTCGGCCGGCGTTGTTGACCAAAATGTCGACCTGGCCGAACTGGTCGACCGCCGCATCGATAATGGTCGTGCCCGCGTCTGCGGCTGTGACGTCCTGTTCGAGAATGCTCACACCCGGCACATCGGCCATGGCGTCTTTGAGCCCGGGTCCGTTTACGTCCACCGCAAAGACCTGCGCGCCTTGTTCGGTGAACATCTTCGCTGCTGCCTCGCCGACGCCGCTTGCGCAGCCGGTGATAACCGCAACCTTGCCATCGAGCCGATACTTCGCTGCCATCTTCGAACTCCCGGGGTCTGGTGTTTCGGCGACTCTAATCGCGTTGGGGTGGACCGTTCATCCAGACGGGTTGGGGGCGAGCCGCAGTAGCTTGTCCGTGTGATCCTGGAGCCGAACGACCGTGGGGGCTACGACCTCGAGACGTTCGAGTGGCAGCGTCAGATGTTGTCGAACCTGGTGCCGTCACTGCGGGACCTGTTGCTCGATGGGTCGAGCCCGATTCTGCGGCGGCTCTACCCCACCGCGTACCCGGCCGACGCCGAGGCCAACAAAGCGTTCGAGGAGCTCGTCCACGACCAACTCCTGGAGCAGAAGCTGGCGGCGCTCGACACGGTCGAGTCGTCGCTGACCGCCACCGAGTTGTCCGAAGCTCAGCTCACAGAGTGGATGAATGCCATCAACAGCATCCGCCTGGTGCTTGGGACGCGGCTCGACATTTCTGAAGAGGACGACCCGCTCGACGTCCCAGAAGACGATCCCGATCGCCCGCTCTGGGTCAGCTACGAGATGCTTAGCCAGATGCTGGGTCTGATCGTCGACGTCCTGACCGGCTCGCTGGGCTCGAGCGACTAACGGCAGGCAGCGCGTGAGCTGCCGGGCTTGCCTCGGTGGGTCGGGTCGAAACCCGCCACCTGGGCCTCGGCCAGACGAGTTTTCAGACGCCCCACCAGAAACCACCGGCGGCGCCCGGACCCGTGAAGGCGCCCACGCTGGGACCAACCCGGTAGCGGACGAGGTCGACCACATTCGGCCGATCGGCCAGCATTGCTTCCATGGCCTCGTAGAAGGGTCGGGCTGAAGCGTCCGCGATACACAGCGCCACCCGCACCGGTTCACTAGATGCTGTCATTCGGTCGACCATCAGACGCGAGAGTCCCTCGATGGAGCGTCCCTCACCCAATACCTCAGTCCCGCCGTCGACCATCGCCAGGACAGGGATCCCGGCCGCTTCTTCGGGAAGCTGATCAACCAGGCGCCCCTGCGCGCGCGTGAACTCAAGAGCCTGAAGAATCGTGACCGAGCCAAGTGCAGGCGCCAGCTTCTCGGCCGTCACCGCTGCTGACTCAAGTGACGCACCAGCGGCCAATGCCTCGGCCGCTTCCCAGACGCAGCACGAAATACCGAATGACATCGTGCCGGTGTCCACCAACCGAACCGGTACATCGACCTGCTGGGCGGCGATCCGCGCGCTGTTGAGGGTCCCCGACAACGCGTCGCTGACATGGATCGACAAGATCTCGGTGGCCCCTTCGGCGATCAGTCCGTTGTAGGTCTCGACGAATGCGCCCGGACTGGGCTGGGATGTCGAGACTTCCGGCTGGCCGTCGGCCCACAACGCATAAAAGCCGTCAGCGTCAAGATCGACACCCTCGCTGTACTCCGTCCCGTTGACCACGACGGTGATCGGAACGACCGCGATGCCATATCGGTCTTGGAGCTCCGCTGGGAGCTGGGAGTTGGAATCAGTGACGATGCGTTGCACGGTCCAGCAACCCCTCGGGCCTGCTCAGGCTTCCGCTTCGGCTTGCTGCTCGCGCCAGTCGTCGACCCGAGCATTGGTCTGGGTGAAGCGGTAACGAATGATTGCCCCGGTCGCTATCGCTGCCAGGGGCAGGCCGACCGACGGCTCGACGCCACCGGGGTTCGGCAGCTTCTTGCGCCACCACACCGTCGACAGCAGCACCCATGTCGCGGTCGCAAGCTCGGTTGCGGCAAACGCTTGTCGCTGGAAGATCGGCAGGCGGGTTGCCACGAAGCCGACGGCGATGTCGATCGGAAAGTAGAGGGGAAAAGTGGCAAGGACCTGCCCTCCACTGGTGGCCACCCCCTTGCCTCCTTCGAAGCTCTCCCAGAGTGGGAAACAGTGGCCCGCCACCGCACCAGGACCACCAGCGTGCAACCCTGGCCGCCCGGCCAAGCGCCGCCCAACCCGCGCGCCGACGAACCCTTTGGCCACGTCGGCCACCATCACCACCGCACCCCACTTCTTCCCGAGCACGCCGGCCACATTCGCTGCACCCGGATTCCCAGTACCCTCGTCGCGGATGTTCATCTGGCCGCCTGTCGCGATGCGGGTCACGATGTCTGCTGACGGCAACGTCCCGATCGCATAGCCGGCGCCAGCCGACACCAACGTCCCCACCAGTCGTCGCATGAGCGGTCACTGTAGATCGTGCCCAGAGGTGGGCGGCGATCGCGGCCCAAGAGTTCCGCGAAAAGGCGTGAGGACCTGGGGATCTCGCTGGTATCGTGTCCGAGCCCCTTTCGGGGAAGTCCAGCCCCGTTCGTCCAGCGGCCTAGGACGCCGGCCTTTCACGCCGGTAACACGGGTTCAAATCCCGTACGGGGTACCAAACGTGAATCGTCGGCTTCAGTGCGGGCCTTAAGCGGTGACCACACTGGGAAATCGATGGTTTCAAAGTGTTCGCCGTCGTAGGTGAAGCCCTTGGGGGCGATAGCGCGGAGAAACTGCGGTCGTTCCAACGGTTCAAGGCGTTTCCAACAGCCGCCAAGGTCAGCGAGCATGAAGGTCGCAAAGGCGACTGTGGCTTTGAGGTTGACGCGCTTGGTGCCGAGGTTTTCGAGTCCCCTGCGAACCTCATTTAGCTCCTCGTCGATCCGGGCCGATTGGTTTTTGAACATCTCCTCGGAGATGGCGGTGCCGTCAAGGAATCGGTCGGTAAGTTTTGCCAGACGGAGAGTATGTTCAACTTCCTTACGTTCAAGTGTTTTCCGTGCATCGGCGTCCACCTTTGCTCTCTGCTCCCACTCGTGCTCTACGACGGCGTCAAGAAGTCTGAGAACGGCGGGATCGACCACAATCCGCGAAGCCGATTTCGCAACCGCCGACGAAGTTCTAGAAATCGCAGACTTGATGGAAGGCCAAGACCAGCTCCTCGTCATATTCGCCGCCTTCAGCGGATTCAGGGCATCTGAGTGTGGCGGCCTTCAGGTGCGAGACGTCAACTTTCTTGAACGAAAAATCACCATCCGACGTGCACTCACCGAAGTTCACGGGCGGCCGGAGTTAAACAGTCCCAAGAATGGCAGGACCCGCACAGTTCCCATTCCGACCTTTCTCGTAGACCTGCTATCACAGCACCTTGCCGGGCGAGGCGTTGATGGCGACCCATCCGCTCAGGTATTCGTGTCACCCACCGGAGCCATCTACCGACACTCCAACTTCTACAAGCGAGTGTTCAAGCCCACCGTGCAGCAGTTAGGCCGCAAAGGCTTCCGATTCCACGACCTCCGCCACACCTACGCAACGCTCCTCATTAGCGAAGGTGCCCACCCTCGGGTGGTGATGGAGCGAATGGGCCACTCCTCGATCCAAATCACCATGAACACCTACGGGCACCTCTTCCCATCAGAAGACGAGGCGACGATCAAAGGCCTCGATCGGGCATTCCGACAGGCATCTTTGAACGTCTCGCGGCCTACACGCGGCCTAAGCGCCATCACTCAGTCTGCTTAGCACCGACGAAAACGGGGAAGATCCCCGCCGTAGCAGGGATCTTCGTTGGTGGCGGGGGCAGGATTTGAACCTGCGACCTTCGGGTTATGAGCCCGACGAGCTACCAGACTGCT
>CAWKYX010000176.1:0-7694 GCA_963854265.1 Acidimicrobiia bacterium
AGACCCGGGTCATCGTCCATCCCGACTACGTGATCAATCCGGACAGTATGAGGCCGACTGAGACCCGGGTCATCGTCCATCCCGACTACGTGATCAATCCGGACAGTATGAAGCCCACTGACAGCCACACTCGTCGAGCTCGGCGGTGACAGCACAGGCATGAGAGCCGAGGAACGGTCCTCAGGCTCACCGCCTGTCCGTCGTATTGGCGCTGACGGGAACCGCAGTCCAACAACGACGGACAGGCGGTGAGAGTGTCTCGCTGACTCACGTCGGCTCTGGCGGGTGTCCTGGTTTGATGTGCGGTCCGCTGGTGGTCACATCTTGGTCACAGGCTCCCCATCAGCTGGCAACACCCACACCGTAGGAGCCGCCCTCAAACCCCTACTGGAAAACCGATCACCCCAACTCAGCCCCTGCTCACGGGTTCTGGGCTCTCTGAATGCAACGACGGTGCCACCTTGCACCGCTTTTTCTTTCGGGGAGCAAACATCACCACCCCACAGCTGCGATGGCTGAACCGTTGGCTGGGTGTTAACGGGCGTCGAAACCTGGCTACCGCTACTGGTAGGCGATGCCGGCTACCAAGAAATAAGTAGTGGAGTGGGTCCTAGAGGGACTGGTCGTGTGGCTGTCTACAGAACTTAACTCCGAACAATTGTTTGGTAAGTCGTTCAAGTCTGAATGGTGTGATTAAGCACCCAGCTCGGCACCCAGGCTTGAAACATTTTCGGCTGACTCAGGCCATTCATCCCTTTGAACTGCGGTTACGTGGAGCCGGGTAGCGGGATCGAACCGCTGACATCTTCTTTACAAGAGAAGTGCTCTACCAACTGAGCTAACCCGGCTTGGGGCTCAGTGTAGGCAACTGTCTTCCCGATCGGAATCGTTATGTGCGACTCCTAGTGGCCAGAAATTCGGGCTCGGCTGACGGTGCAAATGGCTGTGTTTCCAAACTCGTTTCGGAAATGCTTGTATTGGCGCGCGCGGTCGGCAACGCTCTACGGCTGTGGCATTGACTGAGCGCCAAACGGCGATCCTGGATTTCGAGCGAACGTGGTGGCAGCTCGATGGGTCGAAAGAGGCCGCGATCCGTGAACGCTTTGCGTTGTCGACGACGCGCTACTACCAGTTGCTGAATGAGCTTCTAGACTCCCCTGATGCTGCTGCCTACGACCCCCTCGTGGTCCGTCGTCTCCAGCGGCTCCGGGCTCGTCGCCGACGCGCCCGGTTCGGTGTGTCTGCGACACACCCACCCGCACGATAGAGGCCCGGAAATGTCCGGCCGACACAGGAAGATCGACATGTTCACCTCACCGGCCCAGGAGTCCAAACGATGAGTGCCGCAACTCGTGGAGTGATTTTGGCCGTGGCGGCCGTTGTTGTGGGCGTCCTCGTTCTGGGCCAAGGGTTTGACAGCAACGACGCAACCCTCGTGACGGCTCAGGCGCCCGCAGGCGATGACGGTGGCGACGACAGCGCCGATGCTTCTGACACATTGGACACCCCCGAGCCCGACGACTCCACGGGCACAGACACCGGGGACGATCTCAACGATCCCGCCGATCCCGTCGACGGAGGCGCCAGCGAGATCCCCGACATCTTGCATCCCGCAAACGAGGTCCGGGTGCTGGTGGCGAACGGCACGGGTGTCGCGGGCGCCGCCTCGCGGGTCCGCGACAGCCTCGTCGCCGCTAGCGGCTACGGCACGTTGACCCCGACAAACACCACGTCGACGGCCGATGCGACGATTATCTACTACGCGCCGGGCTACGAGCTCGACGCTCGCCAGATCGCCAAGACCCTCAATGCGGCACCCGAAGCCGTTGGTCCTGTGCCCGCAGAGGTGCCGGTCGACGACCTGCTCGAGGCTGATGTCTTGGTCGTGATCGGGCTGGACTTCGACGGCTTGCAATAGGCACGGTTGGTCGGGGGTCAAGGCTCGTTCAGGCATCGGGCCCCATGCGCATCTTGGTAGCACCTGACAAATTCAAGGGCACGATCTCTGCGGTGGCGGTTGCCGAGGCGATCGCTGCGGTCGCGAGCGACTTGGGCCATATCCCGATCGTGCAGCCTCTGGCCGACGGGGGAGAGGGCACCCTCGACGCCCTCGGTGGAGCGAACCGGACCTCAGTCGTCAGCGGCCCGCTGGGTGAGCCCGTCGAGGCCCAATGGCGGCTCGGCTCGGGGCGCACAGCAGTAGTCGAGATGGCCCAAGCCTCAGGGTTGGCACTTGTGGGCGGCGCCGAAGGCAACGATGCGGTGGCGGCGAGCACCGCGGGGACCGGCGAGCTGATTGACTTGGCGGTCCAGCGCAATGCTCGCAGCATCATCGTGGGTGTTGGCGGGTCAGCCACGACCGACGGCGGGTGGGGCGCAGTCCAGGCGCTGCAACCCGTTCAACGCCTCCGCGGCATCGAACTCGTGGTCGCGTGCGACGTCACGACCTTGTTTGTCGACGCTGCGGAAGTGTTTGGCCCTCAGAAGGGGGCCAGTCCCGCTCAGGTCGAACTGTTGCGGCGCCGTTTGCAGCGAATCGCACAGGTCTATGAGTCCGAGCGAGGTGTCGACGTCACCACGATGGCGAGCGCCGGAGCGGCAGGGGGGCTTGCCGGTGGATTGGCCTCGCTCGGTGCAGCGCTTCAGCCGGGTTTCGGCATCGTCGCCGATGCCTGCCACCTCGACGAACAAGTCGAAGCCGCTGACTTGGTTATCACCGGCGAGGGCCAGATCGATGCAACGTCGATGTCGGGCAAGGTTGTCGGGGGGGTCATGGAGCTCGCGGCCGAATTTGGTGTGCCCGTCATCGCGCTGGCCGGACGGATCGACCCTCAGTTTTCTCTTCCCATTCCCACCTTCACGCTGGTTGACCACGTCGGGCTGGAGCGAGCGATGGCAGAGCCGGCGGCCGCCATTGCCGAGACTGCTGCGGCGGCCCTGGCCACCATCGCCGGCTGAGGTCAACCTCGGCTACGACCCGAATATGCTGGGCATCCTCGCCGGCTACGAGGAGTGCCATGCCAGACCAGATCAACGTGTGCGGTATCCGTGCCCTCGGGGTCATCGGCTTACTCGCCGAAGAAAAGGAACGGGCCCAGCCCTTCGAGGTCGACCTGATCATCGAAGCCGATCTTTCTGGCGCGGGCGCCACCGACGACCTCAATCAGACCGTTCACTACGGTGACGCCACTGATCGCGTAGTCGCGGTGATCACCAACGAGCGCCATGAGCTCATTGAGCGGGTCGCCCAGCGCATCGCCGACGAGGTGTTGGCCATGGACCGAGTGGATGCTGTGGACGTCACAATCCGCAAGCTACGACCACCGGTTCCCCATCACGTCGAACACACGTCGGTGCGCATTCGACGCACAACCGGCTGACCGGCCAGACCAAGCACCCGATGGTGCCAAAGCGGTCCTGTTGCAGCTTCGTCAGCGCCGAAACAATCGAGCTGGGTGTCGGATTGTGTCGACAACGACTGCTTTCTTGTTTCTTGCGCCGTCGGCTATCGGTCGAGCTCGGCTTTGGCCGCAAGAATCTGATCGGGGAAGTGGGCGCGGCCGTAGTCGAACCCGACTGCTAGCAAGAGGTCGAGCAGTTCGCGTCGGCCATCATCCATCTTCCACGGCAGGGCCATGTAGATCGGCATCCCAAACACTCGAAGCCGGTCGAGTTGGGAGTAGACGGCCTGTTGATAGAGGCGACGGTCCTCCCATGCCCAGTCAGCGGGCCCGAAGCCAGTACCAGGGTCGACGATGAGTTGCGACTCGGATATCCCGCGATTTGTCAGGGACGTCAGTGTCATCTCGAACCAGGGGAGGATTGTTTCGATGGGGTCACCGTCGACGAAGCTCATCGCTTTTGGATCGATCCCAGACAGAAATGGCAGGATCACCGGGACACCGCGATCGGCTGCAAGCTCGACCATCGCCGGATTCTGGAGGCCATCGGCGGCGTTCATGAAGTTGGCGCCCGCATCGAGCGCCCGTTCCATGATTTCGGGCTGCCAGGTGTCGACCGAGAGCTCGATGCCGAGGGCAGCAATGGCCTGGATCTTGCCATCGAGGCGATCCCACTCTTCTTCGAGCTCGACTCGCTCTGCGAATTGGGTGGAGCCGGCACCCCCCAAATCGATCCCTACACAGCCCTGATCGAGCAGCATCATTGCCCGCTCGAGGGCGGCATCCACCGTCAAAGCGATCGAAAAATCCGCCAAAGAGTCCGGCGAGGCATTGATGACCCCATGCAGCTTCATACGAGCTGACCGTAGCCGCACCGCTCTCGGATTTCTGACGGCTCAGCGCGGCGCGTTACTGCGCGCGAAGCCGTCAGAAATGGTGGAACGTGCATGTGTGCTTTAGGGCGGTGGCGGCTAGAATCCCGACTATGGCAGTCACGATTCGAGTCCCAACCACCTTGCGCACGCTCACCGCCGGCGAGTCCGCGGTCAAAGTCGAGCCTGGCACGGTCAAGGCTGTGCTTGGCGCGCTGGAGTCGGCCCACCCCGGTTTTGCCGAGCGGCTCCTGGACGATGATGGCAACCTCCGACGTTTCGTGAACGTCTTCGTCTCCGATGATGACGTCCGCTTCATGGACGGCATGGCGACCAACGTGGCTGACGGCGAGACCCTCTCGATTGTTCCTGCAGTCGCAGGCGGCGCCTGAACCGAGCCGCTTCGCAAGAAACATTTGCGGATTCCTCAATAACCCGAGCCCGCCCCCGATTGATAGGTGTCTCTCCCCTTGGCGGCACTCGGGTTCTCCTGGGTGTGACAAATGGTCGGTTCTTTGGAACCGGCCATCCGCCTTTTTGTGCTCTTTTGTTCCTCAGTCGTCGGTTCCTCCTCTGCGGCTGCGCCAGGGGCGGTGTTTCGTTGCTGGTCCCTCGCGCCTGGGGCGCATCGGACCGGTCGTCGTTGCCCGTTTCTTGCTCCTGGGCTGTTGTTTTGTTTTGCGGTCGTCGCTTGGACTTCGGTTTCGCGGCTGTTGGTTCGTTCTTTGTGGCTGGGCTGGGGATGGTGTTTCATCACTCGTTTCTTGCTCCTGGGCTGCCTTTTTGCCTTGTAGCTGTCGATTCGGCGCGTTCGTCCGCGCAGAGGCATATGGGCAATCTTTGGGCTCGCTTTTGAATCCGGCCGAGGGGTCAGTAGCATTTAGCAGTCTCCATAGGAGAGTGCCAACGGCCCCCAGCGGGTCTTGCTCTCGGAGCGTTTCTAAAAAATCTCACGTAGATCACCCCAGGGAGGGACGACTCGAATGGCAAAGATAATTTCGTTCGACGAAGAGGCACGACGCGGTCTCGAAGCGGGCATGAACCAGCTCGCCGACGCAGTCCGTGTGACACTCGGCCCGAAAGGCCGCAACGTCGTATTGGACAAGAAGTGGGGTGCACCCACCATCACCAACGACGGCGTCTCGATCGCGAAAGAGATCGAGCTGGAAGACCCCTACGAAAGGATCGGCGCAGAGCTGGTCAAAGAGGTCGCCAAGAAGACTGACGACGTCGCAGGCGATGGCACCACCACCGCCACGGTGCTGGCATGGAGCATGGTCCGCGAAGGGCTGCGCAACGTCGCCGCCGGCGCGAACCCCATGTCGCTCAAGAAGGGCATCGAGGCTGGCGTCGAAGCCGCCGTCGCCGCTATCCGCGCCGAAGCCATTGACGTGTCCTCCAAGAAGGACCAAATCGCCAACGTCGCCTCGATCTCCGCCGCCGACCCCGAAATCGGCGCCAAGATCAGCGAAGCCATCGACAAGGTCGGCAAAGACGGTGTCATCACCGTCGAAGAGTCGCAGACCTTCGGCATGGACATGGACTTCGTCGAAGGCATGCGCTTCGACAAGGGCTACATCTCGCCCTACTTCGTCACCGATCCAGAGCGTATGGAAGCGGTCATCGAAGACCCATACATCTTGCTCGTTGGCTCGAAGATCACCGCTGTCCGCGACATCGTTCCGTTGCTCGAGAAGGTCATGCAGGCCGGCAAGCCGCTGCTGATCATTGCCGAGGACGTTGAAGGCGAAGCCCTGGCGACGTTGGTCGTCAACAAGATCCGTGGCACGTTCAACAGCACCTCGGTCAAGGCCCCAGGCTTCGGCGATCGCCGCAAGGCAATGCTGCAGGACATGGCCATCCTCACCGGTGGACAGGTCATAACCGAAGAAGTTGGCCTCAAGCTCGAGAACACCACGCTCGATCTTCTCGGTACCGCTCGCAAGGTCGTGATCACCAAGGACGAAACCACCATCATCGAGGGCTCGGGCAAGCGCTCGGCCGTCGAGGGTCGTATCGCCCAGATCAAGGCTGAAATCGAGAACACCGACTCCGACTACGACAGCGAGAAGCTCCAAGAGCGTCTGGCCAAGTTGTCCGGTGGCGTTGCCATCCTCAAGGTTGGTGCCGCTACCGAGGTCGAGCTCAAGGAAAAGAAGCACCGCATCGAAGATGCCGTCAGTACCACCAAGGCTGCCATCGAAGAAGGTGTTGTCGCCGGCGGCGGCGTCACGCTGCTTCGTGCACAGGCTGCGGTCAATGCAGTGGCCGATGGGCTCAAGGATCAGGACGAAGCCACTGGCGCTCGGATTCTGGCCAAGGCTCTGGAGGCTCCGCTCCATCAGATCGCGGTCAACGCCGGTCTCGAAGGTGGCGTCATCGTCGAGAAGGTCCGCAACCTCAAGGGTTCCAACGGCCTCAACGCCGCGACCGGCGAGTACGAAGACCTCGTCAAGGCCGGCATCATCGATGCTGCCAAGGTCACCCGTTCGGCCATGCAGAATGCGGCATCCATCGCTGCACTCTTCCTGACCACCGAGGCCGTCATCGCTGACGCTCCCGAAGACGGAGCCGGCGGAGGCATGCCGGACATGGACTTCTAAGAGTCTGAAGACCTGACGAGCACCTCGGTGCTCGATCAATCTCGAGCGAGACCAGGGCACTTCGGTGGCCTGGTCTCTTCGGTTTTTGCTGGTTGGCTTTTGTCGCGGGGCACGATCGGCAAGGATGGCGCCATGTCAGACGGCCCGTCCCTCCATCCGATGCTCGAGCCACTGGAGTTCTTGGTCGGCACCTGGAAAGGCAAGGGGGCGGGGAGCTACCCCAACATCGAGGACTTCGAGTACCTCGAGGTAGCGACGTTCTCCCACGTCGGCAAGCCATTCCTCAGCTATGTGCAACGTACGCGCGACGCCGCGACGGGGCTCCCGCTCCACGCCGAGACCGGGTACCTGCGTCCCGTCGGTGACGGTCGTGCCGAGTTTGTGATCGCCCAGCCCAGTGGCATCGTGGAGATGCTCGACGTCGAGATCAGCGGTGCAACCATACGCGCCATGTCCTCAACAGTCCTGCAGACGCCGACGGCGAAACAGGTCGACGCTGTCGAACGCCATGTCGCGGTGATACGAAACGACATGCGCTACGAGGTGAACATGGCGGCCATGGGGCAGGCCCTTCGCCCTCACCTCGAAGCCGTCCTCAGTCGCGACTGACTGTTCCTGCGCTGTCAGCAGTGTTCCAGGCGGGAGTTTCGTGGTTTCCGCACTTTCGCGCCCCGGGCTCAGGGAGTTTGGGAGTCCGACAGTGCGATGGGTGATTTCGCTGCATGCGCCGCGAACGGGCGCACCGGTACGCTTTGCTCATGGCGCGCGGACGATCCGAGAAAATGCTCACCTGGGCGTTCGATGGCGAACTCACGCGC
>CAWKYX010000177.1:0-7681 GCA_963854265.1 Acidimicrobiia bacterium
CTTGGGCGACGGCGTGAGAGTCGGCTGTCTGGGTTGGTAGATATCGGAGGAATGCGAGTGGGTCGAAGCGGGCTAGGGCGGTGGTTGTGCCGGCTTCGTGGTCGTGTTCGAGGTTGAGTGGCCCGACTATCGCTGCCGGCTGTTTGAGGTGGATCAGTTCGACTTGTGTGGCTCCTGGCTCGCCGAATAGGTAGATGACGGAGCCGGCGCCTGAGGCGATCCAGGTGGAGCCGTACAGGTCGTCGAGTTTGTTGGGTTTTTTGTTGTCGCCTTGGGCTTTCCGGTTGTGGTGGTTGGAGACGGTTTGGATGCCGTTGGCGACGCATAGTTGGAGTGCCCGGTTGACGGCTGAGCCGACCTCGTCGTCTGAGAGTCGCATTGCGGCGTCTTTGAGCGAGTCGATGAATATGGTGTCGGCGCCGGCTTCTTGGCAGAGCTCTAGGAGGATGCTGGGTCGTTTGGCGACGTCTGCTGGTGGCGGGCCTTCCCATACGGCACAGTTGTCGAGTGCTTCACGGTGTTCTTCGTTGAATATTCGTCGCATGGCTCGCCGGATTTGGGCGGGCCGGTCCATGGCGAGGTAGAGGCATTTGGTGTCGGTGGGGGTGACTGGGTAGCCGAGCGCGCACCCCATCTTCACCATTACCCCAGCCGACTCCGTGTCTCTCGCCCAAGTGGGTGGGGTATAGGGTTTGTAGATGAGACACATCATGATCGCCGCCAAGAGGAGTGGGGGCGATGGAACCTAATTGGCAGCGAGAACCAACCGATGACGTGAGGAATATGAAGAATATAAGGTCGTACCAAGTCGCTACCGCGGCGCTCCTAATCGCAGTTGTGGTGCTCGGCGTGCTGTTGTTGTCGCAGAGCGGGGACCAAGGCAGTACCTCCGATACCGAGGATCAGCAGGCTCCGCAAGTGAGCGAAGGTCCAGCGTCACAGGCATCCAGCCCGTCACAGGCATCCAGCCCGTCACAGGCATCCAGCTCCACAACTGAAGCTCCAACAACGCCGACCGCTGAACCGGCGCCCTCCACGACGGCGCCTACTACGACAGCGGTCCCGGCAACGGTGCCCAGTTGCGATCCGTCGTGGTCCCCAGCCGCCGACGTAACCGCCGGTTGGCCGAGCGCAGCGTTCACAGCGCCGGGACGCGCTTTGCAAGAACAGGTGAGGATTGGAACGCGCCCGGGATATGACCGCTTTGTCATCGAGTTCGAGGAGGACGGCCGCACGCCAAACGGGTGGAGCATCGGCTGGATATCCGGGACTCCTCTCCATGACGCTTCCGGAGAGCCTGTCGACATCGCCGGCAGTGAATTCCTTGAGGTTCGGTATCTCGGGTCGGCTGGGTGGGTGACCTACCCCGAGGCTTGGTACCAGGGGCCGCAAGAATTCTTCGGGGCCTCCTTCGGCACCGCGAACTTGGTTGAGGCTGAGATGGCTGGAGACTATGAGGGCTATGTCACCTGGTACGTGTCGGCTAACACCGCTGCTCCGTTCAACGTGATCACCCTGTCCGGGCCTCCGCGTCTCGTCGTAGACATCTGCCACTAGTCGCCCTCTGAGCGAATTTCAGGAATTCCGGCACCAACAACATTGGGCAACCCAAATACAGTTAGGGGCCGTCCTCACCGCCAGAACAACATCTGAAGACCAGCAGAAACGGGCCGATTTCTACTAGAGAAATCGTCGAATTTTACTAGTCCCCCTTGGCTGCCATGCTGGGTATGACTGCGCAGGGACGAAGAGGGGCGAGGGTTCCGGTTGGGGCCTCTAGAGGCGGCTCTTAAGGGTGGAAACGGAAGCTTTGACCCTGTTCGTCCCCGTAGAAGCGTTTGTGCTGGTCACGACCATTCTCCCTCGGTCGATGCCACGGACCAGATGCCCTTCCAGACACGCTTTCCGTTGGACTTCGCGGCGACGCATCCGTGGGCCTGAAGTTCTTGAGCGAACTCTTGGCGCGAGAGGTGCGGCCGTCCGTCGTCACGGCACCAACTGCGGTACTTCTCGACAAGGACTGACGTGTCGATCTGTCCCATGCCTTTGGAGAGCTCGAGCTCGGCGTCTTCAATGAACGCTGCGAACCAGTCCTGTGAGGCCTTGTACTCGTCGACCGCTTCGACCACCGCGGCTGGTGGTTTGAGGCTCCGGTCACGCCAGGCGTGGTGTCCTTCGATGGCCCAGCGAAGAATCCCGTCTGCTTCCGCGGCGAGTTTGGCCGGTAGCTGGCCGTCGCGGCGGTCCTCTGGGATTGTGACCGAGAAAGGGATCACGCGGAGCCGCCGCCACATTGCGTGGTCGCGGCCTCGAATCCGGGGCAGGAAGTTCGTGGCCAGCCACAGCTTGTGGGTCGGCGTGTACTCCCAGAAGTCTTCGCGCATCCGGCGAGCCTTGATCTTGTCGCCACCGGTGAGCTGTTTGACCTTCGACTCGGCGAGAGTGTCGGTCTGTTCGGTCTCCACACCCACTGCGAGCCGGACTCCGAACAGGTCCGCCATCGATGTCGGGTGCGGGTCGTGACGCTGCGACACCAAGAGGTCTTTGGCCGCGATTCCGGCGTAGTCGCCCAGGACGTTCTCGATCGCCGAGATGAACGTCGACTTGCCGTTGGCGCCCTCCCCGATCAACAAGAACATCACCTGCTCAGACACATCACCGCTGAGGCAGTACCCGACGGCTCGCTGCACATAGTCACGTACCTCAGCGTCCGGTAGCACCTCTGCAAGGAACGCTTCCCACGTCGGAGCATCGGCGTCTTTGCGCCATGCGGCCCCGGCGACCTTGGTCAACAAGTCCCCTGGGCGATGCTCACGCTCCCAGCGCCCAACGAGATCGATGGTGTGGTTCGTCGCGTTGAACAGCCCCGGTTCGGCATCGAGTTGGTCATGACTCACAGCGACACCGGGCATCGTCCGGGCCAGCCGCACGGTTGCCGTGATCGCGTTGGATGACTCGGACTTTCGCGCCCACCCGATCGCAGCGTTACGAACCTTCGTGTCCACTCCTGACGCGTCTGCGACCTCGTCCCACATCCGTCGCGGCACATCGGTCGCGAGCTCGGCCACCCGAACGGAATCGTGGTCGCGCATCCAGCGCACACCATCCCAACGCAGCCAGGTCTTCCACGCCGGTACGTAACGCACCTCATCGCCGTGAGCGGAGATCAGACGGTGAGCGTTCCCGAGTTCGGTCAGGTGCAGGCCGTCCAGGCCGACCGGGGCATCCTTGGCGCTCTCTGGCCGGTCACCGATCTCGTCGGACACCAACGCCTCGAGCCCGTCCGGGCCATGGGCCGCCAAGTAGTCATCGAGCCCGGTCTTGCCGTGACCGTCGTCGGGGAGGCGCAGGAAAGCCACGTCAGCGCCACGGGACTCGAGCATGCCAGCCAGACGCTTTGCACCGTCGTACACCGACCGTTTCGTCCAAGCGTCAGAATCGAATGCCACCACGACCTCGCGGCCATTGAACGCTATGTGTTCAAAGTCAGCCAGCACCGTCTTGCCACCGACATCGTTCGTGCCACGCCAGTTCCACACGCCTAGCAGTGCCACACAGCACAACCCTGCGGTCACCGCCGAGTCCGCCTTGAGCGGGCCTTCAGTGATCCACAACGGCACCGACGGATCCCGCAATTGGGGCTGTGTCCGTGGCGGTACATCGAGCACCATGAGCTGATCGGCCCGCGTCTCATACTTGACCGGCTTCCCCCCACGTTGTCTCGGCTGGTCTGGCCGGTACTGGTAGCCAGCCTGGCCGCCTAGGACGTTGTGCAACGGGATCAGCAGACCGGGCACACGTTGACGCTGCGACTGCGAAAACCTCGCCCGCTTGAGCTGGGCATGATCCTGGACGCTGCGATATCCGCGCTCATCGGCCACTTCCGCCGACACCGCAGAACTCTCTAGCTTCTGTCGATCTTCATCACGAGTACCGATCCCCCAGGTCGTATCTGCGCTCATGCGACACCGCCTGAACGATGCACATCCAGCACTGGGCATCGAGTGAATAAATGCGAGGCCCGCTGCGCGAGAAAGGCCGCTGCTTCGACATTCCCGATGATCAAATAGCCGTCGGCCGTGTGGAGCAGCTCGACCTCCTTCTGGCACTCACAAACAGCAGTCTGGAGGGCAGTTTCACGTGCGGCCTCCGGCTCCGGTCGGGGGTCGTGGCGCGTCATGTCGCCTCGCTCTCACCGAGCAGTTCAAGAAGGGCTGAGTGGGGTATGAGACGACGGCGACCCACTTTGACCGTGCGCAGCTGGCCACGCCGCATCAGGTTGTAGATGTATTGGCGGCTGACGCCGATCGTGTCGGCAGCCTCTTGGCAGCCAAACGCCAGCCGGTCGGTCTTTGCTACTTCGGACATGAAATCTCCAAGCCGATGCGCCTGCCGGCGCCAGCGTTGGAGCGTTGGGTCCGGTCGCTCACTTTGACCGCGGTGTAATTACGTCTATGTCGTCCGTCAGCTTACAGTGGTGGTATGTCGGTTACAAGCGGTGACGAGGACGAGCTGTACCGCCGCCGCCGTCCAGGCCTTGACCCCTGGGATCCGGCATGGATCCCCCACCCCCGCCGGACGCTCTTTTGTCCGCGCCAGCACCGAATGGCGACTGTGATGAGGTTTGGGCGACGAAGCATGGCCGACCCCGACTCCGTAGTCCACGCGTTCATTTCCGATGTTCAACGCGACGGAGCACTCGTCGGCGGCCCCGGGTACCCCGTCACTCGCTTGGCCTGTGGCCGGTGCGGATTCCGGGTGGAACTGAGCCAGGACCGTCTCGCTGAGCTGTATGACGGGGCCACACGCAAGGCGATTCGTCTCGCCTAGAGCGTCTCCGGGCCCCTAATCACGGCCGGCCTGTGCCGGTAGACCTCGTCGACCATACGTGTCGATCGGTGGCCCAAAATGTCGGCGAGTTGGTGCGGCAGTATCCCGGCATTGGCCATCACGGTTGCGGCCGTGTGCCTGAGTTCGTTGGGTGTCACAAGAGGGATCTTTGCTACGGCGCAAAGTGCCCTTAGTTCATTACGCATCGTGGTGGCGATGACTGGGCCACCCACCCTTGAGCGGAACAGAAGGCCGTCTGAGATGGCTTGTGCGGCGATGTGGCGACGCAGTACCCCAACGACGTCGGCGGGTAGAGCAATAGTGCGGCGTGCCCCGGCTGTCTTAAGGTCATCAGTTAGCCGGGGCGCGCCGTTACGTTGGCGTTGGATGCCGCGGATCACCGCGACGGTTGGTGGTTTGCTGGCGAGGTCGAGGGCATCGACGCAGACAGCGGCTGACTCCCCTGGCCTCAACCCGACCCGAGCGGACAAAGCAAACAAGGCCCCGAACGGGTGACCTTCGGCGACCTCGAGCAGGTCAGCTAGCTGAGCGGCGGTGAGTGCCCGGCGTTGACGGGTCTGCTTCGTCTGGCTCGGCATATCAGCGATCGCTGCAGGATTGTGGGTGATTGCACGACGGCGTTGCGCCCACGTGAGCGCCTGCCGGAGCGTGGCCCGGATCTTGATCAGCGATGCCTTAGACAAATCCATCTCCGCTAGGGCGCGTTCGACGTGGCCAACGTTGAGCTCAGCGAGTTTGATGCGCCCCACTTTCTTTTTCAGCAACCCCACCGCCCACTGATGGCCGACCAAGGTCGATGGAGCAAGATCCCGTGTCGGTAAATGGTTCGCTACCCAGTCATCGAGGATGATGCCAACAGTTGAGCGGAGATCAGCGTGGCGTTCGGCTGGGTCACCATGGAGCAGCCGGCCGAGCTTCGCTGCAGCATCGGTCTTGGTCTTGGCTGAGACCTTGCGTCGGCGACCATCCAGCCAGATCTGGCCAACCCACCGATTACGGGTTTCATCGAAGTAAACGGACCCTTCACCGTGCGATCGACGCTTTCCCACTACCGAATACGTTCGCGCTGGGTGCTTAACTGGGTGCTTACAGGGTGGACAACCATCGACAACAGTGTACACATATATGCTGTTCAGAGCATATATATCAAGCTCCACCAGCACCACTAACTTCTCTTGTAAAGAAGATGTCAGCGGTTCGATCCCGCTACCCGGCTCCACAGAACATCAGGTCCGCGGCGGCAGAGGCCGCCAACGTAGCCGACTATGCCAGGAGTACCCGGCGCACCATGTCGGTGTCGCTGTACTCAGTCATCTCGGTGATCAGCCCGTCCTGCACCCGCCAGATCATGCAGTAGGTGTTGTTGTAAGGCACACCCTTCTTGGTGGTGGCCTTCCCGCTGGCCTGGGCAACCGCATATTCGCCATCAACGATGAGACTGTCGATTGTGAGATCGAAGCCACTCTCGTCGAGATACCCGAACACGACGCCCGCCATTTCGTCGTACGCGTCGCGGCTGCGGTAGTGACCGCTGACCTCGGTGCTACCCGGAGACCAGAAGTGGATGTCTGGAGATTGGAGCCGACTCACGGTCTCGAAGTCGAGAGCGTTGATCGCGTCCAGCAGACTCTGCACGACAGACCGCGTGGCAGCGCTGACATCTTGATCTGACTGAGTCACAGGTTTCTCCCAGGTTGTTGCCGACCAGCTGGGCCGCTGGGTGCCGGGCAAAGGTACCGCGCCGCCAGATTACGGGTCGACTTTGTCCGCCCGATCGCCTCGCGTCACCTCAGCCGTTCCCTCACGACTTGGTCACTCGAAGGTGACGCGCAAGCGCGTGAGCTTGGACGTCAGGATGCGCCAAGCACCGTCGACTCGCACGTATGTCTCGTGGTAATGGCCATAACCCTTGAAGCCCGAGCTGGAGAACGGCAGATCCGCGTCGGTGGCCAGCGGCCGGATGACATCCTCCATTGGCCAGATCCCCGTCGCCGTTGTTTGCGACGTGATCTCGATCTCGGGCATGTGGCCATGGTGCACGGTGTTCGCCGTGGAGACCGCGTCTCTGATCGCTTCCACGATGGCTTCGCCACCAACGAAAGGTTCGGGCCCATCAGCATCTGGGTTGTCGACCGGGTCGACCACTGCCTCACTGCAATCGAAGACGGCGTCGGTGGCGAACACTGTCTGCAGCACATCCCAGTCGCCGGTATCCATGGCTCGGAAGTACCGGGCCTTGAGGTTCTTGATCTCTTCGATCGCGACCAGGCGCTCAAGGTCCGTCAACATGAAATCTGGCTCGTTGCTCTAGGTGAATTCGCCGAACAACATCGCGCTGTCCGTTCGGGAATCCTAGGCAGACCGAGATGATGACGCCCGCTCAAACACCACAGGTGAGGTGCCAGCAGGCACAAACGTGGGCCAGCGGTGTAGCGTCTCGATCGCGTATAGGGCCGCCGCCGGGCCTGTACGTCCCCGCAATGTCGCCTCCACAAGGGCGCCATCTTCGGTGGGAGAAGGGGGCACGCAAGCCCCTGTGGAGGCGACAGGGGGTTGCACTGCGGGACCCCGACCTCGTCAGCCAATCTCTATCGGGCTCGTGGCAGCCATCGCGCGCCGATACCCAGCGTGGTCAGGCCCTGGAGCGGGCGACCTCGAAGCAGGCCACAGCTGCCGCTGCCGACACATTCAGCGAACCCAAGACGCCCTTGAGCGGAATGGTCACCACGAGATCACAACGGTCACGTGCCAACCGCGAGAGGCCTCGGCCCTCGGCACCAAGGACCAGCGCGACAGGCCCGTCGGCCACGGTCATGGCGTACACATCGGT
>CAWKYX010000178.1:0-7657 GCA_963854265.1 Acidimicrobiia bacterium
ACCGGCATCGACCGGCTCGTGCGTTGGCGAGGACCCGACGAGAGCGTCTCTGCCGAGGTCCAGGACAGCCAAGGGATTCTCGTCATCCAGCCGAACGCCGGCCTGCCCATCGGCGCTTTCGGGCACGGGATCAACGCGGGCCACCGAATCCAGAAGACGCTCCAAATGTTCTTCCAGCCAGGTGGTGTGGATTGCACCACGCGCGACCGCTGGATCGGCCGAGACAGCCCCAACGAGGGCAAGTGTTGTATCGGCACCGACGATGTCGGTCTCGCTCAGCGCCCGATGGAGTCGCCGAAGGGCCACGGCCGGATCGGACGAAGGGGCGTGGGCAATGACCTTGGCGATCAGTGAGTCGTAGCGCGGGTTGGTGACGTAGCCGCTGGTCCCATAGGTATCGACGCGAATGCCCGGCCCAGTTGGCATCACGAACGTTTCGAGCCGCCCGCCGGACGGCCGGACCAACCCATCCACATCGATGTGCTCGAGATTGATCCTGGCTTGGGCGGCAAAGCCTCGTGGCGCAATGTCGAGGTGATCGAGTGACGTGTCTCCAGATGAGATCGCCAGCTGGGTGGCCACCAGATCCATCCCGAAGATCTCTTCGGTGACGGTGTGCTCGACCTGGATCCGGGCATTGCCCTCGAGAAAGGCCACCTGGTCATCGGCAACGAGGAACTCCATCGTCACGAGGCTGCGATAGGAGGCGGCCTCCGCCATAGCGGCAGCGTGGTTGTGCAACATCGACCGCGTCTGATCATCGAGACCCGGGGCAGGCGCCATCTCCAAGAGCTTCTGACGCTGCCGTTGGATACTGCACTCGCGTTCGCCCAGGACCGCCACGCCACCCGCACCGTCACCGACCACTTGGACCTCGATGTGGCGCGCCCCGCTCAGGAGTTGTTCGACGTAGAGGTCGCCGTTGCCAAATGCGTTCTGCGCCTCCGATGCACACCGATCGAACGCATTGGCGAGTTCGGTCACCGACCCGGCAGGCCGCATGCCGCGGCCTCCCCCACCAGCCAACGCCTTCACCATGACCGCTGCGCCCTCGCCGAGAGAACGGAGGAAGGCCTGCGCATCGTCAAGGGAGGTGGGGCCGCTGGTGCCATCGAGCACGGGTACTCCGCACTCCAACGCGTGTGCTCGTGCGGCGGCCTTGTCGCCGAACAACCGGAGGCTCGCCGACGTCGGCCCGACGAAGATCAGCCCGGCATCCTCACACGCCGCAGCAAACGCTGCGTTCTCTGCCAAGAACCCGTAGCCGGGATGCACCGCGTCGGCGCCGGTGGCCTTGGCTGCTGCGACCACAGCTTCAATGTCGAGGTACGCCGATGGGCCGGCGCCGCCCAGCGCGACCGACTCGTCGGCTGCCCGCACGTGCAGCGAGCCGGCATCATCGGCTGGATGAATCGCAACCGTCGCGATGTCGAGATCTGCGGCGGTCCCCATGATACGGACGGCGATTTCACCACGATTGGCAACAAGCAGCTTGGACAGCACGCGAATCCCTCAGTTCAACCGGTCGGGCAAGGCCACGACGGTACCGCACCGTGCCGGGGAGGCTCGCAGGAACTCAGGGAGTTCGGAGGAACGCTGCAGCGACCCAACCCGTGTCGCTGCCGTCACCGATCTCGACCCACTCCACGCCATCGTCGTCCTCGCTTGTCAAACCTGTGGGCGTGACGACCGCGCCGTCTTCGAGCGTTCGGAGGACCGCTCCGTCCAATGACGGCTCGGCCCGGAACAACAGGCCTAAGGGAGCATCAACAATCCGGTCGTCGCCGCTGATCTGAGGCGTCGGCGTCGCCAGCGGCGTCGGTGTGGCGAGCGGAGTGGGTGTCGGCTGCGCGGTGGGTGCGACGAACTCGCCGTGCACCCAGCCTGGGCCCTCGTCGGTCTCGATCTCGATCCATGTGACATCGCCGGCCAAGTCCTGGCGACCCGTGGTGGCCAAGGTTGTTCCGAGGGCGACCTGGGTGAGCACCGCATTGTCGGTGCCCGGGCCTGAACGCACGTTCAGGTTTGCGGCAACGTTCTCGACAACAACCCAGCCTGACTGCCCACTCGGGGCCGGCGTCACCTCGGCGGGACCGGGCTCGCTGCCTGGGGAGGGTGTGCCTGTGTCGGGCCCATCCGGGCTAGGCGTAACGTCGGGATCGACCGTGGGGGCCGGCACGGTGGGTGTGGCATTGGCCAACTCGCTGGCGCGGTCCTTGCTGGAATAGACACAACCGCCCAAGATCAGCGTGAAAGCCAGCAAGAACCCAAGGCTGGCGAGCACTCCCGGGCCATGTCGCCGCGGGCGATGGCTCAGTCCTTCGGCATCGCTAGAGCTGGGTGTCGGGGCGCCCTGCCGGGCTGTTGGCGAACATGGCATCGGAGTCGAAGCCAATCCTCGCGTCGGGGATGAGTTCGATGACCGTACGGCCTGGGGTGTCGAGGTGGTGAACGAAGGCATCTTGTTTGGTGGTATCGCCCGGCCGAACCTTTTCGGCCAGCGCTCGGTAGAACCAGCTGAGTGTCGCACGATCATCATGGAGGATGACATCACCCTTGTAGGTGATGGCCTGGCTGATGCCAATGTCGGTCCCCCGGCTCGAGACCGCGATCGAGGCCCGTGGGCGTCGTTCCAGCGCGGCGACACGCTTGCGACGTCGCGTGCAGGTCAGCCAAAACCGATCGTCATGAGCCACATAGTTCATGTAGACGCCGACAGCATCGCCGGCCTTGGTTGCCCACATGAAGACACATTCGGTCTGCTTGTCGAGCAAGACCATCTCCCGATCATTGGAGAGATGGAAGGTCGACACGTCTTCGTAGCTGTCCACGTAGTCGGAGGCTGGTGATTCTTCGGTCACGCTGAATCCTTTGGGGCGTGGGCACAGGACAGGTCGATGGCGACAACGTCGGCCATCGGCGCCTAATCCGAACTCACGATGGCAATTGGTCGCGATAGGTAGGCAAATCGAAGTAGTCGCGCCACAGGGTGATCTTGCCATCGTGGACTTCGAAAATGCCGGCTACCGGCACCTCGACCCAGCCGTGAGGCCAATGGAACCGATCGAGACGCTCATTGAGCACGAGGGGGCCTGTGGCCGCCTGGCGCACGGTGATCCAGTCAAGCTCGCTACAGCGGCTCATCATGGGAGACAAGAACTCGTGCACGGTCTCGCGGCCGTGCATCTTGCCGATGGGCACGTTGTCGTACTCGCAGTCGTCGGACAACAACGCGGTCGCGCTGGCGAGATCCAGCGCATTGATGTGGGCCATGAAGGCGTTCACGGTCTCGTCGGGAGTCATCTCAGCCGCCTTCGGTCCACGGAGCGGAGCCGTCCCAGCTGTCCCAGTGCAGAACCGACTCGATCGGCGGCCGCGACGCGGGTCTGAAGTGGGTCCCCAACGTATAACCACACGTGATGAGCGCACATTGCGTGTACGCCTCGTAGTCGATGCCCAGGATCTCTGCCGCTTGTTTCTCGAACATGAGATGGATGGTCGTCCACGCGGTGCCCAAGCCCCGCTCGCGGGCGGCCAGCATGAAGCTCCAAGCACCAGGCAGAATCGAACCCATCATCGATGCCGAGGCCATGTTGGGGAGCCCATCGAGGCGCCCAGGCAGCATTGGAATGAGCATCACCGGGACCTTCTCGAAATGCTGGGCGAGGTACTCGGCAGATCCGGTGACACGGCCCTGCTGAGCAACGCGCCCGGCGTCATCACCCTTGTAGACGGTCGCCGCGTTGCCGTCCATGTTGGCGTAGACCGCCCAACCCTGGCGGTACAGATCGGCCAGAGCGGCCCGTTTGTCAGGATCGGTGACCACCATCCACTGCCACGCTTGGCTGTTGGATCCCGTCGGTGACTGGACCGCCGACTCAAGGCACTCCTTGATGACGGAGGCTTCGACCGGCTTGTCGAAGTCGAGGCGCTTGCGAACAGCACGGGTCGTGGACAAGACCTCATCGACGCTGAGATTAAGTTTCATCGGGGATTGCTCCTCTGGGGCATGTTTGCGACAGGCGACGCCACGGCGGCGTCAGTCTTCTTCTGATGGGGTGTACTGGTAGCCGCGTTGGGTGCGACCGCCAGCCACCAAGATGTTGCGTCCCGTCACCCAGCCGGCAGCCGGGCTGGCCAGGTACACCACCGCGCCGGCAATGTCATCGGGTGTGCCGACCACACCCAGCGGGATGGTGTCGGCGATGGCCTGTTCGGCGCCCTCGGCACCAAGGACCTCGTAGAAAGCCTCAGTGATGACCGGACCGGGCGAGACAGCGTTGACCCGGATTTTGAGCGGCGCCAGCTCTATCGAGAGTGTCTCGGTCATGTTCAACATGCCGGCCTTGGCGGCGCCGTAGGGGCCGGTGAACGGCGATGCGCGCATGCCAGAGCCGGACGCAATGTTGACGATGGCACCGCCATTGGGCATGCGATGCGCCGCGGCCTTCGATCCCTGAAACGCCGTGGTCAGGTTGAGCTCGAGCTGATCTCGAAAGCGATCGTCGGGCGTGTCGATCAACGCACGGGTGCGCTTTTCGTTGTTGCCACCAACGTTGTTGACCCAAACATCGAGTCGGCCGAACTCGGCCAACGTCAGATCGGCCAGCTCCTCGGACCGGTCGCAAATGTCGGCAGCGAAAATCAGCGCTCGGCGCCCACGCTCTTCGACACCAGCAGCGGTCTCTTCGAGGTCGCCTTGACGCCTGGCGTTGAGCACCACGTCACAACCTGCATCGGCCAAGCCCCATGCGATCCCGCGACCTATCCCCTGACCCGACCCCGTAACCACCGCGACCTGGTCGTCCATTCGAAACTGATCCATCAAACTCATGTGTTCCCTCCGGCCCGCACCCTACCCGGGAGGGTCAAACGGCGCGAAGCCGCCGCAGGGCGTTGTCAGCGGCCACGGTCGAGGAACTCGACCACGGCCGCCGTGAACACGTCGTTCTTGTCTCCCGCGACCATGTGCCCGGCCCCGCTGACGTCGACATACTCAGCCTGGGGGTGCTCGGCCAAGAACCCCTTGGCCCCTTCTTCGGTGACAAGATCACTCATCTTGCCGCGCACGAGCAGCGTCGGCACCGTCACTGACGCCATGACTGACGCCATGAAGTCGGGGTCTCGCACTTCTCGCGGCCCTCCTTCCAGGCTCTGCTCGATGAACGCCGGATCCCAGTGCCAATACCACCGCCCGTCGCGCTCGCGGAGGTTCCTCTTGAGCCCCTCGAGGTCCTTGGGGCGTGGCCGATGAGGGTTGTATGCGCCGATGGCATCGGCAACTTCCTCGAGCGACGCGAAGCCAGACCTCGCGTGCTCCATCATGAATGCCTTGACTCGATCGGCTCCCTCGGCGTTCATCCGGGGCACGATGTCGACCAATATCAATGAGCTGATAGTGCCCGGGTGTTGCGTGCCTTCCAGGAGCATCCCGGTCATCCCGCCGACCGAGGCGCCCACCAACGCTGGCCGCAGCCCCAGACTGGAGATCAGCTGGTGGGTGTCGTCGGCGAAAACACTGAGCTGGTAGCGACCGTCGCTGTTCCAGCCCGATTCGCCGTGACCGCGCAGATCCACCGTGATCGCGTACCGGCCCGTCTCGGCCAGCGCCCGTGCCGTTCCGCCCCACGAATGGCGCGTCTGCCCGCCACCATGGAGGAACAAGACCGGGTCGTCGTCCTCGTTCCCCCAATGATCTGCGACCAAGGTCAGGCCTGCGGCGAGGGTGTGGCGTTTGGTACGGGGTTCGATGTTCACAAGTTCCTGAAGGTCAGCCGACAACACCGTCGGAGCGAAGCGCAGTGATAGTAGCTGTGTCATGACCGAGCTCGCCCAGGATCTCGTCGGTGTGTTGCCCGTGGAGCGGAGCAGGCGACAACGCTGTCTCGCCGTCAGACTCGAACCGGGCGCCTTGTCTCGGCATACGAACCGCTCCGACGACAGGGTGCTGAACCACCGGGACAGCGTCTCGGGCCACGACCTGCTCGTCAGCTGCAACGTCTACCGGATCTAACGCCGGCACCGCGGGCACATCGGCGTCACGGCAGCGCCGCAGAAGCTCCTCGGTGGTGAAGGCCGAGCACATTTCGCCGAATGCGCCGTACCAGGCACGGAAGTTCCCGTTGCGCGACGCTGCGTTCGCGAACCGCTCGTCGACGGCCAGATCTGGACGATCCAGGGCCGCACACACCGCCTGCCACTGGGCATCATTGCCGGCGGTCACTGAGACCGATCCGTCTGAAGCCCGGAACAGTTGGTAGTGGCCGAGCAGGTTGGGGACATGGGTCGCATCGTCGTCGAGCACCGTGCAATGCATCATCACATCGGGCCAGTTGAACGCGATGTTGGCTTCGAGCATCGACATCTCGACGTGTTGGCCCACTCCGGTTCGACCCCGACTGACGAGCGCGGCGGTGATGGCCTGAGAGGCCGTGAGCGCTGCAACCTTGTCGGCGACCATGCCCCGTATCAACGTCGGACCATCATCGGTGGCCTGCGCTCCGGCCCACCCTGACAGGGCTTGGATGACGGGGTCATAGACCGGTTGGTCCGCGTAGGGGCCCGACGACCCGAACCCGGATGACGACACGTAAACAAGCTTGGGGTTGCGCCGCAACGCCTCCTCGGGCCCGAACCCGAGCCGTTCCACAGCACCTGGCCGAAATCCCTGGATGAACACGTCTGCTTCGTCGAGCAACTGCCACATGACGGCCTTGCCTGCATCCGACTGCAGATTCAGCCCGATGGATCGTTTGCCCCCGTTGGCATTGACGAACCAGCCGCCCATGCCGCCCTTTTGGCTGCCGTAGGCCCGCAGGTCATCGCCTCGCTCGACACCCTCGACCTTGATGGAGGTCGCGCCTTGGGTTGCCAGCAGGTGCGTTGCACCGGGGACGGCGATCATCTGGGCCAGTTCGACGATGCGGATTCCCTCGAGCGGTCCGGGCATGTGATCTCCTTCGTTACCTGCCTGCGAAGCAGCGCTGTGGGAGACAACCCAACCACGTGGGCAGAAACTGCGCCAGCGCTGCTAGAGGGTGCCACCATGGGGCCATGGACCTCATCCAATACCGCATCGATCGTGACAACGCAGACCGCTTGCTGATCCTGTTGCACGGGTGGAGCGCAGAGCAGCACCATCTTGCGGCGTACGTTCCCCTCGTCGACCCCGGTGAACGCTTCACCGCCATTTGTCCGCGCGGCCCCTACGACTTGCCCGAGGGCGACGGTGCTTCCTGGTATGAGCGGCGCACCGGCGGCCCCGAGCCGGCTTCGTTCCTGGCATCGCTCGAGGCGATCGAGACCATGATCGCTGCGGAGGCAAAGGCGCGTGCCATCCCCGTCGAACGGTGCGTCGTGGGTGGATTTTCCCAGGGCGGGTTCTTGAGTGTGGCCCTCGCCACAAAGCCGAACGCGCTCCCCTATGCCGGCCTCTGGGCAATGTGTTGTGGCGTACCTGACGTTGTCGGTCTCGAGCCCGACTTCGAGCAAGGCGCAGATCGCCCGGCGCTCATCCAGTTCGGTGAACGCGATGCCATCATCACCCCCGACCGCGGCCGCGCCCTCGCCGCCACCCTGGCCGCCGGCCGCTGGACCACCCAGATCGAGGGCTATGACATGGCCCACAGCCAATCCGTCGAAATGATGCTGGACGCCC
>CAWKYX010000179.1:0-7574 GCA_963854265.1 Acidimicrobiia bacterium
AGCGAGAAGCCCAATAACAACGCTGTTATCCGGTAACCGTTTCGCCTCTTGCTACTCATAATCTCCCCCATTTGGTTGTCTCCTACGCTTCTCAGAAGCATTACGTAGACGTTCGAACTTACTTTTTCTAAACTTTGGGCCGCTAAAGCCACCACACAACTGACCGGCCATGTTGTCAGACAATAAGACCATAACATTGAATACCAGCCTGACACCAGCCTGACACCAGCCTTCGCAACACACCATCACCAACTGGGCGAGTTGGTGGGTGCCGTGACCGTGTCGCTCACTCGAATGGCCCTAGATCGGATCGACGAACTGGTACCGCCAGGCACAACAATCAATGCAGACAACGCCGAATACGACCCGCCCGAACTCGAGCCAAACCACCGTCGTCGCAACCTCTCAGAGGTCGTCAGTACGGAACATAACCCCCTGGCCCAACGAAGCTAACCGCCCCCAGTAGTCGGTTGGCAGGCAACCTGACTAACCATCGCCAGCCGAACAGAACACGTGACCCATCCCACTGTGCTGGGCTCGAAAAACGGGCAATCAGCGGCAACTAAAGAAGCGAGTCGAAATGCATCGGCGAGACCCCAATTGGGCACCGTTTGGTCTGACCATCGGGCCCCTAGTTCATCGACTGGTACGGTCAGTTCCATGAAAGTCGACCTCGTCATCAACGGTGATGCTGTGGCACTCGAAGTCGAGCCGACCACACGATTGGTGGATGTGCTTCGCAACCACCTGGCACTCACTGGCACAAAAGACGCCTGTGGGCGTGGAGACTGCGGAGCCTGCACGGTGCTAGTGGGGAATCGAGCCGTCTTGGCGTGCCTCACGCTCGCGGCCCGCGTAAGTGACAAGGTCTCAACGATCGAACAGCTTGCCGAGGACACAACATCGCTGCGAGAAGCGATGGCTGACCACGGCGGCCTGCAGTGCGGATACTGCACGCCAGGTCTCGTTGTTCGTTGCTCGCAACTTCCTCCCGGCCCCAAGACCAGAGATCAGGTCCGCTGGGCGCTCGCCGGCAACTTCTGCAGGTGCACTGGATACACCGGCATTGTCGAGTCGGTAATGGATCAGTTGGGGGAGTGCTAGCTGATGGCGTTGCGCCAGCATCAACGACCCGATTCCTGGGAAGCGAAAACGTCGGGGAGCGCCAAGTACACGACCGATCTCCGTTTGCCCGGCACTCTCACCGCCCGGGTTCTGCGAAGCCCGCACTCGCACGCTGAGATCCGCTCGATAGACACGTCACGAGCCCAATCGCTGCCGGGTGTCAAAGCTGTCATAACGGCAGCCGACCTTGCCAACCGTTGCTACATCCATCTTGGTGAAGGATTCAGCGACCGTCGAGCGCTGGCATCCGATCGGGTGAGGTTCGTCGGCGAGGAGGTCGCCGCCGTGGCAGCCGAGACACCGGAGGCCGCGGCTCGAGCTATCGAGTTAATCCAAGTTGAATACAGAAGGCTGCCGGCGTCCGAGAGCCCTGCCGCCGCACTAAAAGCCAGAGCCGAGAAGCTCCACCAGCACGCCGATGACAACCTGGCCCTCAACATTTCCAGAACGTACGGCGACATCGAGCGGGCCCGACAGCGCGCCGAAACCACGATCAGCGGCTTCTACCGATATGCCCCCGCAACCCATCTGTGTATGGAGCCCCATTCGATAGTTGCCAGTTGGGACAGTCACAAGCAGAGGATCGACCTCTGGGTGTCTACCCAAGCTCCCTACTTCGTGCGCAAAGAAGTCGCGAACATTCTCGAGCTCGATATCGAGCAGGTCCACACCCACGAAGTGGCGGTGGGCGGCGGGTTTGGAGCCAAAGCCAAAGCCGGAACCCACGAAGCCCTAGCGGCCGCACTGTCGATTCGAACCGATCGGCCGGTGCGGCTCGTGCTCGATCGAGGGGAAGAGTTCACCACCACCGCCAAACGACACGGCTTCGAAATCGAGCTGACCACAGGCGCCCGCAGAGACGGCTCACTCACCCATCGGGACACGGATATCACTGTGGACAACGGCGCCTACAACCACTCCGGCCCATCGGTGGCGGTGTTCGCCACAATGCTTCCCGGCAGCCTCTATCGGGTGGAGGCCAGCGAGGCCCGAGCTCGGCTCGTATACACCAACACCCAGCCCGGTGCTTCGTTTCGAGGCTACGGCAACGCTCAGATGAACTGGGCTATGGAGTCTCAGCTCGACGAGCTCGCCGAGGAACTCCAAATCGATCCCATCGATCTACGCATTAAAAACGCTCACGTCAGTGGCGACGAGACGCTCACCGGATGGCGCCTCGGCTCCGCACGTCTTGTCGAGTGTTTGGAGCGGGCCCGTGACGAGATCGGGTGGAACGAGAAGCGACAGCTCGCCGGCTCTGGTCGCGGCGTAGGAGTTGCCGCCGCCATTCACGTGTCGGGAGCCAACGCCTTCGAACACTCGGAGTTCTCGGGCGCCGCCCTCGATGTGAATGAAGACGGCAGTGTCGACATCCGGTTCGCTGGCGCCGACGCCGGCACAGGTCAGGCAACGCTGCTCCGCCAGATCGCAGCAGAAGAGCTGGGAGTCGACTTCGACGATACGTCGGTGACCATGATGGAGAGCGACGGTACGCCCATGGATCTGGGCGCCTGGTCGTCGCGGGGAACTGTGTGGAGCGGCCACGCTATGGCCAACACCGCCGGCACTGCGGCCCAAGCGTTGAAGGAGGCAGCAGCCGAGAAGTTTGCCGTGCCTCCGCAGAACGTTCGATTGGAGGACGGCCAGGCGAAATGTGGCGAGGACGCGATCGACATCGGTGATCTCGTCGTACTCATCAACGGTGCCGATGCAGGCAGCCTGCACGTCGAGGGGGGCTATCTCACCGATGTCGACAAGATGAACAAGGTCACTGGCATCAGCCACTTCTCGCCCAACTACGCCTTCGCCGTCCAGGCAGTTGAAGTGAAGGTCGACTACGAAACGGGCAAGGTCGACGTGGTCGACGTGGTATCGGTGCACGATTCTGGCACGGCGCTCAATCCCACTAGCGCCGATGGCCAGATCGTCGGCGCCGTGGTAATGGGTATCGGAGCCGCCCTCGGTGAAGAGATGATCTACGAAGGGGGCCGCCTGATCAACCCGAGCTTTCTAGAGTACGCCGCCCCGCGGCCCACCGACGTGCCCACTATCCGACCTATAATGCTCGACGCCTACGACTCGGCTGGGCCCTACGGCGCCAAAGGCCTCGGTGAGATTGGCCTGGTTCCCACGCCAGCAGCAGTTGCGAATGCGGTGGCCCATGCAACTGGCGTTCGCGTGCGCGATATTCCGATCACTCCCGACAAGCTGCTTCCACTGCTACGAGATTCGATCGAGGCCCTAAATGCGATCAGGCGACCGTCGCTCTGGTGGACGGCGACGATACGGGCACTGTATCCACGAGGACTCTTCTACGTCCTGCATCGGTGGGGCACTCGCTTCGCCCGACAAGCAAGGCCGGCACCGGTGCTCGACCTGAGCGCACCAGATGGGATCGATGAGGCGATCGCCCAGCACCGGTCGGACTCGGCGTTCATCAGCGGGGGCACCGACCTGCTCGTAGCACGCCAGCAAGGCCTGTGTTCACCGGTGCGGCTCATTGACCTATCGACCATTCGCAGCCTTGCCGACCTGAGCGACGGGCACGATGCCCTCACTATTGGCGCCGGCGTGAAGCTGGAGGACCTACGCCGTCATACGTTGACGAGCGGCGACAACATGCTGTTGGAGGCCCTTGATGACCTCGCCAACCACCAGATTCGGGAGATGGCAACCGTTGCCGGCAATCTCCTACAAGAGAAACGGTGCTCCTTTTATCGAAATGGGTTCTCGTGCTACAAGCAAGGAGGCTGGACCTGCCCGTGCTACGCCCTGCTGGGCGAGCACCGCTTCCATCATGCTGTGATCGACGCCCATCGCTGCCAAGCCGTTACACCCTCCGATCTGGCCACAGCGTTTCTGGCACTCGACGCTGACGTCACGGTATCGGGCCGCCACGAGTCACGCCGATCTGTTCCCATCGGCGATCTCTACTCCGGCCCGGGCGAATCGGTTTTGGCGCCTGACGAGATTCTGACGTCGGTCATTGTGCCGCTTAGAGCACGACGCCGACAATCGGCGTTCGAGAAACTTCGGCTCTACGCCGGCGACTTTGCAATCTGTTCAGCTGCGGTCTCACTCGAGATTGACGACGGAATGGTCGTCGACGCTCGTGTCGCCCTCGGCGCGATTGCGCCCACGCCATATCGTGCCAAACGTACCGAACAAGCGCTGATAGGTACTCGCCTGGCCGACGGCTCGTCGCTTGATCGTGCCGCCAACGCCTGGGCCCAAGATGCCTATCCACTGGCTGACAACGGGTGGAAGGTCGATGCCGCCTGCGGACTTATCCGCAGCGCGTTGCGGCGATTCACCTGACCTCATAGGCACTCAACTCGCCCTTGAAAGTAGGGTCCCACCGGGAATCCGCTATGACCGGAAGAACTGACGAACAGACCGTTCGGGTGCGCCCGCGCAATCCCGAAACCGATGGGTTGGTTCCTGATCCCGTCGCCAGCTCGCTGCCGCAACCATGGGAAGTATGGGGTCAGGAGCGATTCGACCTAGAGATGACCCGCGTGTTCGCTCGGTCGTGGCTGCTCCTCGGCGACCTCGAGGATCTGCAGGAACCGGGCGACTTCATCACCGCCGCCATCGGGCACCAACCAGTGGTGGTAATTCGCCAGGCCGACGGCTCGATTAGGGGCTTCCTGAACAACTGCCGCCACCGAGCTTCCGGGTTGGCGTTCGAGCCTGCTGGCAACTGCGGCAAGACGCTCACATGCCTGTATCACAACTGGACCTATTCCATCGACGGCTTGCTCGTCGGCATTCCCGACCGCCAGCGCATGTACCCCGACGGCATCCCCACCGAGTCGTACGGACTCGTACCCATTCGTGTGGCTGTCGGCTGGGAGAAAATTGTTTTCGGCTGCCTTTCCTACAAGGCGCCGTCCTTCGAGGAGTGGGTGGCGCCGATCATGGACCGGTGGAGTCGCTACAACATCCAGAACATGTCGCGGTTCGACCGCCAGCTAGATCCCGTATATGGCATCAATTGGAAAGTATTCGCCGAAAACGTAAATGACGATCTCCACGTGCGGTTCGTGCACAACCGCCTCAACTCCATTCGCGATCAGCTCGACATCCAGATCTTCCAAGACAAGAGGACGTCGCGAGGGTACAAACCCCTCAACGACTAGGACGATCCATCACGGGGCCGCACCGATCTTGACGACATGGACCTCAAGGGCCACTACGCCGAGTTCATCTACCCCAACCTGGTGGCGCTCACATTTCCTACCCAACTATGGCTCGTGCGTTGTGATCCATTGGGACCGGCCAAGATGCGGCTCGTGTCACGTATCTACGGGCTCGACACCAGCCAAAATGTCCAAGACGAAGCGTTCGAACATCTAGAAACCACCAACTACGAGGACACCGAGATGCTTCTAGTGCTGATGGGCAACCTGCGTACGCCGCTTTATCGCGTGGGGCCAGCTTCCACTTGGGAGGTGCGGGCGATTCACCTGTGGGAGACCGTTCGCCAGCATCTCGACACACCGCTGGCCACCGACGAATTCTCCCACTAGGCCTACAGTTAGGCGCTCTTGTCGACCAAGAGAAACTTGCGAATCTTGCCCACGCTGGTGCGAGGTAGCTCGTCGATCAACGAGATCTCGCGGGGTCTCTTGGCCTTAACCAAACGGTCTTCACACCAAATAACCAGCTCTTCGATCGACGGCGGATCAAAAGCATCGGCAGCTACCACGAAGGCCACTGGAACCTCGTCGCGCATTGGGTCGGTCCGACCTACAACGGCCGCCTCGAGCACCTTCTCGTGGTCGGCCAACACGGCCTCAACTTCCACAATCGAAACATTCTCTCCCGCTACCTTCAATACATCTGACCGGCGACCGTCGAAGTAGTGGCGACCGGTTGAGTCGCGCCTTGCCCGGTCGCCCGTCAGAAACCAGCCATTCCTGAAGCTGGCCTCGGTGGTATCGGGATCATCCAGGTACCCGGCGAACAAAGTTCGTCCGCGCTGGCCTCCGACTACCACCTCGCCTACCTCGCCAACCTCCACCGAAGTCCCGTCGGACCGCTGGACGTCGACTAGGCATCCCTCGGTCACCCTACCCATAGACGAATGGTCCGGGTTCCGGGGCTCATCGGTCAACACTGCCGGAATGGTCTCCGTCATCCCGTATAACTGCCTCGGCCTACACCCGAACCAGTCGGAAATCGTCTCGTACTGGTCTGCCGCCAGATTCTGGGCGAACCAGCACTGTCGGAGCCTCAAATCGTCGACTGGCCTACCCCTAGCGAGGATCATCCTCATGGGTGCGGCAAACAGACTGGCCGTCGTGGCCTCGTGGCGCGCGGCCTGGCCCAAGAACCCGCTCGCAGTGAAGGACGACATTAGAGCCACGCTGGCCCCCGCCCAGATCGAGGAGGCAAACGAGTAGTACTGGGCGTTGGCGTGGAAAAGGGGCAGCACGACCAGTTGCCTATCCGTCTCGTCGAGGCCTGCAGCCGCAGCCATCGTGCGTCCGGCGAATGCATAGTTGGCCTGGGTCACCTCAACGCCCTTCGGGACGCCGGTCGTACCTGACGTGAACATGACAGCAGCCCGGTCGGTCGGAGCCGGCGCCGTCAACAATCGGATCGGATCGCAACCGAAGGCGACGAGGTCAGGGTCGTGCTCCTCGACCTCGATCACCCGCAGCGCCCCACACGCTGACAGATATACGCTCGCCCGGGAAGCGGCACAGATGCCGACCACCGGTCGGGTCCGCCCGATGTGGCCACGCAGTTCGACTTCCCCACCCATCGGGTCAGAAGTGACCACCCACGCACCCAGTCGGATCGCAGCCAGCCAGACGGCCACGAACGCCGGGCAGTTGGCCAACGCCATGTGCACGGGGGAGCCCGGCTCCACCCCGTTCGACGCCAGTGTCGCTGCCACGCGATTGACGACCCCGTCGAACTCCCCGTAGGTCCACTTCGAAACTAGACCGTCCGGACCCTCGGAGACGAGAAATATGGCGTCGGTGCGCCGATCGACGCTGGACGCCCAGATCGCTGCGAAGGTATCCAGGGCTGCAACCGGGGCCATCACCCCTCTCCATATCCACCGCCACCGGGCAACTCCAGGCAAACAACGTCATCGGGTCCGAGGGTGATTCGGCTCTGGGTGGTAACCGCCTCACCGTTTACCGAGAACGAACCACAAGCTCCGGGCCGCCCACCAAAGATGCCCTGGGGCGGCTCACTCAACCGGCTGGTCACAGCGTTCAGTTCCCACTTGAGTGCTGTGTCGACGCTGAACTCGACTGTCTGTCCAAGCCCCCCGGACTGTGCACCATCCCCACCAGAGCCCTGACGCAACTCCTTACGATGGAAGTGGATGGGGGCCGAGGCCTCCACCACCTCGACCGGAACAGCCGAGATCCCTGTTGGGTAGGAGCACGCTGACAATCCAGGCTTTGTCGCTCTCGCACCGACGC
>CAWKYX010000180.1:0-7571 GCA_963854265.1 Acidimicrobiia bacterium
TCAATCACCACTACCGCGAACGAGCCATCGACATCGTCAATCTGATCGGGCCGGTCGCGACTGGTCAGGCTTCGTCGTTCGCGCACCTGATTGCCGCTGCAGACATGCTGGCGACTGGCTTCACCGAGATCGTGATTCCCGGCGACACCGAAGATCTGCTCGACGTCGTACGACTGCGTTATCAGCCCAACGCTGTGCTGGCCTGGGGCGAGACATACGACTCTCCGCTGTGGGAAGGCCGCGAACGCGGCAAGGCCTACGTGTGTCGCGACTTCACCTGTGGCCTCCCTGCAGGCGATGCGGCCACGCTTGCTGCCCACCTCGACCAGGTCTGACCCCACAGGAGCGCGTGGCCCAGGGCGCAGCTACCAGCAACCCCGATGCAATACCACTTGCAAGGGGACGCTCTCGCGGGCCGCAGACATACTTTGACGCTGCACGGCTTCGCTATGCCCGATCGCGATCGCCCCCACAGCGCGAAGTTGCGGCGGTACCCCGAAGCGTTCCTTCACCGCATTCTCGTGTTCGAACAGCCCGAAGAAGAGGGCCCCGAGTCCAATGTCTTCGACAGCCAGCAGCAGAACCATCGAGGCCATCCCACCGTCAACCCACCAGTACGGCGTGGTCCAGGCCTCCTGCTCTACTCCCAGGCCAGTATGGACCTTGTCGGCCTCGCTATAGCGAGCCGTGTAAGCCGACGGATCGACGAAGGGGACAACCAGCACAGGAGCATGCAGCAGTGTCGGCCAAGGAAACGTCGCACGTTTCGGGATCGGGAGTGTTGTATCCCAGTACGAGGCGACCTGCTCGGGCCCCTCGAGCACCAGAAAGTTGGTCGACGCCGTGTTCCCCGCCGACGGCGCTCGGCGCGCCATTCCAACGACATGGTCAACGTCTGCGGCATCAACCGGCTGCGTGGTGAACGCCCGCGTCATCCGACGCGAGCCTGCGAGATCGGCAAACCAACCCGGCGGGGGTTGTTGCGCCCGCGGTGGCCGGTCTTGAGCGATCAGCTGCCGAGTTTCTCGAGGTTCTCGGCCATCGCCCATGCGAATGCAACGATGTAGTCGCCGCGGTCGCGGTCGGCGCCATTGAGGAACGCCGCAACGTCAGCCTCAATCTTGTCGGGCTTCGCGGACTCGTGATCGAACAGTACGGGCTGATCGTCGTCGCCGGTAACGACAAAGGTTCGGTCGTCATACCGTTCGACTTCGATAGCAAACCGCTTGACCAAACGACGTCCCCACGCCCGTTCTTCGCCTGACGCTCGATGGTCGGGCCGGGGCACGATCTCATCGAGGTTGGCGAACAACTCGAAGCCAGAGGGCTCATCGAACCGAGTCCCGACGAGCACATCTTCGTCCGGGAACGCCATCAGCGCTCGGTGGTACATCTCGTTCATCAACGCGCGCATGACCGTGGTCCGCTTGCTGTTCTTGACAATGGCACCAAGAGCCATCAGAACGCTGGGGGTCCCCCCGATACGTTCGAGCGTGCTGAAGACGTAACCCCTCAAGCGGCCGTTCTCGCGAGCAGTCGTCAAGAGCACCCACTCTTCGGTCTGCTTCGAAAGCAGGCCAACAGAGAATGCGTGACGCGACTCGCCGCTGAGCCCGGCCATTTCGTCGAGCTCAGCATCGGTGACTGCGGTGCAGTCTTTGGTGTCCACCTCAATTGCCATTACGCAGCTAACCCCCAACTCGCAGAAACCGTACTAGGTGAACCAGTCCAGCCGCGCCGACAAGATCGCGCAACTTCATCAGTTCAGATCAGCATTCGAGCAGGCCAAAGGGGGTGCAGGCAGGCTCCGGTTCCTGATGGTCCGCGCGCGGTCACCGATGGTGCTTGTCAAGTCGCCCTGGGGGTTCGTGTCAGCCCAAGTAGTCGGCAAGCGTGCCGCCAACCTGCAATCCATCAGCGATCGTTCGGTTGCCGAGTGGACTGGACAACACGATCACCACCGACGAGGTCGGATTACCTGGGCAGGTCTGTGCCCCGGGCCGAGGTCGAGATGCGTAGGCGATGAGCACTTGAGCCTCGGTGATAACCACGTCCGGACCGACGAGGAACTCCCCAAGTGGGTCGCCGCTGGCGCACGCTCCCTCGGTCACCAACGTAAAGAGCACGGTGGAATCGGGGCTGATGATCGCGTTTGGGTCGAGCTCCCAATCAGCCAGGTTCAGTCCCGAACCGGGCGACGTAAGGAGATCACAAGGACCCTCCAGCTGCCCACCCGCAAAGCGCCAAGGGCCGATGTCTCGTTCGAACGTCATGATCGCAACGCCGTTGTCGCCGGCCACCGTTGCCGCTTGAACAAGGAGCACCCGTTGGTCGGTGGCGTGCAGCACGCGCCAACCGCCCTGCGGCCAGGATCCACCTTTTACTGTGGCAAAAAACTCGATCGCAGCGGCGTCCACCTCAGGAAATGCACTCCCCACGAATGGGGGAATGTCCTCAAGAGCGCCGGCGGGAAAGAAAACCCCACCCCAGCCCACATCAACGTTGGCTGGGAGTCGACCGTTGGTGTCAAGCGGCGCTATTAGTTCGACGTCGAGCAGCGCTTCATCTTGCAGGACCCCCACGGTGGAGCTGATCGGCCGAGCGATGCGCACGCCGTTGGGGTCGAGTCGAGCCTCGGATGGACCTGACCCGTCAGCGCCATCTCCATCGGCAGCGGGTACCCCCGCTGACCGAGCAGGCAACACAGACCAAGCAGAGCAGGACGCCAACGGCAAAGATCTTCAACGGGGGCATCACACCAGGGTGGCACGCGCAGCGGAGATTCCTGTGTCAGAGCGCAACCGCATAGGTACCTGGCTGCGCGGCCCGCTGCACGAATCCCATCCGCCTGAGATATTTCGCGTGGTCATCGCTGGATGCCTCGGCCCAAACACACGTCGGCTCCGAGGACGCCCAGACGTCGGAGCCGTGCGCGTAAACATACTTGCCGATCTTGAAGTCGCGGTATTGGGGAATCACGAAGTCGAGCTTCACCTGGAACGACCCATCGGCTGCGTGCTCGCCGATGAACAACCCGGCGGGAACCATGTCGCGCAGGACGAACACCGCTGTCTGTTCTGGGTTGGGCGAGTACACGAATTCAGGTTGGAATCGACCCTGGATCTCTGAGCCGTAGAACTCAATGAAGTCCTGCAGATATTTTGATTCGGGCAACACGTGCAACACCCTGAACGTTTCCTCCTTGCGACACATGAGCTTGCGCAAGTACCAGGCGTGGATTCCCGCTGCCATCACGTTGACCACGGCAATCGGGTACGCCTCGATGCCAATGGAGTAGATCAAGAACGCGATCGCGCCCACAAGACCGATGACGCGGAGTTTCAGAATCGACTTCTGGGTAATCGAGACAATGATCAGTCCCGACGCGACGTAGCCGACTATCTCGAGCACCAGATCCGAGTCCATCCCCTGACGTTACGCCCCGGTTGACCATGGCCACAGTGAATCGATGGTTGACACCGCCAGATGCCCTGCTTCACTGTCCTCATGAACGAACCAAGCTCGACTCCTGGTGCCCCGGACGTCACCCAGGAGTTGTTTCGGACGTTGAACCGATTCGTCAAGCCGCTGGTGAAGGCTGGGCTCGGGTCTCCCCTCCCAATCGGCCTCGGCGCAGTCGTGATGGAGAGCACAGGGCGGATCAGCGGCGAACCGCGCGAGGTACCGCTGCTTGGTCTGCGTCTAGGCGACAAGGTCTTGGTCTCCACCGTCCGCGACAATACCCAGTGGCTCAAGAATCTCGAGGCCGAAGGTCGAGCCGCAGTTTGGTACTGCGGCAAGCGCCACGGCGCCACGGCCGCGGTCAAGCGTGGGCCCCTCAATGTGGTCACCCTGGACGCTTCCTCACCGAACTGATTTCATCCACACCGTCATGTGGAGTTCGGATACGTACGAAGAAATGCTTCAACGACTCGATGGCAACGACCCCGAACCGCTGGACCCCGATACCTTCCGTTGCCAAACCGTGAACGGCGTACGGATCGAACCCCACGAAACCGCTGCCAACAGTCTCGTGTCATCGTTCCGGCGAGCCGTCATCGATTCCAAGGCCGCCAAGGTCGACCTTGGAAAAGCCCGACGCTTCACAGGAGGGGCGAGACACGCCATCAACCTGTGGTCCAACCAGTGTGTGCGGCCCGGTTGCCACATCTCGACCACACATTGCGAAGCGGCCCATCTCTGCGACCATGCAAAGGGCGCGAGAACCTGCCCCGGCAATGGGGCCCACTATGTGGGATGCACAACAGATGGAAACAACAGGGGTTCACCGTCTGGCGAGACCCCACTGGTGAGTGGCACACGTACCGGCCCGACGGCGCTGAAGTCCTCTAGCGCGATCCTTCGAAGCCCGAAACGAGCTGACCACTAGCCGGGTCAGCCGCTTCGGCGCGTCGCTGTGGGCAAACCGCTCAGACCAGCACCGCGTCGGGGCCGAGCAGTACCCGGAGCTCTGCGACCAGGCCGTTTTGTGCGTCGACGCTGAAGTCGCCCGGGAGACGCATCACCTTTGAGGTCCCGAGGTGTAGGAAGACCTCCGACTCGCCAGGATGTTCGGAGAGCAATGCCTTGAGCTGGTTGACCTGCCCGACCGGCAAGCCCGTGGTCGGGACCCGCACCCGAACCGGTGGGGCGACATCAACCTGACCGCCCTCGAAGAGTTCGATGTCCATGCAGATGAGCTTCGGGGTGTCATCTCGCTTGTCGAACCGGGACCGCACCACAATCACCCGATCGTCTTCGAGCTTGTGCCCAACCTCTTGCATGGTCTTGGGGAACACCATGCACTCGATAGACCCTTGGAGATCTTCCAAGACGAAGACCGCCATGAGGTCACCCTTCTTGGTCCATTTCTTCTGGAGGCCCGTAATAACCCCACCGACGCTGCGGACCGCCCCATCCTCGAGCGTCTCGGCATCGGCGATGGTGGCGTCGGCCTTGCGCTTGAGCGCAGCCTCGACCCCGAGCAACGGATGGTCCGAGATGTAAAGCCCCAGCATCTCTTTCTCGTAGGCCAGACGCCGAGTCTTGTCGAACTCCTGCATTGGAATGGCGACCTTCTCGTCGAAGACGCCCTCGCCATCGGCCTCGCCGAACAACGTCATGACGCCCATGTCGCGCTCGCGGCGGCGGGCGACGGTCTGGTCGATGATCGCCTCGAACACGGTAAGCAGACCCTGGCGCGGGTGCTCCATCGAGTCGAAAGCTCCGGCCTTGATGAGCGCCTCGATGGTCCTCTTGTTCAGGACCTGAGTGTCGACCCGCTCGCAAAGATCGTAGAAGTCCTCGAAAGGACCATTCTCGTTTCGCTCGGCCAACAAGAGTTCGACGAGCCCCTCCCCCACGTTGCGCACCGCCGAGAGGCCGAACACGATGGTACCCAACCCTTCGGGGGTCTTCGTGGCAACGGGAGCGTCGGAGGTGAGATCGATGACGTCGTCGTCGGCACTAAGGTTCGGGAGCGGATTGAAATCAGATTCTGCTTGGTTGACGTCTGGGACGACCACTTCGATGCCCATCACACGACATTCGTTGAGGTAGATGGCCGCTTTGTCGAGATTGCTTCTGACGCTGGTGAGCAGAGACGCCAGGTACTCGCACGGATAGTGCGCCTTCAGGTAGGCGATCTGATAGGCGATGAATCCGTAGCCGTAGGAGTGGCTCTTGTTGAAGGCGTAGTCGGCGAACTGCGCGATGATGTCGAACATCTCGACACCAAGCGACTCTTCATAGCCGGTGTCCACCACGCCCTGGACAAACTTTGCCCGCTCCTTCTCCATGGCTTCGCGGATCTTCTTGCCCATGGCCTTACGCAGCGAATCCGCCTCGGCCAGCGAGTAGCCCGCAAACTTCTGCGCCATTCGCATGACACTTTCCTGATAGATCATCAGGCCGTAGGTGTCTTCGAGTAGCTCCTTCGCGTCGTCGTGAATGTAGGTGACGGGCTGCCGGCCGTTTTTACGGTCCGCGTAGTCGTTGTGCATGTTCGCGGCCATGGGGCCGGGGCGATACAGTGCAACGAGTGCCGCGACGTCTTGGAAGGTGTTCGGGGCGAGCGACCGCATCAGCGCCCGCATCGGCGTGGACTCGAGTTGGAACACGCCGATCGAGTCACCGGCCGCCAACAGCGCATAGGTCTTGTCGTCATCGAGGTCGACGTTGTCGATGTCAACGTCGATGCCCTGGGTGATCTTGATGAGCCGCAGAGCGTCGTCGATGATGTCGAGGTTGCGCAGTCCCAAGAAGTCCATCTTGAGCAGCCCGAGGTCTTCGACCCCATGCATCTCGTACTGGGTGACCACCGGTGCTTCTTCGATGGGCTTACCGGCTTCGGGCTTGCGCTGGATGGGGAGATAGTTCGTGAGCGGATCTTTGGTAATCACCACAGCGGCGGCATGGATACCGTCTTGGCGCCGGAGCCCCTCGAGGCCCTTGGCAACGTCGACAACACGAGCCACGTCTCGGTCAGCTTCGACCATGCTCCGCAATTCACCGGCCATCTTGTAGCCGTCTTTGAACTTGGGGTGCTCTTCGAGACAGGCATAGAGCGGCGTGTCGCGGCCCATGATGAGCGGTGGCATGGCTTTGGCCACCTTGTCGCCGACCGCGTACGGGTAGCCCAGCACGCGGGCCGCGTCTCGGACCGCGGCACGAGCCTTGATCTGGCTGAAGGTCACAATCTGGGCCACGCGGTCGCGGCCGTACATCTCGGCCGCATAGCGGATCATCTCGTCGCGGTATCGGGAGTCGAAGTCCATATCGATGTCGGGCATGGAGATTCGAGACGGATTCAGGAAGCGTTCGAACAGCAGGTCGTACTTGATGGGATCGAGATCGGTGATCCACAGGCAGTAGGCCACCGCGCAACCAGCCGCCGAGCCACGCCCGGGGCCAACGCGGATGCCCTTGTCGCGGGCGTGACGAATGAGGTCCCACGTGATGATGAAGTAGGACGAGAACCCCATGTCCGAGATCGTTTTGAGCTCGTACGTCAAGCGGTCGGCGGCCTCTTCGGGAATGCTATTGCCCCAGCGCTTCCTGGCTCCCTCGAGGGTGAGATGTTTGAGGTAGTCGTCGTCGTTATCGAACCCTTCCGGCAGCGGGAAGTTCGGTAGCAGAGGCTTGCCGAACTCGATCTCGACATCGCAGCGTTCGGCAATCCAGAGGCTGTTGTCGCAGGAGACCTCGACCTCACGGAACAGCTGACGCATTTCGTACGCGCTCTTGAGATAGTGCTGGTCACCGCTAAACTTGAACCGGTCCGGGTCGCTCATCAACGAACCGGTCTGGACGCACAGCAACGCGTCATGGGCGTCGTGGTCGTGCTGGTGGGTGTAATGGCTGTCGTTGGTGGCCAGCAGGGGCGCACCCAACTTCTTCGCGATCTCCATCAGCTGGGGGTTGGTGCGATGTTGCTCGGGAATGCCGTGATCCTGGATCTCGACGAACAAGTTGTCGCGACCAAAGATGTCCTGGAGCCGGCCCGCCTTTTCGTAGGCGCCCTTTTCGTCGCCGTTCAACAACGACTGCAGCACGTGGCCGCCGAGGCAGCC
>CAWKYX010000181.1:0-7552 GCA_963854265.1 Acidimicrobiia bacterium
GCTGGCGCTCACCGTCTTCCTCCTTGGCCAAGCCGGTGTTCCGTTCACGTCGGGCTTCGTGGCCAAGTTCTACATCATCCAGTCCGCAGCAGACGCCCGGTCATTCCCACTGGCAATCGTCGCCATGCTGGCCGCAGTCGTAGCCGCCTTCTTGTACCTGCGGATCATGGTCAGCGTCTGGCTCGAGGACGACGAGATCGATGACCCTGCGGCGCTGGCTGAAGCCAAAGCCACAATCCCGATCCCTTGGGGCGCGGGCGTCGTGCTGGCGATCACGGTTGCGTTCACCGTTGCGTTCGGTGTGTGGCCCCAGCCAATCATCGAGATGACGAGGGACGCCGTCCCGGACCTCGTCTTCGGCTAACCAGTCTTTGCATTTCTGACCGCTCCGCTCGCCGCGCGGAGCCGTCAGAAATCATGCTGCCGGGTTCGTGTACCGGCGTTCGAGGGTTTGGCGGATCGTGGCAATGGTCCGGAGTCGATGCAGACCCGTTAGGTCACTTTTGGTTAGGCGGAGAAAGCTCCAGCCGACTGACTCGCACTGGTCTTGGCGCCGGGCGTCGGCTGCGAACTGGGCGTCCGTGTGGTGGTGCTGGTGTCCGTCGTACTCGAACGCGACCATTGCATCCGGGTAGGCCAAGTCGAGACGGTATGTCGTATGCCCAACCCTGACAGGCCACTGCGCCTCGGGCTCAGGGAGGTCCATCTCCAAGAGCAAGCGTCTCAGGGCGAGCTCGGGACCGCTCTCGTGGATCTCTGGGTCGTTCGGTAGATCGTCAAGGAGGCGGCCGAGGACGCCCGCGCCGTTGCGGCCATGTTCACCAACCTCAATGCGCATCTGCAACAGGCGCCCTGGAGTGACCAACCCGGTGGCCACGGCGTGATCGAGCACCCGGCTAACCTCGCACTCCGGCAGGACACGACCCAGATCGACCAAAGTGCGTGTGGGGGTGGTGACCGGAAGGTTCTGCAGTCGCGTTATGTCCTGAGCGCGGATATCTGCAGAACGGTGCACCGTTGTGTCTTGGATCTCGACATTGGCGGGATAGCGAACGGTCACCTCGATTCGCTCGGGCTCGGACCACATGCCCCAGCAGTGCGCCGCGGAGAGGCCCGACAGCGACGGCTGGGCGGGGTGGGTGCACGCGACTGCTGCCCGCCAGACAAAGGTGCGAGGAGAGCGGGCAAGCGAATACAACCCCCGGCGGATCGGAAACAGACTGCCCCGTGTGACGAGCCTTCTTGTTGCTATCCGGTCTAGCCCGATCGCCCGGAGTTGTGGCACGGTCACGAGACCGTGCTGTTCGGCGGCAATGTTGGTCAGTCGTAGCGGCAAGTCCATAGCAATGGCGTATCAGTCCGCACTGACAGTCTTGCTCAGCAGAGCGTCCTGAGATCGTCCTGTTGAGTTCTGACGGCCCCGCGCGTCGCGAGGCCGTCAGAAATCGGGAGGACGGGTGGGTCTAATCGGGCTAGAGGGGCCAGCGATAGTCGCGCTCGACGCGGGCGACACGCAGCGCGTAGCTGCGGTAGAACACGGAGCGACCAAGCTCGCGGGCGGCGGTGTGTTCCAGATTCGCTTTCCACGCGGCGATCGACGCCTAATCGCGCCAATACGACACGGTGATGCCCACGTCTGTCCGAGCCGACTCGATGCCCAGATAGCCCGGTTGCGCGGCGGTCAACTCCTCCATGTGTTGCGCCATGGCTGCGTAGCCGTCGTCTGCTTCGGCTCGTGTCGTGGTGAAGATCACCGCGCAGTACGGCGGCTCGGGGGTGTCGGCGGGCATTCCCACATCATGGTGCACCGGCCAAGGCCGCGCCCCGTGATTCTTGGCGAGCAGCCATCTGGGGCGCAGCCCAAACGGTGATGGCGACGATCACGAAGAAGAGCGGGGCGACCCCAAGTCCTCCTGCGGCCATTTGTAGCCACGCCGCTGCCCAGGCAAGGGCGAGGGGCAGGCACGCTCGGGGGCCAAGTCGATCGATGACGACGATGCCCGCCAGGACCAGCAGGCCGGCGTCGTAGAACATTGCATGGGGCGACATCATCACGATCCCGAGACTTGCCGCTGCGACTTGCATGTTGAGCCCGAACGCTGGTCGGCGCCACACCCATATCAATCCAAGACCGGTGGCGGCCATGAGTGGCAACGCGACGGCGCGAGCAGCTGGGCTTGCTGCCCCGGCGATGGCTTCTGCAACGCCGAGCCACGAGACCGCATTGTGGCCGTTCACGTCGGCATCGGCCGCGGCGAATGCCGACACTTCGGACCACCAGATCGATACCCAGCTGGTTCCTATGGCGACCGCTCCGAATGCCCAGACTAGTGCGGCCCCAACGCCTGCTGCGCCCACAGCGCGCCAGCGACGGGCGACCAGAAGCAGTCCGATGAGCGGCACGCCCAGCTGTGGTTTATAGAGCAGGAGCGCCAGCACAAACCCGGCAGACACGTCCTGGTGGTTGAAGAGCAGCCGCCACGTCGCCGCTATGGCCAACAGGCTCAGCGCTGTGTTCTGACCCACCGTGATAGCGCGCAGCATGGGATAGAACAGCAGCGAGGCAGTCACAACCAGTTCGAAGTTGTCACGGACGACGCCAACCATCGGCCGGATCAGCGATAACGCCACCAGCAACGCAGCCACCATCACCATGGTGTGCACTGCATAGGCCGCCCGATAGTCGAGCGCCGCCAGTGGGCGGTACAGCGGGGCAACGTGGGGCGGATACGCGAAGTAGAGGTAGCTCCCGTCGGATTCGGGGAACAACGCTGTTTGGGCCTCCAGTTGCCGATCGGCGGCATACAACTTCGCCCAGTCTCCGTCGGCGACGATTGATCCGGCTGCGTAGAACGCCGGGAAGTCACCGCCGAGCCGGCCAGAGACCGTGTCTGCCCCCGTCGCGCCGATGACCGAGATCGTGAACGCCGCGAAGACGGCAAACAATGCCGCACGCGAATACAGCAGCAGTCGAGATGGCCGAACTGAGGTTGACTGTGCGACCTGAAGACTGGTGGCCACGATCGCTCGCCTAGGCGTGTTGGCGATGCAGCGCCACAGGTCGCTTGGAGATGGGAACGAGCCGGTGGGCGCCGCTGCGCAAGAGTCGACGGATCCGCAATACCTCGCCAAGCGTCGAGACGTAGGAACCAACTCGAACCTGACCGCCATCGATGTGGTCCCATCGCACCGGGACCTCTCGGATCTCGTACCCGAGACGTTGACACAGGGCGAGGATCTCGATGTCGAACGCCCAGCCATCGACCTGTTGGGCGCCGAACACGGCATCGACGATCGCGCCAGGGAAGAGCTTGCACCCGCGTTGGCTGTCGGCGACGCCAGGCAGGACTAGGGACCGTATGACGGTGTTGCCGGCACGGCCCGCCAACGTGCGCAACAACGGCTGTCGTCGGCCGACTTTGGTACCGCTGGCACGAATCGACCCAATAGGGATCACGAGCGGGTGTTTCTCGGCGATCTCGAGCAGCTTGTCGATTTCTCCAACGGGGGTTGCGCCATCCGCGTCGAGAAACGCTCGGTAGATCCCGGTGGCAGCCAGCATGCCTGTTGCGACGGCCCGGCCTTTCCCGCGGTTGGTCTCGTGTTGGATTACCTGGAGGCCGGCGATCTTGTCCGAGTACTCACGTGCCACGTCCGCAAGCGCGTCGCTGGATCCGTCGTCGACCACGATCACTTCGACATCGTGGGCTGACGAGCGGGAGTACTTGGCGACCTCATCGAGAGTCCGTCCGATTCGAAGTTCCTCGTTGTAGGCGGGCAAAACAATCGACAGCAGCACCTCATAAACATCGGCAGGTTCGCTTTCGCATTGAGCGGGAAAGTCCGTTGTGGCCAGCCCCGAACCCGGCGACGACGGTGGCGAGAACAGGCCGCTGACCTGGCTAATGAACCGGCAGGTGGGCAGGAAGGCCATCAGTCTTGGCTCGCAGCTTGCGCGCTGTCGAGACCTCCACAAGTTTGTCCACGGTTGAACCACCGTTGCGAAACCCGACTGAGCTAGATTTGACCTGTCCGACGCCTTGGCTCCGCTTCCAAGGTGTCGCTACGCTCCTTCGCCGTGTCCGAGTTCCTTCGTAGCTACCTGACGGTCGCCATATTTGGCGCCCTTGCATGTGCCCTTGTCGGCACATTCATTGGCCTGAGCGCGCTCATACGGCCGACCCGTCCCCAGGCGCAGAAGTACATCACTTACGAGTCCGGCGTAGACCCGGTCGGTACCGGCTGGGGCCAGAGCAACATTCGGTATTACGTGTTCGCTTTGCTGTTCGTGATGTTCGACGTCGAAGCCGTCTTCATCTTCCCGTGGGCCACCCGTCTTGAGGCATACGGATATTTCGGCCTTGTGGAGATGGCCATCTTCATCTTCATCCTTGCCTTGGGCCTGGCCTATGCCTGGCGAAAGGGAGTGCTCCGGTGGGTTTAGTCGAGTCGGGCAAGCTGCCCCAACCAATCACCAAGCTTCTCAACATGAGTCGCAAATACTCCATGTGGGTGTACCAGTGGGGCCTCGCGTGTTGTGCGATCGAGATGGGGGCTGCGTTCGCGTCGCCTCGTTACGACGTCATGCGGCTCGGTGTCATTCCGCTCCCGGCCAGTCCGCGCCAGGCAGACTTCCTCGTGGTCTCAGGCACCGTGACCGACAAGATGGCACCTTCGGTCCGCCGCTTGTGGGAGCAGATGCCCGACCCCAAGTACGTGATCTCGATGGGTTCGTGCGCGAACTGCGGCGGCCCCTACTGGGATTCCTATTCCGTGACCAAGGGCGTCGACCAGATCATTCCGGTCGATGTCTACGTTCCTGGTTGCCCCCCTCGTCCAGAAGCCCTGCTGGAAGGCATTGTCTTGCTGCAGGAGCGGATCCTCCACGAGGACATGGCTGAACGCTGGAAGGGCGATCCGATCTATGTCGAGTAGGTCTCGCTCATGACCGAAATTCCCGAGTATCTCCTCAAGAAGGCTGCCGAGGCCCGTGCCAAACGCGAGGCCGCGGCTGGTGCCGGCGCGCCCAGTTCCGCCTCGGGAGGGACCGCCACGTCGGTCGCCGAGCCCGAAGAAGACCTTGCCGAAACAGACGAACAAGCCGAGGAGGCACTCGCTCAGCTCACCGAAGCCCTTGGCGACATGTTGCTGGCCTCCCATATCGAGCCGGGTCGGGGACTCTGGATTCGTGTCGACGCAGCGCGTTGGGTTGACGCGGTCACCGCAGTTCGAGATGCGCTCGACGCGTTCTTCTTCGACTGGCTGTCGGCCATCGACTGGATGCCGTCTCCATACGGCCGCGAACACGACACCGAGCAGGACGAAACTGAAGCTAAGGATCCCGAGCCGATGGAGTGGGGTTACACCGGCGGCGAAACTCGCTTCCAACTCCTGTGTCGGCTGCACTCGATCACCCGCCACATGGGGGTGCTCATCAAGGCAGACCTTGCCGATGCCGACCCACGGTGCGCCACGCTGGTCAACGTTTTCCCGGGGGCGAACTGGCACGAGCGTGAAGCCATGGAGATGTTTGGCATCGCCTTCGATGGCCATCCCGACGTTCGCAACATCTACCTGCCGGGCGAATTCGAAGGCCATCCGCTCCGCAAGGACTATCCGTTGCTGGCCCGCCGCATGAAGCCCTGGCCGGGCATCGTGGATGTGGAACTCATGCCGGGAGAGGACACATGACACTCACCGAACGCGAGCAACTTGCCTACATCTCGGGCCAGGCAGCCGATGCGCGGGTCAACCTTGAGGTTGAGACCGAAGATGGCATGGTTCTCAACATGGGGCCACAGCACCCGGCCACACACGGCACCCTGCGCCTCGTGGCCAAACTTGATGGCGAACAGGTCATCAAGGCCGAACCCATCATGGGGTACATGCACCGGGGCTATGAGAAATTGGCCGAGGTGCGCACATACCCGCAGGTGACGACACTCATCAACCGCATTGATTGGCTCGGAAGTTTCGCCAACGAGGTGCCATTCATCTTGGCAGCCGAACAACTCATGGAGGTCGAGGCCCCACCTCGAGCCCAGTGGATTCGTACCATCTTGTTCGAGCTCAGCCGGATCGCGAACATCAGCTTGTACCTGGGTGACATGGCGGTGCAGATCGGCGCGACAACGCCGGTGTTCTTCGCTTTCCGAGACCGCGAGCATGTGCTCAACCAGATCGAACGCGTCACCGGAGGACGTTTTCACCCCAACTTCGACCGCATCGGCGGGCTCAAGGACGACCTGCCCAAGGGCTGGATCGAAGAAACTAAGGGTGCGATCAAGAAGCTTCGTACCTTCTGTGACGAGATGGACGACCTTGTTGCCGGCAACGAGATATTCCAGGCCCGTACACGCGGCATTGGTGTCATCCCAGCTGATATCGCAATGAGCTACGGCCTGTCGGGCGCCAACCTGCGCGGCAGCGGGGTCGATTGGGATCTCCGCCGCGACCAGCCCTGTGGCCTTGTGTACGACAAGGTCGATTGGAAGGTCTGGACTCACCCGGACGGCGACAGCTACTCGCGGTTCTGGGTGCGCCTGCAAGAGACTCGCGAAGCCTGCAACATCGTGGAGCAGTTGCTCGACAACGTTCCTGCCGGTCCAGTGATGGCGAAAGTGCCGCGCATCATCAAGGTGCCCGCCGGTGAGGCATACGTGGCCACCGAGAACCCCCTCGGCGAGATGGGTTACTACATCGTGTCCAAGGGTGAGCTTTACCCCTTCCGCGTAAAGATCCGCTCGGCCAGCTTCTCCAACATGTCCATCGCGCCGTGGGTGCTCAAGGGCGTGTTCGTACCCGACATCATCGCGATCCTCGGCTCGCTGTATTTCATCCTCGGAGACATCGACCGATGATTCCCGCCTCCCGTTTCTGCATGGCTCCGTGCCAACGGCACCCAGAGGGTGTGATCCTCCGATGATTCTTGCTGACCTCGCGTACTGGCAGGAGACCCTCATCAAGGTGGGGATTGGCCTGGTTGCGGTCCTCATTCCTGCGGGCGCAGTCGTCTATCTCTACCTGTTCAAGATGATGTCGTTCATGCAGAGCCGTCTTGGCCCTATGGAAGCCGGACCGTTTGGGTCGCTTCAGCTGCTGGCCGAAGTCGGCAAGTGGATCCAGAAGGAAGACATCTTCCCGTCCAAGGCCGATCGCTTCGTGTTTGCCGCGGCCCCGTTTGTCGTGTTGATGAGCACGTTCTTGTTGGTGCTGATTCTGCCCGCCGGGCCTGATGCCACCTTCGTCGATCTCAATGTCGGCATCTACTTTGGCCTGGCCGTGTCGTCGGTGTCGGTGATCGGCATTTTGATGGCGGGTTGGTCGTCGGCCAACAAGTACTCGCTGCTCGGTGGCCTCCGTGCAGCCGGCCAGCTCATTGCCTACGAGCTGCCACTGATTCTTGCCGTGGTCGGCGTCGTGATCCAGGCCGGCACCATGAACATGCAGGGCATCGTGTTGGCCCAAGCCGATGGCGAGATCTTTGGTTGGGGTGGCATTGGCAACCCGTACATCATCACGCAGTTTGTTGGCTTCTTTATCTTCATGATTG
>CAWKYX010000182.1:0-7550 GCA_963854265.1 Acidimicrobiia bacterium
GACATGAGCCGATCCATCACCTCGAACTGTGTTACCTCGACCCCCAAGCGAGCCATGGCCTGAGTAAGTTCACAGCCAATGGCTCCCCCACCGACCACGCCCAGCCGGGCCGGGGCGTCCTCGAGGTCCCATACGTTCTCGTTGGTGAGATACGACACATCTTGGAGGCCGGGAATCAGCGGGATTCCTGGCCTGGCTCCTGTAGCCAAGACGATGTTGTCCGCGCTGACCGTCCGGCCATCGATGTCCATACCGCCACCGCCCAGCAGACGAGAGCGACCGGCGATGACGGTCACACCTTCAGCTTCGAGGACGTCGGCTCCCTCGGTGGCGGCGACCGACCGGATGGTCTCGCGGACGCGTCGCATGGCTGCGGTGAAGTCCAGACCCTGAGCCGCTGCTGAAATCAACGTCTTCGATGGCACGCACCCCGTCCAGGTGCAATCGCCACCAATCGGGCTGTCGGTGACCAGCGCAGCGCGCTTTCCGGCCACCGCGGCAGCCCGGGCAGCAGCCAACCCTCCAGCGCCACCACCGATTGACACGAGATCAAAGTCTGTCATCGCCGTCCTGTTCTGAGCGAGGGTCAGTGGATCGTCCGGGCGGCAAACCACCCGATGTTGAGCATGGCCAAGCCCCAGATGAAGTGCCGGATATCGCGCTCTTGACGCTACGTCGCCGTTATCACGATCGCCCAGAAGCATCCCATGACAATGGTCTGGATCAAGACGATTCGGTCGGTCTTGGGCGGGAACAGGTCCAACAAGAACTCACCCATGGCATCGATTGCGGGCGCGATAGTCGTGGGAGTGCACGCTCCCCGAACCCTGATCGCGTCGATGACATTCCGTCGTGCGCCCCAACCACCAAAGGCAGTGACCCGCACCCGCTCGGTCAATGAGCCTGCGGGAAGGCGAATCAGCGGCCCGCGCTGGGCCTCTCGCCTGGTTCGATTGTTCGCCCCCACATGGCATCGGTTCAACACGTCACGTGGTGAACAACGTCCATATCCGGGCAAATCACAGCGCTGCGTGTGGAGTCGGAGCCTTGCGAACTCGATGGAGATCAACAACGAGTCGGGTTCGTCGAATCTCCATGGGTGCTGTGCTCACAGCTGTCGCGGTTTCGGCGCTCGCTGCTGTGGCGGCAGCGGCAAATTGGCCAGGACCAGCAGGAGTTATCGAGGTCGACGCCGTCGAACAGTTCGGCGGCAACATGTCGGGCCTTGCGTATGAAGGCACGGGCACCTCAACTCCCGGGGTGATCTGGTCTGTTCGTAACGGTCCTGGCGAGATGTACCGGTTGGTGTGGAACGGCACCATATGGCTGCCTGACTCGGCGAACGGGTGGGCCGCCGGTAAGAGTCTGCAGTTTCCAGGTGGTGGAGGTGACGTCGATGCCGAAGGCATCACGTTTGCAGACAATGACACGACCTTTATGTACGTCGCATCCGAGCGCGACAACAGCAACAACGACGTCAGCCGCATCAGCATTCTTCGCTATGACGTGACGGCGGCGGGTTCGGCGCTGTCGGCTGCGTCCGAGTGGGACTTGACGGCCGACCTCCCCACTTCTGCTCCGAACGGTGGTATCGAATCGATCACTTGGGCAGCCGACGCTGCGCTGGTCGCAGCAGGACTCGTCGACGACAGGTCCGGCGTTGTGTACGACCCGGCCGGCTATCCGAACCATGGAAGTGGCCTCTTCTTCGTCGGGCACGACGGCACCGGCACTGTTTACGGATATGCGCTCGACCACACGGCAGGCACGTTCAGCCGAATCACAACGTTTGCGAGCGGGCTAACCAACATCATGGCTCTCGAGTTCGATGGTGAGCTCAGCGAGTTGTGGGCGTCATGCGATGGCACGTGCTCGGGGATGCTGACAAGACTGCAGGTCGACGCGGCTGGCGACTTCGTGGTGGTTGAGATGCTCGATCGGCCGGACGGACTTCCCGACGAGAACAACGAGGGATTCACGATCTCGCCTCTCGCCGAGTGTGTCGGAAGCGAGCGTCCTGTCTTCTGGATCGACGACAAGGAGACGGACGGCCACGCGCTTCGACGAGGCTCGTTGGCGTGCTCTGTTACGCCCGCAACCTGCGGCGGTCAGACGGTGACGGTCGACATTGGTGCAGGCGACCTTCCGACCGAGGGAGACGACGTGATCGTAGGCACGAGTGGACCAGACACCATCAACGCACTCGGCGGCAACGACATCGTGTGTGGGCTAGCCGGTGATGACACTCTGCTCGGTGGGCTCGGCAACGATCGACTGATCGGACAGGGCGGAGATGATTTCCTCGATGGTGGCCCTGGGGCGGACTCCGCCGGCTGACGGTCCAGGCGCTCTCGGCGCGAGCTCGTGGTTGGTCGGGGTGTCGCTGGAGACTCGCCAGAAGTACGCGGTGACAACATCGCCGAGTGGTGGGCAAACGGGGTCGACCGGATCAGCGTCGGACTTCCGGCAGGGACGCGTGGTGAGTGCGAGGCGATCCTCTCGAACACGCCCTGCTGCTCAGAACAGCTTGTCGTTATTCAGAAAGGCCCTGGTTTCGCGGGTCGTCCGAGTCTGTCGCAGCCTCAGGCTTTCGCTCCCACAGGACCTCGCTGTCGAAGCTGAGGGTCCAATCTGGGATGAATTCGATGACGACCCTTCCCGGAGAGTCGAGGTGGGACCGGTAGGCGGCAGCACCCTCAGGTGTCGACCGTCGATCGTTGGTGAAGGCGTCGTAGAACCACTCCGTCACATCGCTGTCCTTGTGGATGACGCAGTCGCCCTTGTAGGTGACCGTCTTCCCCGTCGCCAGCCCGCTGCCGGTACTCGAAATGCACACTGATGCGCGAGGGAAACGCTTGATGGCGGAGACCCGGGCCCTCTTCTCGGCGCAGGTCATCCAGATCTTGCCGTCATGGTTGAGGTAGGACACGATGACGCCGACGGCTTCGCCCGCCTTGTTGGTCCACATGAACACGCATTCACGTTGTGCGTCGAGCAACTCTTGCTCGCGCTCGGGAGTCAACGAACACGTGGTCAGGTCTTCCAAGTCGTCTTCGTACGTTTCGGTCATGATCTCTCACTCCAGTTGACAACACGTGCCTACCAACCGCTCGTGCGGTCGATCATGCAATTTACCAGAGCAGGCTGCGCCATCGTGACGGCGGCTAAACGCCAACCACGAGGACGGCGCACTCGGGGCTCAGCATTGATCGAGGGCCGACCTCAGGTCTGCAACCAAGGCTCCAACACCCTCGGGTCCCCCCTGGCCTTCGATCAGGCGACGGACGATAGCCGTGCCCACAATGCAGCCGTCGGCCACCCGAGACACCTCTTGCGCTTGAGCGGGAGTACTGACGCCGACACCCACCAGCACCGGCTTGTCCGTCACCGCCTTGCATCGTGCAGCAATGACGGTTGCGCTCGCCGCGAGCTCGTCACGCTCGCCAGTGACACCCAACAGGCCAACGGCGTACACAAACCCGCTCGCCCGGGCCACAATGCGAGGGAGTCGCTCGTCGGTGGTCGTCGGCGCGGCAAACATAACCGTTTCGACAGCGGCATCGTCTGCGGCGGCTGCCCACGGCCCCACCTCGTCCAACGGCATGTCAGGAAGAATCGCCGCGGAGATGCCCGCGGCCTTGAGTGACTTCGCGAAGCGTTCGAGTCCAAAACGGTAGGCGATGTTGTAGTAAGTCATCACCGCCAGGGGGATGTCGACCTCAAGATCTTTGACCTCGTCCATGATGGACTGTGGTGTCACGCCCTTGGCCAACACAATCTCGTTTGCCTCTTGGATTACCGGTCCGTCCATGACCGGATCCGAGAATGGAATTCCGATTTCGATGGCGTCAGCGCCAGCGTGTGCGGCAGCCTGGATTGCCTCGAGGTACCCATCAAAGCCTCCAGTGATGTACGGGACGAGACACTTGCCCCCACCATCGATGCGCGCCCTCAGCGCACCCTCGACCGTGCCACGTTCGGCGCCCATCAGAGAATCTTGATCATCGGGGTCATCCAAGGATCTCCATCATCTGGACGGCATCTTTGTCGCCTCGTCCGGAAAGGTTGAGCATGACGGTCTTGCCCGCGAGCTCGATCCGGGCCCGCGACATCCAGGCCAATGCGTGTGCTGGTTCCAGTGCGGGGATAATGCCCTCTGTGCGCGACAGGAGCTGGAACGCGTCCACCACCTCGGCATCGGTCACATTCTCGTAGCGGGCTCGTCCAATGTCGGCGAGATGAGCGTGCTCGGGACCGATCCCGGGATAGTCGAGCCCGGCCGAGATCGATTCGGCCTCAGTGACCTGCCCGTGTTCATCCTGGAGCAAGAACGATTCACTTCCGTGGACAACCCCGGGAACACCGTGCGCGATGGCTGCACCGCCCGCAGGCTCGACACCAACCAGCTCCGCTTCAGTGTCCACGAATCCCGAGAAGATACCGATCGCGTTGGACCCGCCTCCAACGCAAGCGGTCACTACGTCGGGATCGCCACCGGTGAGAGCCCGGCACTGCTCTCGAGCTTCATCGCCGATCACCCGATGAAACTCTCTGACCATCCATGGGTACGGGTGGGGGCCCATGGCCGACCCGAGGCAGTAGTGGGTGTCTTCGACAGTCGCTACCCAGTTGCGCATGGCCTCGTTGACGGCATCTTTGAGGGTGCGACTCCCGCTCATCGCCGTACGTACCTCTGCACCCAAGAGGTGCATCCGGAAGACGTTGAGCTCCTGGCGTGCAACATCGACTTCGCCCATATAGACCACACACTCCATGCCGAAGAGTGCCGCTGCGGTGGCCGTGGCGACGCCGTGTTGGCCGGCGCCTGTCTCGGCCACAAGGCGGGTCTTCCCCATGCGCTTCGCCAGCAATGCCTGGCCAAGCACATTGTTGATCTTGTGCGAGCCGGTGTGATTGAGATCCTCGCGCTTGAGTAAGACCCGATAGCCCAACTCTTCCGCCAGACGATGGCAATCGGTTAGTGGCGATGGACGCCCGGCGTAACTGTTGAGAAGTTCGTTGAGCTCGGCCCGGAAACCAGGATCGGCCCACGCTTCGCGAAAGGCCTTGTCCAGCTCGTCGCATGCCGGGATCAGCGTCTCAGGCACGAAACGGCCGCCGAAGCGCCCGAAACGACCTTCGGGCGTCGGGTCGGTCATCGCCATGTGGTGTCCTCCTGCCAGTTGTAAGGCTCGTTACCAATGGGCTCGGGTGACTCGAAGGGAACTTCATCGAGCGACCTCGCCGCGGCGATGAAGTCGCGCATCAAAATGGGGTCCTTAACCCCGGGGGACCGCTCAACACCGCTCGACACGTCGACACCCCAAGGTCCCACCTTGCCGATGGCCTCGGCCACATTGGTCGGGCGCAGACCGCCGGCCATGATCAGTGGTACCGACACCGGCGCGTCTTCAGCGAGTCGCCAGTCGAACATTTGGCCCGAGCCCGGCGACGGCGCATCCACCAGGATGGCGTCGGCGCCGAAGTCATTGGCGCGCTCGAATGCCTCACTTCCCGCTACGACGGCCTTGAACACCGTCCGTACGTCGCGCTTGCACTCGGCCACCATGGCCGGAGTCTCGTTCCCGTGGAGTTGCACGGCGTTCAGACCAGTCTGGTTCACGATCGAGATGATCCGACTGGGGACCTCATTGCGGAACACTCCAACCGTCATCACGCCGGGAGGGAGGCGTTTCACAATGTCGGCAACGCGCACGGCGTTCACCTGTCGCGTCGAGGGCGCAAACACAAAACCGACTGCATCCGCGCCGACGGCGATCGAAAGGAGGGCGTCTTGTTCTGTCGTCAAGCCACAAATCTTCACGAACACCAGGCTGAGGTTAGCTGTCAGCCTCTCCGACCCTGCACTCGGTTTGGCAACGACGATCAGGAACGCAACGACCGGACAGCTCTGGTGGGGTCGCCCGAGGTCACGAGGGACTCGCCGACCAGCACAGCGTGATAGCCGGCAGCTGCGAGGACACGGGCATCGTCGACACCACGCACGCCGCTCTCTGCCACCCGAACAACGCCATCGGGCAAGCTGGCCGCCACTCGGACCGCGCGCTCCTGATCGACCTGGAAGGTGAAGAGATCACGCTGGTTGACACCAACCAATGTCGCTCCGACGGCGAGCGCCCGTTCGACCTCATCTTCGTCGTGAGTCTCGACCAGCGCGTCAAGACCCAACTCGGCAGCCAGCGCGTGGAAGTCTGCAAGTTGTGCGTCATCGAGTGCCGACACGATGAGGAGGACACAGTCGGCGCCCATGAGGCGAGCGTCGCAGATATCGCGCAGATCAACCGTGAAATCCTTGCGTATCACCGGCATCGAGACAGCTGCACGAGCGGCTCGAAGGTCATCGGCAGAGCCTCCGAAGTGATCTTCGTCCGTGAGAACCGACATACACGAAGCTCCACCCGCTTCGTACTGTGCGGCAACCTCAACTGGATCGAGCGACACGAACAGGTCGCCCTTCGATGGAGACCGGCGCTTGATCTCAGCGATGACGGCTATCCCCTCAGTTGCCATGATGGCGTCGCGAAAGCCGCGAACCGGGGGTGCGTCTTGGGAGTCTGAGATCAGTGCTCCGAGGTCTCGGGCATCGGCAGCGGCGCGCAACCGGTGATGATCGAGAATCGCATCAAGATATGTCCCCACGCTGACATCATCGCCGGTCTCGGCCACCGTGAGTCGGATATTGCGACAAATCGTCGGTCAGACGCGCGCTGTAGGCCCGTCAGGAGCCGACCGTGATGCCCGCTTGAGGGCCACCATCGGAACGAACGCGAATAACAAACCGCCAACCAGCGCCAAACCAATGGCACCGGCGAACATCACGGCGAGCCCGGTGACCATGCCGATCGCGAAACATGCAACGGTCAGGATGAGACACAGGGCAGGCAACATTGTCAGCCACCGCGGTGGCGCCGTGCCGCTGGTCTTGTCGGGCGCGCGATAGTGGGCGGTCGATGCATTCGATGGCGACCGACCCGGGCCAGACTCATGGAGGCGGCCCTTGCCTTGCATATCCTTGTCGTACTTCGCCCGCGCCTGCGGAGATCCAAGGACCTCCCATGCGGCATTGACCGCACGCATCCTGGACTCCGCATGAGCTCGGGCTTCCGGGGGCCCCGCTGTGTGAAAATCTGGGTGATATTTACGCGCAAGGCCCACGTAGGCCTTGCGGAGATGAGCGGCGTCGATCACCGGCTCAACTCCGAGCACGTCATAGTGGGTGTCACCTGCCATCACAGTTTGCTCACAGACTTCCAATACTTGTCGATCAAGACTACATGCCGCCCCGAGGTGCCCATGTTCGATAAACGCCAACGAAGGCTATGCGGCGCTGCCGGTCCAGACGAACCAACCGGCCCGCAACCATCGGCCAACATCAAACGACTATGAGTTCACCATGACCAAGACCCAACCAGTGGTTGTCCTCGTAGAAGATGACCCAAACATCAGCGACCTGGTCGAGATGTATCTGCGCCAAGACGGCTACCGGGTGTTCCATGCGACAACGGGCGAACGCTGACTCGAACAGGTGC
>CAWKYX010000183.1:0-7491 GCA_963854265.1 Acidimicrobiia bacterium
GACGAGATCATCGAAGAGGTAGTGCCCGCGGTCGCGGACCTCGATCCGCAGATTGTGCAAGCAAACGTTGTTGGCGATCCACTCCAGGCCAGTGCGGCCGGCGAAGAGACGACCGACCCTATCGATCTCAGGACCAGCCAGACGTTGCCGGCGACGTCTTCGCTGACAGCGATCATTCGCCATGAACCTAATGAACCTGACGACCCTGCCGAGCCTGTTGAACCTGTTGAACCTGTTGAACCTGTTGAACCTGTTGAACCTGTTGAACCTGTTGAGTCTGACCAGCTCGACGAAGCACCGGTGATGTTTCGCCCAGCCCCCGCAACCGGGGGCACCATCATCGAAACTGCGTCGAGCATGGACGTGGCTCACGTCAAGGTTGGCAAGTCGCCGCAAGCGTCGTTGAGCGGCGATGTCTCCGCCCCGACCGACGACTGACATGCCCGAAAATCCGAATGACGAAGGTGAGCGGCTTCAAAAGGTGCTCGCCCGGGCTGGCATTGGTAGCCGCAGAGTGTGCGAGGAGTTCATCATCGATGGCCGGGTGGCTGTTGACGGCTTCCCTGCTCGCGTAGGCCATCGCGTCGATGTCGAGACCGCACTCATCACCATCGATAACATTCCAATCGCGGTTCGGCCGGATCTCGTTTACTACCTCCTGAACAAACCGACAGGTGTCGTGACGACAGCGGACGACCCGCAGGGACGCCCCACTGTTGTGGAACTCGTACCGAATGAGGTTCGCGTGTTCCCCGTTGGTCGCCTGGACCTCGATACCGAGGGCCTGTTGCTCCTCACCAACGACGGCGAGCTGACGCACCGGTTGACCCATCCCTCCTTCGGTGTTGACAAGGAATACCTCGCACACGTCGAAGGCACGCCATCTCGCGGTGCGCTGCGTATGCTGCGCGAGGGCATCGAACTCGACGATGGCTTGACCGCTCCGGCCCGGGCGTCCTTGCTGGATCCAAGCTTGGTCCGGCTGGTCATTCACGAAGGACGCAACCGCCAAGTACGCCGCATGTGTGAGGCCGTTGGCCATCCGGTCAAGCGATTGGTGCGGACGCGGATCGGGCCGTTGATAGACCGCACGCTGGAAGCTGGTACCTGGCGAGCATTGACGCAGAACGAAGTTCGGGGTCTCGAGCAGGCCACTGCGCTGCCCATTGCCAATGATCCCAGCTGACGCAATACCGGAGTTCGATGCTGGCGCTCCCAGTAGCATGCGCCCGATGTCCCCACCGCTCAGCCACCAGGGCCAGCCTTTGCTGGTGTTAGCCCGATGACACGGCGGGCGGGAATTGTTGGACTCGGCCTGATCGGCGGGTCGGTTGGCATGGCTTTGCGAGAGCGCGGGTGGCATGTTATTGGAGCCGACCACGATCCCCAGGCCTGCGCAGACGCGATCGAGATGGAAGCCATCGACGAGGTAGGCGACGTTGCGGCCTCCGACATAGTCTTTGTTGCCACTCCCGTTGGATCGATCGTCCCCGTTGTCCGCGACCTCCTCGACCGCGGTGCACCGCTTGTCACCGACGTCGGGAGTGTCAAAGCGCCCGTGACCGCGGGCGTCGACGATCAGCGCTTCGTCGCCGGCCACCCCATGGCAGGCAACGAGCACTCAGGCGTCCGCGGCGCCCGCGGCGACTTATTCCACGGCGCCGTCTGGGTCCTCACGCCGGGCGAGCACACCGCTGATTCCAGCTATGCGACGGTGCGCTCGGTCGTTGCTGACCTGGGGGCCGATGTGGTGGCTATCGAGGCGGGAGCCCACGATCAGCTGGTTGCCGTTGTGTCCCATGTTCCGCATCTGACAGCGGTGAGCCTCATGGCGCTCGCCGACGAGCGAGCAACCGAACAACGTCCTCTGCTGCGACTGGCCGCCGGCGGCTTTCGTGACATGACGCGTATCGCTGCCGGTCAACCAGGAATCTGGTTGGATATCTGCCGAGAAAACTCTGCCGCGATCACCAGCGTGCTCGACCAACTGATCGCCGACCTGACGAGGGTCAGAGAACAGGTGGTCAGTGACGATCGACCCGGTTTGTTGGAGACGCTGGATCGGGCTCGGCGCGCACGCCTGAGCCTGCCTATGGGAGTGCCGCGAGACAGCGCTCTCGCCGAGGTCCGGGTCGGCATTGCCGATCAGCCAGGCTCGCTCGCCCGCATCACGCGGCTCGCGACCGACATCGACGTCAACATCTACGACCTCGAGATCGCGCATTCGGTTGAGGGCCAAGGTGGCATGTTGATCATGATCGTGCCTGCTTCGACGGGGGAACGTCTCGTTGGTGCCCTGATCGCGAGTGGTTTCGGACCATCGATTCGACCATTGGAGAGCGAATGAGGGCCCGGCCGCTCCCGATCGATCCCCTGACGGCTCCACCCGATGTGACCTTGGTGCTGCCGGGCTCGAAGAGCATCACGAATCGAGCGTTGGTTGCGGCCGCCCTCGCTGATGGGACGTCGACGCTCGGGCACATCTTGGTCGCCGAGGACACGCTGGCCATGATCGACTGCCTCGGCTTGCTTGGTGTAGACATCAGCTACAACGAGGCCAACGGGACTGCCACGGTTGTTGGGTCGGGCGGTCGGCTCGCCGCAACCGACACATTGTGGGTTCGTCAGTCGGGCACCACGGCAAGATTCATGCTGCCGCTGGCGGCGATGGCTACCGGGGGAGCAACCGTCGATGGCCATTCCCAAATTCGCGAGCGCCCTCAGGGCGACCTTGTCGAGGCATTGGTGTCACTTGGCGCACGGGCCGAGCCCCTTGGCGCTGTCGGCTCACTGCCGATGCGTCTGCACGAATCAGCGCTGTCCTGCGGCCCTGTGCAGGTGCCTGGCGATGTCTCAAGCCAGTTCATGTCCGCGTTGCTCTTGAGCGCTCCGGCAATGGACCAGGGGCTCACGATCGAACTCGTCGGTGACATCGTCTCTGCGCCGTATGTGTCTATGACCGTGGCGGTCATGCGAGCGTTTGGTGCCGACATCGTGGTCACCGACGATCGACGCTATGAGGTCGCGCCGGTCAACTATCAGGCGCGACATTTCGAAATCGAGCCCGACGCGTCAGCGGCTTCGTACTTCTTCGCCGCCGCAGCAGTTTCGCGGGGTCGAGTGACCGTCGACGGCCTCGGCACTGGTTCGTTGCAAGGTGATCTCAGCTTCGTCGATGTGCTTGCCCGAATGGGAGCCAAAGTCGATAAGACACCGCAGTCGACCACGGTCTCGGGAACCGGCGCTATTGCCGGGGTCGACATCTCGATGGCAGACCTCTCAGACACTGCTCCGACATTGGCAGCGGTGGCCCCGCTGGCGACAAGCACGGTCCGCGCCACGGGGATTGGGTTCATCCGCGAGAAGGAAAGCGATCGAATCGGGGCCGTCGTCACCGAATTGCGGCGCCTCGGCGCCGATGCCGACGAGGAACCCGATGGTTTTGTCGTGCGGCCGGCGATGCCGACAGGAGGCATCGTCGAGAGCTACGACGATCACCGCATCGCCATGGCCTTCACGGTGTTGGGCTTGGTGACGCCGGGTATCGAGATCAGCGATCCCCACTGCGTGGCAAAGACGTTCCCCGAGTACTTCGACACGGTCGACCTTCTCCGCGCCGTCGGCGACGCTGACCTCGCGATCTTGGCGATCGATGGTCCGGCTGGTTCGGGGAAATCGACGGTGGCCCGGCGCGCGGCCGAGCAGATGGGCCTGCAATACCTTGATACCGGCGCGATGTATCGCAGCGTCACTCATGCGGCGTTGGAGCAGCAGGTGGCGTTGGACGATCAGGCGCTGGTGGCCAGCCTTGCTCGCCACATTGAGATCGACGTGGCACTCGACGCAGTGTTCATCGATGGGGCAGACGTCACTGAGGCCATCCGTACCGAGGCTGTCAACAACAACGTCAGCCAAGTGGCAGCAAATCCCGGCGTTCGGTCGGCGATGCGCCGCCAGCAGCGCGCATGGGCCCGACGTCGAGGTGGGGGAGTCTTGGAAGGCCGAGACATTGGCTCGGTGGTCTTCCCTTCGGCCAGGCTCAAGGTCTACGTCACAGCATCGATCGAGGAGCGGGCTCGGCGGAGGGCCTCGGAGTCCGGTCAGCCGGTCGACGAGGTGATAGCGGCATTACAAGAACGCGACCGCTTGGACAGCAGCCGCGCTGACTCGCCTCTGACCGAGGCGGCAGGCGCGGTCACTATTGACACCACCGGCTGCACGATCGACCAAGTTGTAGACCAGGTTGTGGAGCTCTTCGATGAGTGACGCGTCCGCTCTAGAGGCGCGAGGCGGCGAACAGAGTCTCGGGTCACGAGCTATATATCTGACCCTGCACCGCCTGGTGGGAACCGTGGCCCGTGGCTATTTTCGGGTCTACGCCCGGAATCGCTCGCTGATGCCCGATGGGGCCCTCATTGTTTCGCCCGTCCATCGATCCAACCTCGATGTGCCACTCCTCGGAGCTACCAGTCCGCGCCGACTGCGCTATCTGGCCAAGGGGTCGCTGTTCAAAGGCCGATTTTGGGGATGGTTGTTGACGGTACTCGGGGGATTTCCGCTCGACCGTGGCTCCACTGTTGACCGCGCAGCGCTGAAGGCGGCAATGGCCGTTCTGGATCGGGGCGAGGCGCTTGCCGTGTTCCCCGAGGGCGAACGCAAGGCGGGCCCGACCATGTACCCAATGGCAGATGGTGCGGTTTGGTTGTCGGCCAAGTCGGGTGCCCCCATCCTGCCTGTGGGCATTGGCGGTTCCGAACGGGCGCTCCCCAAGGGTGCCAACCTTGCCAAGCCAACGAAGATTGTCTACCTCTACGGAGAGCCCATCCCGGCACCGGTGAATCCCGACGGAAAACGGGTGAGCCGGCGACAAATAGCTACCTTGTCCGACGAACTTCGGGTGACACTGCAGGAACTCTTCGACGAGGCCCAGCGCATAGCGGGGACACCAAACCTTCCTGCTGGAGAACGCCCATCGTTCTCCGACCTCGACTGACCATCGCTCAGGTTCAGCGCCCGCCTACACGGCGGCGATGACCGCTATTTCCATCCGCCAGGCGGGTTGCGCCAGGGACGGCACGGTGACCAGCGTCGAGGCCGCCTTGTGTGCGCCGAGTGCGGCGTCGCGTGCGGCCATCACTGGACCCAGATCCTCGCCCACGACAGCGTAGGTGGTGACAGACACGATGTCGGCGGTGGACATGTCGGCTTCGTTGAGCATCGCCACGATGTTGGCCCATACGACGGCGGCTTGTTCACCAACGTCAGCGGGGACGGTGCCGTCAGGCGCCACCGGCACAACGCCCGATGTGTGGAGGAACCGTGAGGGGTTTTCGCTTACCATGGCATGCACATAGTTGGCTGCGGGGGGAGCGATCGAGCTGGGAGCGACCGGATGGTTCATGGCGAGATACTGGCACGGCCACCGCTCAGGCGCACCGGTCGTTGCGGTCCGTCGACATTTCAGAGGCCCCCGTAGGCAAGGCCGGCGGCGATGGCCGCACCAAGTTCGTAGCAGGCATCCAGATCCTGCCGCTCGACGTCACCGACGCACAGAACCGGCGGCATCACCTGGCGCCACCCGAGGCCGTTGGTCAGCGGTTCGATCGTCCTGATGGCGCCGTGTCCGTCGTTGCCGGCTTTCACGAAGAGAGCAAAGGGCTTACCGCGGGTCGTGTGCTCGAGTTCGTGGAACACCGAATCGAAGAAGTGTTTCAGCGCTCCGCTCATGTACCCGAAGTTCTCCGGCGTACCCAAGATGATGGCATCGCCGGACCGGATATCGGCGGGGGTTGCATTGAGGGCATCGACTTGGCTCACCTCGACCCCATCGATGCTCGGGTCGTGCGCGCCGGCCAGCACTCCTTCTAACATCTGCTTTGTTCCGCCGGTCTTCGAGTGTGAGACCACGACAAGGTGGGGCATCCGTCCGATCCTGCCACGCGTGGCTGGGATCGTCATTGATGCGGGGAGAGCATGATGCCGGGGGGCCCAGGTAACCCAGAGACCATCGAAGACGTGGACGTCTTCGCGCCCGAGACGATCGAGAACTGGTACCCGACCTACGAGCTGCTGCAGAACGAGTGTCCCGTGTACCACGTGCCGGGGACCAAGACCTTCTTCCTAACTCGCTACGAAGAGATCTATCACGTGCTTCGCAGCACCGATTTATTCAAGCGAGGTGCAGGCACGAGTCGGCCTCTGCTCAAGGATGCCGAGGCCCGGGACTTCTATGAGACCAACGGCTGGCCCAAGGCACTGCCGCTCGCCGTTGATCCGCCGAACCATCGCCGTTACCGCGACACGGTCGACCATTTCTTCTCGGTAGCTGGCGCTGAATCGCAGCGGGACCTGATCACACGGATCGTCAATGAGCTTATTGACGAATGGATCGACCTGAGCGAAGTCGAATACATGGAAGCGTTCGCGGTGCCGCTGCCGGTGCGAGTCATCACCACGATGATGGGGTTCCCCCTGTCAGACATCCCCGATTTGAAGAAGTGGAGCGAGGCGTGGGTGGCACCATTCTCGGGACAGCTTGATGTCAGAGAAGAGCGCGAGGTCGCTCGGCTTAGCGTTGAGTTCCAGCACTACATAGCCGACCAGGTCGAACGCAAGCGAGCTGATCCGCAGAACGATGTGGTGAGCTACGTGGCGACGACCGAGGTCAAGTTGCCCAACGAGACCCGCATGCTCACGACGGGCGAGATCATCAACATCATCGACCACCTCTACATTGGGGGGAACGAGACCACGACCTTCGCTCTGACGTCTGGTATGTGGTTGTTGATCCAGAACCCGGACTACCAGGCTTTATTGCGGGCTGACCCGTCGAAGGCTCGGGAATGGGTTGACGAGGTGTTGAGACTCGAGTCTCCGACCCAGGGGATGGACCGCCATGCGGCTGAGGACACCGAACTGAACGGCGTTGCGATTCCTGAAGGGTCACACATCCACATTCGATACGCAGCGGCCAATCGCGACCCCAAGCAATTCGGTTGTCCGGTCGACATCGACCTCGGCCGCGATAACGGCCACCGCCATCTTGCATTTTCGATTGGCGAGACCCACTGCCCTGGCGCTGGATTGTCTCGGCTCGAACAAACCATCTCCGCCCAGGCGCTGATTCGGCGGCTCGACAACCTGGCATTCGCCGAGGGTAAGAACAACTTTCAGCACCATGTGAACTTCACGTTGCGTGCCTTTCAGAGCCTGCACATGACGTTTGACAAACGGGAATAGAAGCGGGTGCCCAGCATTTGTGACGGCCTCGCGCGCCGCGCGTAGACGTCAGAAATCGTTGGGACGGGTGTGGTAGGCGGAGGGTTCCTTCGGGGCGGAGCGGGCGAGGCTGGTCAGAAGTGGTAAGGGAAGGCTCCCCAGTCGGGATCGCGCTTTTCGAGGAATGCGTCGCGCCCTTCTTCGGCCTCGTCGGTCATGTAAATCAGACGCGTCGCTTCCCCAGCAAAAACCTGTTGGCCCATGAGGCCGTCA
>CAWKYX010000184.1:0-7459 GCA_963854265.1 Acidimicrobiia bacterium
GTTCGGGAGCGCCAGTGCATCGTCGAGGGCGTGGAGGACGGCGACCGCGTCGGGGGCCTCCGCTCCGACCAGCGCAACAGACAGGTGTTCTCGCTCGTCGGGCAAGAGTTCGCCATCGACCGATGGCAAAAACACATGCCCGATCTCGAACAGCCGAATAGCGTCGACACGGTGCGACTGGTTGTAGGCGATGGCCTTGAGCTGGCCTGGCATCAGTGAAGTCCGCAAGACGGACTCCTCATGGACCAAGGGATTGGTGAGCGTTACACCTTCTTCGGGGAGGCCAGCGTCGGCCAAGTCCCCAGGAGCCAGAAATGGCATCGGAAAGGTCTCATCACACCCGGCACCCATCAAGACGTCGCGAACTCGTCGTCGATCTTGCTGATAGGCGGTCAGGCCGCCAGCCAACTCGCCTTTCGGAACAGTTCGCACGATGTTGTCGAACCCAAACATCCGTGCGACTTCTTCGGCAACGTCGGTTTCGGTTTGTGTGTCCCAGCGCCAGGTCGGGATCGTCACATCGACGTCGTCGCCGGCGAGGGCGGTCGCGAAGCCGATGCTCTCGAGATGCTTCGCCATCTCTGCCGTTTCGAGGGTGGTGCCCAAGAGGCCGTTGATTTTCGCGGGACGGATACGAATTGGATCGGGCGACGGAAGATCCCCCCGTTCGTCGATCCGACCGTCCGCACAAGTCACACCAGCTTCGGCGATCAGTTGGGTAAACCGGTCGAGGGCTCGTTCCATGTTCGACCCGTGGTCGGCGCCGCGCCGATAGCGCACTGACGCTTCGCTCGGAAGGTTGAGTCGCTTGACGGTACGGGAGATCGATGGTGGATCCCACCAGGCCATCTCCAGCAGCACATCGGTGGTCGAGGCAGAAATCTCGGTGGAGGCGCCACCCATCACGCCGGCGATGCCGATTGCCTCGTCAGCACTGTTGGCGATGACGCCATCGTTCGCTGCCAGCGTCCGCTCGACGCCGTCGAGGGTCGTGATGCGCTCGCCATCGGCGCCACGACGAACCCGAAGATGGCCGTTCTCCACCGTTGCAAGGTCATAGGTGTGGTTTGGTTGGCCCAGCTCGAGCATCACGTAGTTGGAGATGTCGACCACGCTGTTAATCGGGCGCATACCCAGTGCCGTAATCCGGTTCTGGATCCATTGCGGCGATGTTCCAATGGTCACGCCGCGCAGAACACGGGCCAAGAACCGCCCACACAGCGTCGGGTCGATGATCTCAACGCTCGCGACCGAGGCCAAGCTCTCGCCAGAGGTAGTGATGGCGTATTCGGGCAAGGCGAAACCCACGCCCAATCCCGCAGCCAAGTCTCGGGCGACACCGGCCACCGACATAGCGTCAGGCCGGTTTGCATTGACCTCAAGGTCCCACAGCACATCTGACTCGATGCCGAGCACCTCGGTGATTGGAGCACCGAGGCCGTTGGAGTCGGCGGACTCGGTGAGCAACATGATGCCGCTGTGGTCGTCGCCGAATCCGATTTCCGCACCCGAGCAACACATTCCGTTGGACATCTGTCCGCGCATCTTGCGCTGCGCTATCTCCATGCCATTGGGCATGACCGTGCCGATTGTGGCGAACGGGATCAGATCGCCCACCGACATGTTGAACGCCCCGCAGCAGACCTGCAGTGCTTCGCCGTCACCCATGTCGACGTCCACGAGCTGGATCTTGTCAGCGTCGGGATGCGGTCGCAGATCAAGGACCTTGGCCAGCACAACACCGTCGAGTCCCTGGCCAGTGATGGTCATATCTTCAACGGCGAGACCGAGCTGACTGAGCAGGTTGCCCAGCTCGACAGGGTCGCCATCAATGTCGGGCGCGAACTCTCGCAGCCAGGAAAGCAGCACTTTCATGAGCGCATCCTCAAGTTGGCCATCAGAACTGCCGCAGAAAACGAACGTCGTTGTTGACGAGCTCGCGTATGTCGTCGAGTTGGTAGCGCATGACGGCAAGGCGGTCGATGCCGAACCCAAAAGCAAAGCCTTGCCAGACCTCGGGGTCGATGTTGCAATTACGCAGCACGTTGGGATGGACCATGCCGCACCCGCCGAGCTCCAGCCAAGAGCCGTCCGGTAGCGAAATATCGAACTCGGCCGAAGGTTCGGTGAAGGGGAAGTAGCTCGGGCGCAAACGGGTGTTGACCTCAGCGCCGAAGAACGCTCGTACGAACTCGTCGATGGTGCCTGCCAGGTCACCCATCGTGATTCCCTTGTCGACAACCAACCCTTCGATCTGGTTGAAGGCCGGTAAGTGGGTTGCATCTGCAGCATCGGTACGGAACGTACGGCCCGGCGCAACAATGTAGATCGGCGGCTCCTGGTTCTCCATCGTGCGGATCTGTACTGGTGACGTGTGCGACCGAAGCATGACTTCTTCGGCCTCACCCAAGTTCACAAATATCGTGTCAAAGCTGCCCCGGGCGGGGTGCCAATCGGGAATGTTGAGCGCCTCAAAGTTGTACCAGGCAGATTCGACCTCGGGGCCCTCAGCCACGGTGAATCCCATGCCCACGAACACATCTTCGAGGCGATCGCGAGACTGGGTCACCAAGTGGGCATGACCTCGTCGGACCTCAGTGCGAACTTCGGTGAGGTCCAGGCGTTCACCTTCGAGCTGAGCCATGCGGGCCTCGGCCTCAAGCGTGGAGCGTCGTGCTGCGAACGTTGCCTCGATAGCACCTCTGGCCGCGTTCAGCGCCTTGCCGGCTTCGGCTCGCTCAGCAGCCTCAAGGCCGCCGAGGTCTTTCTTCGCAGCGTTGATTGCAGCCTTCTTTCCCAAAAACTCGCTTTGAAGGCGACCGAGCTGTTCGAGCGACTCAGCCGCAGTGGCAGCGTCAGCGGCTGAAGATATGAGGGTGTCGAAATCGATCACGGGGTAATAGTGCTGCTGTGGTGTGGGGGCGTCCAACGGATTTCCGGAAGGCTACAGGCACACCATCGACACGATGCGCACTCCCGCCGGTGCCGCTGGCTTCAGCGGCGCTGGCGGCCGACCTCGAAGCACACGATTGCCGCTGCCGCTGCGACGTTGATCGACTCAACTCCCGATGCCATCGGGATCTTGACCAGCTGGTCTAGCGCCGCCACGACCTCGGGGCCCAGGCCGTGGGCCTCGTTCCCGACGACGATGGCCACTGCGCTGCGATAGTCAATCTCGGTGTAGTCAATCGAACCTTCCCCAGCCAGGCCGACCGCGCTGAACCCGGCCCCAGACAGGGCACCGAAGACATCGGGGACCAGAGCCGAGCGGACCACCGCAGTACGAAACAGCGCACCCGCGCTTGAACGCACGACCTTTGGATTGAAGATGTCGACCGGTTCGTCACAGAAAACCACAGCGTCTGCGCCTGCGGCAGCGGCTGTGCGAATGAGTGTCCCGGCGTTACCGGGCTCGGCGACCCCGGCGGCGACCACGACGAAGGTCGGGTCGTTGCTCAGCGCTTCTTGGATACTGACATCGTCCATATGCACGGTGGCGAGGACCGGCTGTGGGCTCGAGGTGCTCGCGACCGACGCAAGAACCGACGGGTCGAGTTCCCATGTTCGCGTGCTGCTGGCATCGATGCTTGCCGTCAACGCAGCAGAGAGCTCGGCGCCCTCAGCTACAAAGACGTCCTGGACCGTTGCTTGGTTTGTCAGGGCTTCCGCGAGAAGGCCGGACCCTTCAATGACGAAGAGACCGGCCTCATCCCGAGCATTTCGCTGCCGAAGCAGCTTGCGAAGCTGTTGTACCCGGGGATTCCGGGACGACAGCGGCGTCATTGTGGTGTTTCAGCCGGCCTTGGCTGTCAGCGCATCGTTGGCGACTTCGACGAGAGCGGTGAATGCCGCCGGGTCGCTGATGGCAATCTCGGCCATGTTCTTGCGGTCAACCTCGATCTCGGCAGCCTTCAGGCCGGCGATGAACTGGCTGTAGTTTGTGCCATTCAGACGACAAGCCGCATTGATGCGTTGGATCCACAGCTTGCGGAACTCACCCTTGCGTGCCCGGCGATCGCGGAACGCATAGTTCCCGCTGTGCATGACCTGTTCGTTGGCGGACTTGAAGCTTCGGCTCTTGTTGCCGTAGTAGCCCTTGGCCTTGCCAAGTACCTCACGGCGGCGCTTCTTGCTGTGTACTGCTCGTTTTACTCGTGCCATTGGTCAGGCCTCCTCAAGAACTCAGTTGTTTACGGACATTGGGCGCATCGGCTTCGCTGACTTGGCCGGGACGGCGAAGCTGGCGGGTCCGCTTGGGCGACTTGGCGGCGGCCAGGTGCTGTTTGTTGACACGACCGCGACGGATCTTGCCCGACCCCGTGGTCTTGAAGCGCTTCTTTGCGCCTTTGTGAGTTTTCATCTTCGGCATGAGGATCCTCCGTTGGGGAACCGACGTGGTGACCAACCGCATGCGCGGACCCGGACAGGTCGCGCGCTGTTGTGAGCGGAGCGGTGTAATGAGCGACGCGCGCCACAGTTCGACTCGACGCAGTTCCCGCAAAAAATTAATGGGAAGAATTGCCGAGCCGGCGGCTCGCGATTGGTGGTGCCTGTGCTGGGTGTTACTCCGTAGGCGCTTCGGTTGCCTCAGCCGCTGCGGCCTCGACTTCCTGGCGCTCTTCTTGAGCCCGAGCTTTCTTCAGTGCCGCAAGGGCCTGTTTGTCGGGTCCGAGCAGCATTGTCATGTTGCGTCCGTCGAGACGAGGGTACGCCTCGACTTTTGCGATGTCTGCGACACCTTCGGCGACATTGTCAAGGATCTTGCGTCCCATCTCCGGATGTTGGACCTCGCGTCCCCGGAACATAATGGTCAGCTTGACCTTGTGGCCCTCTTCGAGGAACCCCTTGACTTTGCGTGTCTTGGTGTCGAAGTCGCCCACCCCGATCTTGGGGCGGTACTTCATCTCTTTGACAACGATGTTCGTGCTCTTCTTGCGGGAGTCCTTGGCCCGTTGCGCAGCCTCGTACTTGTATTTGCCGTAATCCATGATTCGGCAAACGGGTGGATTGGCCTTATCGGCAACCTCCACCAAGTCGAGTCCCTGATTACGGGCGTTGGCAAGAGCCTCGGACAGCGGCTTAATGCCGATCTGCTCTCCATCAGCTCCCACAAGTCGTACCTCTCGGGCACGAATGCGGTCGTTGATGCGGGGCTCTTGGTTCCCAGCTATGGCAAGCTCCTGATCAAGTCGTGTTCTCCTGTTGGGTGGTTAGACCACACCGTAATCGGTGTGGCGTGACGAGAAAACGGCAATGGCGGGTACCGGAAAACCAGCACCCGCCGACAGACAACCCAAAACAAGGCTGTTTAGCTGATGTTGGACCAGAACGCACGGGCCTCCCATCCTCCAGACTGCATGCCTGGACTCGATGCCCCATACAAGATGGGACGCCATCGGAGTTGTGGTCTGGTGGCCGCCTCTCGACGACACTTTCCAGCGCCCGGGATGCCTTCCCGGAACGGATGTCTAGAGTACCAGACACCTGTTTCAAACAGAACCTGGGCCAAAGCCTGATGGCGTTGGCCTCTTCACGATGTCCCTCAGACAGTTAAGGATCCGACATGAGCAGCCTGTGGACCCCCGGTGGCGAACACGAAGTCCCTCGGGACGCGAACCCATCACCCCAGCCCGAGACCCCAAGTCAGCAGCCGCCTGCTGCCCAAGACACCGACGACGTCACCGGCATGCCGGGCTATGACGAGCTGACGCCTGATCAGCAGGCTCAGGCCCAAGCAATGGCGCATGAGCTTGCCGAGGCCCGGGTTCGCCTCATGGACACCCCGGCTGGCGAGGTTGTCGCAAACCACGCCATGGGGCTCTATGAGCTCGCTGCCATTCATCTGGGCGCACAACCGCCCTCGATCGACGAAGCAAAAGTGGCCATCGATGCCATGACCGGCATTGTGACCCAACTGCCTGGCAGACTGGGTGACAACGAAACGGTGCTTCGAGAAGCACTACAACAACTCCAGCTGGCATTCGTCCAGCTGTCCAACGCAGAGGGCGGCGTGGAGCAAGTTGACCATGAGTAACTCCGAAGCCACAACCGTGGCGCCCGGATTCGCGTCGGCCGAGCCCGACATCGCAGCAATCAACAACCCCGGCTTCGATATCGATACTGCCGAAGCCGAAGCCGCCGAGGACCTGGCCAAGAGCCAGCGCATTGGCGCCTGGGTCGAGGCTGGAGCCACCAGTCTGCCTGCCATGCTCATAGCGCTCGGCAGTGCAGCAGCCGGCGGCATCGCATTGATAGTACGCCGCCACCGCCGCCGGTAACCCCGGCTTCGAACACTTCAATATCTCCGCAGGACGACCGCCCGTGGCGCTTAAGGCGCGCCCGGAGGGCGCGTGACGGGTCGGCTCCTTAGCTTGGATCCACCGTTTGGACCTTGGGGCCGCTGGCTTTGGCCAGGCCAACGCGTCAATTCGTGGTGACGGGGAGGCCACATTCGGTCAGTCTCGCCAGGGGGGCCTGCGTGGCCCGAACGCCCGCCCGGAGGGCAGTGATTACGAGAGCCTGGACGCCGACGTCTGCCAAGATCGGTGGATCCATGCTCAGTCCCGGGTGAATGGTACGGAATGTTCCCAGTCGGCCAACAGCGTACGAATGGCCGTCAGTAGCACCAGCGGGACGTCGAGCATCGGGTGGTGGCCCGCCTGGGGCAACTCGATGACCGGAGCAACACGTCCAAGCTGGTCGTACATGTAGCGACCGACCTCGGGCGTGACGAGTCCGTACTCGGATGCCAACAGTGCCAGTCGGGTCCGCACCGCTGACATGTGTGGTCTCGCCGCTGTCCGAGGATGCTCGCCGGCGCCGAATACGTTGCGATCGAACTTCCATGTGAAGCCGCCAGCGACAGGCCGGAGGCTGTGCCGCGCAACGTGATCCATCACGAACGGCTCGTAGTGTCGCTGTTCTGGAACGGTCCGAAACCGTTCGAGTGCGGTGTTGACGTCGGGGTAGACCCGGGGCCTCCCGAAGGCCTTGCCGGCCCGAGCCGCGTCTACCTCCGGATCAGGTCGATTCACTGGCGAGTCGCACACGATCACGCCGGCGAGACGACGTCCATGCATCGCCGCGGTCACGATGGTGACGAACCCGCCCATCGAGTGGCCAACAACAACCGGCGCACCTTCGCAACCAATGTCGCCGGCGACGGCCATGAGTTCCTCGGCCCAGCCGGCCATCGAATAACGTTCGCGGTGGTCACTATCGCCGTGACCGGTCAGGTCCACGGCGGCGACGCGATACCGGTCCGCAAACTGGGCCGCTACATGGGTCCACCAGTGAGTGTGAGCCCCACCGCCGTGGACAAAGACCAGGCCAGGGGCACCGACCTCGGTGGGTTCAAGTGGTGATGGCCACACTTTGAGGTGTGGGGTTCCACCGGTCAGTTCGTGATACGGGCATGATGCCCGTTGTTCACACACATCGCCGACCGGTGGAGTTTCCA
>CAWKYX010000185.1:0-7453 GCA_963854265.1 Acidimicrobiia bacterium
GATCATCGATGTGAGCGGCGCCGAGGCTACCCGGGGCGAGATCGTGGTTGGGGTCGGACTCTATGGGTGCCTCGCCGGGACACTTGTCGCAGGCGCAGGTGTTCTTTGGAGCCAGATGCTCAGCGGTACGACGGCCTGAAGTCAGCTACGTCGCATCCAGGTGCGCATCGCAGTCGGGCCACGGTTGGACCTGACCGCAAACGCGATCAGCCGCACTCGTCCTGCATCGATCGCTGGAACCGGTCGCGGCGATGGTTCGGATTGTGAACAGATAGCGGTCGTCTTCTTGAGCTGCCGTGGCCAGCTTGATCAGCTCGTCGAGTTCGCCATCGCTGTCACGATCACCGCGCTGCATGCGCCAGGCCAACCCCTCCATGACCTTGAACAAGTCCGAGTCGACATCGCGGCGTCCGGCGTGGGGTCCAGCTTCGAGGCCCGCAGCCCGAGCCATGTTCGCGACGCTGGCGGTTTCGACACATTGGGCGACAGTGTGGGGGAGCGTCGCCTCGACGGCGGCCTCGATCCGCGGTGACCAAAACGTGTCATCGACCATCTTCGACAACGCCGGTATTGCATTCACCAGATCGCCCTAGGCCACGAGGTTAGAGACCGGCCGACCCACCTGTCAGAGCCGATATACCCGCCACCCGTCAGGGTTGGTGGGGCCGGTGACGGCTGGTGCCTGGCACCGAGCGTCACTCGTTTGTGGGGGTTAGAGGTGGTCGGCTCGCCGGATGACCAGGAGCCAGGTCAGCAGGAACGACAGTCCAACCAAGACCAGCGCCATGATGCCGGCCTCGGCGACGAAGGATTCCTCGAACGAGAAGAAGATTCGCGTCGCAAGGGTCGGAAACCCGATTGGGGCGATCAGCAGTGTGATCGGCAGTTCCTTCATGACCGACAGCAGCACCAGCCCGGCTCCGGCCAGCAGCCCGGGGGCCATGACCGGGATGTCGATGCTTAGGAACCGGCGCGTGCGGCTGGCGCCGAGGGTGCGCGCCACGTCGCGCAGGCGATCGGGCACGCTGCGCACCGCAACCAGGCTTACGCCCATGGCCAGGGATCCGAACCGCACCACATAGGCGAAGGCCAGGAGTGCCATGGTGTCGCTGAACGTGTCGAATGCCCAGTCCGACTGCAGCGTCCAGAACTTCATCGACAGAGCGATCAACAGCCCAGGCAGCGCGAATGTGCTGATGATGATGGTGTGGGCGACTGCTCCGGTGCGGGAGCGGTACCGGCCGACCAAGTACGCGATAGGGAGTACCGCCACGACGGCCACCACGGCTGCGATCACGCTGGCCTGCAACGTGTTGACCGTGGCTTCGATCACCTTGGCCGAGTCGATGGTGAGGGGACGACCGCCACGAGTCGATCGCACAAGGCCGTCGGCGGCCCAGTCGAGCAGCGCCAACAGTGGTGCTCCAACGCCCAAGAAGACAGCCACGACCACGAATCCGAGCGACGGCCAGCGCCAGCGGCCGAGGTCGTAGATGATGGGCCGGTTGGTTCGCGACAGCGCCGTCTCGGGCAGTCGTCGTGAGAATTGCCGCTCACCGACGACGACCACAGCGGCCACCACCAACAATATGAGGCTGAGGGCTAATGCAACCGGCGGGTTGGCCAGGCGGTTGGTGTAGAGCGATCGGGTGAGGGTGTCGTAGCGCATCAGTTGAACGGCCCCGAAGTCGCTCACGGTGTACAGAAACACCAGCAATGTGCCGGCCCCGATGGCGCTCGCGATTTGAGGGAGACAGATCCGGCGGAACGTCTGTGCGGCGGTGTCGCCGAGTACTCGGGCGTTCTCTTCGAGAGTGCCGGGCAGCTGACGTAGGCGGGCTGCCACCGGCAAGTAAACGTAGGGATAGGTGAAAACCGACAGCACTAGCCAGGCGCCGAAGAAGCCCCGTAGCTCGACGGTGCGTTCCACCCCGACGTTTGACAAGAAGTCATTGGCGAGCCCCCCCGGGTTGAGGGAGCGGATGAATGCCGCGGCCCCGATGAAGGTCGGAAACACCAGCGGTATCGGCAAGACAATCCGCCACAGCTTCACCAGCGGAACGTTGGTACGGGTGGTCAGCCAAGCGAGCGATGTCCCAAGCATCAGCGCCGTGACCGACACGGCGAACGCGAGGCGCAGCGTTCTCGACAGCGGCTCGAGCGTTCGCCTGCTGAGCAACAGGCCGCCAGGGTCCGCTCCTTCGGAGAAGTTGCGGTAGATGAGGTAGGCCGCCGGGAACGCGAACGCCGCCGCGAGCACCAGCCCCAATGCCCGTGCGGGCGTTGGGGCTGCGGATCGGCGGAGGACGATCCCTCTCACCCGTGCCTGTCGGTCGTGCGTTTCATGGCTACTGGCTGAGTATCCCGCTGGCCTCGATGATTGCGTTGGTCTTCTCGAACTCGTCACCGAGGTCGTCGAAGTTGACCGAGCTGCGGTCGACGTCGCTCAGTGGCGGGAGGACAGCTGCCGGCTCGACGCCAGCGGCCAACGGGTATTCGAGTGTCACCTCGCTGTAGTAACGCTGGACACCTTCACTCAAGAGGTAGCCAACAAGCTCGTTGGCGGCCTCGGGGTTGTCGCTGGCAGCGGTGACGGTCGCTGCGGTGACAATCAGCAGTGAACCGATGTCGTCGTCGGCGAGATCGTGGTTGGCGGCGCGGTGATCGTCACCGGCTGCCGCAGCCTCTTGGTAATTGTAGTAGTGGTTGACGAGCCCCATGTGGATCTCGCCACGCGAAGCTGCTTCGACGATGGACCGGTTGTTCGGGTATGGCTTGGCGCCATTGGCCACCATGTCGTCGAGCCACTGGGTGGCCACGTCGTTGCCGGACTCCTGGCGGAAGACCGTGAACCAGTCGGCGAAGCTGCCGTTGGTGGCCGGGATCGCCACCTGGCCTTCGTAGGCCGGGTCCGTGAGGTCGAAGATCGAGTTCGGGAGCTGATCGGCGCTCACCTCATCGACGTTGTAGACGAGCACACGTTTGCGTCCCGAGAAGCCAACCCAGTTGCCGTTGGCGGAGCGGTTCTGCTCGTCGACGAGTTCGAGTACATCATCGTCGATGTTGCCGAGCAGGTCGCTGTTCGCCAAGAATCCCACGGGCCCGGGCGAGCTGGACAAGAAGACATCGGCCGGTGTGCGGTCGCCTTCCTCGTTCATGGAGAGCGCGAGGTCTGTATTGCTGGCGTAGCGGACCTTGAGCCTGATCCCGGTTTCGCATTCGAACGCTGCGAACACAGGCTCCATCAGGTTTTCCGCTCGACCAGAGTAGATGGTGACGTCGCTGCCATCTTGTTCGACGCATTCGCCGCCGTAGATGTTGGCGGCTGGGCCCGTAAGCATCTCACCCGTGCCAGAACTTCCACTTGAGCACGCCGTAGCGAGGAGCCCGAACGCAAACAGGATTGGTTTCAGTTGATGTAGCATTTGCAGCACTATAGCGATGGTTGCCCAATAAGATAAGGTATGCCTAACAACATCTGATAGCCGACCCGTGAGCAGCTCCTTTGTGCCCCGGGGACCAGACCCCCACTGGGTCTTCGGGACTATGCCAACCATCGATGCCCAGCTCTCAAGACCGAGTTGGCCAATCGAGCCCATCGCGCGGTGGTGCCTGGCGCCACCGCGCGATGGGAAGTCGCAGAGCGGCTGCCGGGTTACCGTTGACTGAGCGGTCGATGTGATCGTCTGTCCGGGAGACAACAATGCGAAACATCGCAGTAGAACGTCAGATGTCCACCACCCCTGAAGCCGTCTGGGGCGTGCTCGCGGACTTCGGCAACATCGCCGATTGGAATGGCGGCGTCAAGAAGTCGTTCTCGACCGGAGAGCAGACCGAAGGCATCGGAGCTACGAGACACTGCGATCTCGCCCCACTGGGTGGCCTCGAAGAAACCGTGCGGGGATGGAAACCCAACGAACAGATGCCAACGAACAGATGATTGTGTCGGTTGACTCGACATCGAAACTCCCCATCAAGCGCGGCGAGGTTACGTTCGATATCACCAAGGACAACGAAGAGGTCGTGGTCGCGCTGAACTACGAGTACGACACCAAGTTCGGGCCGGTTGGTCGACTCAGGGGGCCAATGCTCGACAAGCAGCTCAGTAGCGGGTTCGAGGGCTTCCTTGAGGACCTCGAGAAAGCAGCGGTTGCCGAGTCCGTGTAGGACTGCGGCGACAGGAGTTGTGTAGATCATGGCCTGCCTGCGCTGACCGGATTTGGCGATCCGGCAAACCTGGCATTGGTGGACATATTCCGCGGCCGCCGTCAGCATGAGCCGGGCCGTTCACGGCCCACCGCGACGGCCATAACCGTGCCGTTGAAGGACTTCACAGGTGCTGACCAGCGCGCTCGTTCGTTTGGAGTTGTGGGATCGCAACGGACCCTGTCTCGAGACGCTTTGGGCGTCGAAAGCTTCTGGATCCGCTGGCACGCGCAGCCAGTGAGTTGCTGGTCGGCGCGTTGCCGATTCGTGACATGCTGGTGGGCAGTGCGCTCACCGCCGCCTCAGTCCTTGCCCCAAGGACCGAGTCCGGCACAAACCAATATCAACTATGGATACGGCGATCACAATGCCATCGTCGGGAGCTGAAACGTGAGAATTGCTGTCCTGATCAAGCAGATTCCGGCACCAGAGCAGCTGCGTATGGACGGGGGTCGGGTCGTCCGCGACGGTGTGGCGCTCGAGGTGAACGCGTATTGTCGCCGAGCGAATGCGAAGGCGGTGGAGTTCGCCGGCCCCGACGGAGAGGTTGTCGTTTTCACGATGGGGCCGCCCAGCGCAGATGAAGCTCTCCGCGAGATGATCGCTTGCGGGGCGACCCGCGGTGTTCACCTCTGCGACCCTGGATTCGCTGGCAGCGACACCCTGGCCACGGCCCGTACGTTGGCTGCGGCGATCGATCGGGAGGGTCCCTTCGACCTGATCTTGGCTGGTCTCAACTCCCTTGATGCCGACACCGGTCAGGTTCCGGCCGAGCTCGCAGAGCTGCTCGGGATGCCGTTCGCTCCCGGGATCCGCGACATTGAGATCGCCGAGCCCACGTTCACTGCCCGACTGGAGACCGACGACGGATATCGCTCTATCGAAGGCGAACTGCCGGTGGTGCTGTCGACGGCCGAGCGGTTGTGTGACCCGTCCAAGGCCCCACCAGAGCAACGCGCGCTCGTCGCGAGCGATCGCATCACGATGATGACCGCGGCCGAACTCGGGCTGGCCGCCGATCGGATCGGGGCGGCCGGCTCGCCGACGTCGGTGGGAGTAGTCCGGATGCTCGAGCAGAGCCGCCGGCCGGCTGTGGCCGGCTCGGCCGAGGAGGCCGTGGACATGCTTGAAGCGCTAGGTGCTTTCGCCGCCGAGACCAATGAGCTTGACGCGGTGGCAGATGCGGTCGAACCGGGCGGGCTCGATGTCTGGTGTTTCTTCACCGAGGCCGGGATTGGGTCCGAGTTGTTGGGGGAGGCAGCCGAACTCGCCCGTGAGATATCGGGCACCGTGACCGCTATTACCGGCACCCCAGTCCCGGCTCGGCTTGGGGCGATGGGCGCAGATCGAGTGTTGGCCATCCCGGATGCAACCGAACCCTCCGAGTGGGCTGATGCTCTTGCCAACGCTGCCGGCGCGGCGAAGCCGTGGGCGTTACTCGTCGAGGGGACTCGCTGCGGACGCGTGGTGGCGTCGATCGTCGCTGCGCGCAACAGCTGGGGCCTCACGGGCGATGCGGTGGGGCTGGAAGTGGGCATCGATGGGCGCCTGGTCGCGTGGAAGCCTGCGTTCGGGGGACGGCTCGAGGCACCGATTTATTCGCAGTCGCCGGTACAGATGGCCACCTTGCGCCCCGGAATCCTGGCCCGCCGGCGACCGCGCACAGCGGCGGACCCAGCGGTCGAGATGCTGCCGAGCCCAAGGCGCGCCAAGCTGCGCAGTGTCGGCGCCAGCCATGCGGTTAACGATGTCAGCGAACTGCAGCGGGCAGAGGTCGTGGTCGCCGTTGGTCAAGGCATGGACCCCGACGGGTACCCGGCCGTCGAAGCGTTGCAGGCCGCGCTTGGGGGCGCTGCGCTTGGCTCGACCCGCAAGGTCACCGACAAGGGCTGGCTGCCGAGAAGCACCCAGATTGGAGTCACCGGCCACTCGGTGGCACCGCGTCTGCTCGTCGCGGTCGCATCGAGCGGACGATTCAATCACACCGTCGGTATTCGCAACGCGGGCGTCATTCTGGCCATCAACTCGAACCCCGAGGCCGAGATCTTCGACCAGGTCGATGTGGGCCTGGTAGGGGAGTGGCAGGACATCTTGCCGGCGCTCACCGCCGAGCTATTGGCCCGGGCTTGACTCGCTACCGGCGCCCCTGAACCGACTTGCTCGCGAAAGTCGGTTTCGCGCTCGACGATGAGAACCGTGTCGATCCCTGGGCCGCGTGCGCTCAGACCGGCCCGATAGGGGCCACCCGCGGGTGTTGGCTCGTTCGGCCGGGATTCCGGGTGGGTGCTATCGCGCTTCGAGGCTCATGAAGTGGTTCGTCAGGTGAGGCCAATCGAGTCCTGCGGCCTCAATGGCACGCGGCACCAACCTCAGGCTGATTGGTGAGGTCATGCGCATGGCGTGCCACAGGGGGCGCCCGACGAGTCCGGGCTGGCGTCGACCGAGGGCGGGAATGCGGCGGATGAGGTTGACAATCTCGACCGCGACCTCCATGTCTGCGTAGCCACGGTTTCGCTCGACTGCTTTCACTCGCAGGCCTGCATCTTTCGCGATCGCCCCGTACTCGCTCGGCGATCGATAGACCACTTGGTAGTCAGCGTTCTTCACCTCGACGCCACTGCGAACGGTCGACTCTCGCAGGACGATCGGTCCGGTAGGTACGAGCGCACGGAGGCGGGCGAGTAGGCGCACGGCGTCATCACGATTCATGTACATGAGCACGCCTCCCACGAACGCACCATCGAAGGGCCCCTCGAGGGGCACCTCAAGCGCGTCGCCCTCGATCAGCTCGACGTTTCCCAGGCCGCCTAGCTGTGCCGCTGCCGCGGCGAGCATCTTGGAGCTCAGATCGATGCCGACCACGCGTCGGCATCTTCTCGCGAACAGCGTGGTCCACGCTCCAGCGCCGCACCCCACATCCAGGAGCGATGACGCGCTGGTCAGGCCCTCGAACCATGGATCGACGATCGCGCGCTCGCTGGCAAACCGGTGGCGGACACAACTCTGGGGCAGCCCTTGCTCATGGGCCATGTACGACGCAGCGGCAGCATTGCTGGCTGCACTGTCCCAATAGCGCCGGACGGCGGAGTAGTCGAGTTCACTTGCCACTAGGCTCGTTTCCGTAGGCGTTTGTTGTGATGCCTTCCATGGACAGCCGATCTGACCGGTCGTAGCCCCCCAAGGAAGTCAGCGTCCCCGACAGCCGGCGCGTGCCAAGCACCCGGCTCACGCTACTCGGAGAACCCAA
>CAWKYX010000186.1:0-7435 GCA_963854265.1 Acidimicrobiia bacterium
CTCGGTGCCGAAGCGGATGTTGTCGCGGATCTCGAAGAGGTCGACACAGTCGTTGAAGTACTTCAGCAGGTCGCCCTGAGCTGAGTGGAACTGGGGCCAGTCATGTTTTTGCATGAACGAGTAGCAGTAGACGTGATTGGAGACGTCCACGCGACAGCCGGGGTATGTGTTCTCCAACCATGTTCCGCCGATGCCATCGTTCTTTTCCAGGACCACGAATGACACGCCCGCTTGGTGCAGCCGATAGGCCGTCAAAATGCCGGACATGCCGGCGCCCACGATGGCCACCGTAAAGTCACGGTCTGGAGCAATGTCGGCCTTGTGCCAGTCGGGAGCTCGCAGGTCACGGTCGGCAGGTGCGAGTTCTTCGGTGAGCATCGGGACATAGGACCCCGTGAGCTCGACCCCGGTGAGCCAGTTCATGATCGCGCCGAGGTGTGTGTCGTCGAGCTCTGACGCCGGACCATCGTCACGCAACCGGATGAGCGCGTTCAACCCAAGCTCGCGGCAACGCTGTTGTTCCTCATCGGTCCACCCACCCTGTTCCTCGAGGAGCCTCGCGGGATCGAGCTGTAGGTCACCCGGGAGCAAGCTCGTGTCACCAAGCGCGTACGCGAGGGCCGGGAGGAGCGGTGGAAGGTCTGCGCCCGGGTCATCGAGGATGGCTCGCAGCTGAGCGTCTGTCTCCGCTATCGGCTGTATCTCAGGGGACAACGACATCGCTCGATCTTGCCTCAATCGCCGGCCTCCGTCAGTTCGGACGCCGAGGGTTTCCGGTTGTGTAGTTCATCCCCCAATGTTCAGTTGGGGTCAGGCCCCATCTAAACATGAGCGCGGCAGTCGAGAATCCATGGAGGGAACTTGACCTGAGCCGATATCGGATTGCCGCGGTATCAGGCGGGCCGGGCAGCCCCGCCGCCACAGTGTGGGTCGCCCTCGTCCTGCACCAACGTGCGGCGCGGCGTGCTGTTTTACTCCAGCAGGTCGGGCCGCAGCGCCGCGAGGTTTTCTCGGTCCTCGGCTGTGGGCAGTTTCTGGGTGCTGTTCGCGCCGTCGACGACGATGGTCTGGCCGCTGATGTAGTTGGCTTCGTCGCTCGCAAGGAACAGCGCGCAGTTCGCGATGTCGTCGGGAGTCCCCATGCGGCCGAGCGGCGTTTGGAGTCGCACGGCTTCGACGGGAAGCTTCATCGCGAAGATCTCCGACGTCATCTCGGTCTCGATGAGGTGCGGCGCGATGCAGTTGACGCGCACCTGGTCGGGCCCGTAGTCGAGAGCTGCGACCTGGGTGGCGTACTCGATGCCAGCCTTGGCCGCCGCGTAGGCGATGTGGCGTGTGGTCGGCCGTTGGGCCGTCGTCGATGAGATGTTGATGAGGGACCCACCACCGTGCGCTGCCATGGCATTGGCACAGTGGCGAATGAAGTACATCGCCCCATTGAATTGCACGTCGATCATCGGCGCCATGAGCTCTGGGGTCAGGTCGCGGATCGAGATCGGCTCGGTGAAACCCGCGTAGCTGATTGCGATGTCGACGTCGCCGTGGCGCTCCAATGTTGTGGCCACCAGCGCCTGCACGCTTTCGTCGTCGGTCACGTCGCAGCGGGCGGCGGTGCCGCCGTAGGTGTCGGCGACCTCTTCGGCCACTTCGAGCCGACGGCCGGCGACGACGACGGTCGCCCCTTCCTCGCTGAAGCGGCGAACGGTTGCCTGACCGAAACCGGTTCCGCCGCCAACAACAATGGCGACCTTGCCTTCCAGGCGGCCGCTCACTTGCCGTCCAACTTTGCGGCCTCGGGCGACCGAGCCCACATGAGTGAGCTGTCGAAGCTGAGCTTGTAGTCCGGCTCGAATTCGATCACTACCCGATCGGGGGAATCGAGGAACGTCTGGAACGTGCGCGCCGCAACTTCGCTATCGGGTCGGATGTGGTCGGAGAACTCGGGGTAGAACCAGTCCTTCACCTCGCGACTGGTGTGGACGATGCACGAGCCTTTGTAGCTGACGGTTTTTCCTGACCCGATCGTCGTCCCCATGCTGTTGATACAGACCGAAGCTCTGGGGAACCGGCGGATGGCTGAGATACGGGCGCGGCGTTCTGCTGCAGTCAGCCACAGTTTTCCGTCCTTTGCCAGGAACGACATGATTACGCCGAAGGCCTCGCCACCCTTGTTGGCCCACATGAACGTGCATTCACGTTGGATGTGGATCAGCTTGTCCTCGAGTTCATCGCTGAGTCCGCACTCGGTGAGATCTTCATAATTGTCGTCCATGGGACAGAAGCTATCGCCCTGGGCCGGGGGGGTGCGTGTCAGCCGGGCGCGGGGTAGTTGTACTGTTCGCGGAGCTCGCGCTTGAGAATCTTGCCGCTGGGGTTGCGTGGGATCTCGGCAACAAATTCGACAGCCCTGATGGTCTTGAACTGGGCGAGCTTGCCCGTACAGAACTCAATCAGTTCGTCGGCGGTCAGGCTGTCGTCGGACGCCACGATCACGGCCAGCGGCGACTCGCCCCACTTGTCCGACGGGATGCCGATGACACCCGCGTCGGCGACCTTGTCGTTCGAGAGCAGGACGTTCTCGATCTCGGCCGGGTAGACGTTTTCGCCCCCGGAGATGAGCATGTCCTTGACCCGATCGACAATGGTGACGAACCCGTCCGCGTCCATGGTGGCGACATCGCCCGTGTGCAACCATCCGTCGACCACGGCTTCGGCCGTGGCATCGGGCCGGTTCCAATAGCCCATCATGATGTGCGGGCCCTTGACCAGAATCTCGCCAGACTCGTCAGCATCGCAGTCGGTACCGTCCTCACGGGCCACTCGAACCTCGGTGAAATAGAACGCCTTGCCGGTTGACCCGGCACGCGCCATTGCATCGGCCGATGTAAGAAGGCAGGCTGGCCCACCTGTCTCGGTGAGGCCATAGACCTGATGGATCTCGATCTCTAGGGCCTCGTAGGCCTTGATCAGCGAGACCGGGACAGGCGCCGCGCCACTCATGCACCACCGGAGGGTGCTGGCGTCGTGCTCGGCTTCGTCGCGGACCGCCAGCATGAACTGCAACATGGCGGGGACCATGAGCGTGGTCGTGACTTTCTCGTCGCGGATCAGCTCCCAAGAGAGCTTGGGGTCGAAGGCCTTGAGGAGGATGATGGTGGCGCCGCCGAACACACCAGACATCACCGGCGACAGTGCGCCCACATGGAACATTGGCAGCGAGTTGAGATAGACGTCGCCCTGATGGAAGTCCGAGGTCGCGGCGATCGTCAACGTGGCCCACAGCACGGTGTTGTGCGAGTGCATGACGCCCTTGGGCAGGCCGGTGGTGCCGCTGGTGTACATGATGAACAACAGGTCATCGCCCGACGCGCCAGCTTCTGGCTCGTCGGCTGAAGCTGCCCCCATCCAATGGTTGTAGTCAACGACGCCACCAGGGGCAGCGCTCCCGACTTGGATCCAAGTCGTGATGGCGGTGGTGCCGCCTCGGCGACGGAGCTCAGCGACGTTCTCAGCGAACTCTTCGCCGTAGATCAGCACAGTCGCGCCGGCATCGCTGAGAATGAACTCGAGCTCGTCGGGAATCAGGCGCCAGTTGAGAGGAACGTTGACTGCGCCGACCTTGCCAACCGCGAAGAAAGTCTCGAAGAACTCGCAGCCGTTCATGAGTAACAGGCCGACTCGGTCACCCTTGGCCACGCCAGTTTCGGTCAGGGCGTTTGCCACTTGGTTGGACCGGGCGTTGATTTCGACATAACTGAACCGTCGACCGCTGTCGGGTTCGTACACGGCACCCAGCCCAGGATCCCGATAGGCACGACGTGTCAGAAGCTGACCGATATTTTGGCTCATTTTCTGTGTTCCCTTCGCTGAACGACGAAGCGTAGCGGGCGCGGTCTGCCTCGAACCAGGCCCTCAGGTCGCCCCCGTCTTGAGCATTTGTGACGGCTCCGCGCGGCTGACCACTGAGTGGTGGGCATATCCGCCTGTCGACGGTCCATCAATATGATCTACGATGGATTGTTACGAGTGTGTGACCGGGTTAGGACCATTGATGCAGGCCACGGGGAGTCGCGAAGGCGACCGGTACATGGGTGCGGAAGCCCCCGCTGTGTCATCGCGCTCCACTCAGCCCAGCCTCGCGCGGTCCCTAGTGTTCAACGCTGTTGGTTTGGTTGGGTTGTGGTTCTTGTACTCAGCGGTCCGAACAATCACGGCCAATTCCTTTGGCGTCGCCCGAGACAATGCCGATCGCCTCATCGCGTTTCAGGATCGAATTGGTTTGCCGAGCGAGGCCATTCTGCAATCCTCGCTGGTTGACTACGAGTGGCTGCTCAAGGGTGCCAACGTCTATTACTTCGCCGCGCACTTCCCCTCGATGTTGCTCTTCTTGTTGTGGGGCCTGTTTCTCAAGCGCACCGCAATGCCCCGAGTCCGCTGGGCCCTTATTGGATCGACTGCGGTGGGCCTCGTGATCCACCTTGCGTTCCCGCTGGCCCCTCCGCGGATGTTGAACTTGGCCGGTTTCGTCGATACCGCTCGCATCTTCGGGCCTGACCCCTACGCCCTCGGAATTGCCAAGGCGGCCAATGAGTTTGCGGCTATGCCGTCGATGCATGTGGGCTGGGCACTTCTGGTGGCTGTCGCCGTCGTGTCGTTGGCCACTTCCCGGTGGCGCTGGCTCGTGGTGGTGCACCCCATTGTCACCACCCTGGTTGTCGTGGTGACCGCCAACCATTACTGGACCGATGTTGTGGCCGGCGCCGTTCTTGTGTCGCTCGGTTGGTGGCTCGCTGGGATGGTCCGGCCAGTGTTCCCCGTGGATGCAGAACTCGATTTGCTGGCCGATGATGTCGTGATCGATTTGGTCAGTGACACCCAGGACGAGATCGTCCTCTCCTAGACGGCCACGCCGCGGTCCTTGGCAACGGTGGTGCCAGCTCAGCCGGTCCCGCTTTTATGAAGGCTCCGCGCGAACAGTGTCTTAGCGGTCGCCGTTGTGAATTTGGTGTGCGAATCACGATCGAGCCCTATTTCGCACGGCAACTTGGTTGGCGACAAGTTCGCTTCTACGTGGGTCGGCTGAGGCCCGCTGAGCTCCTGGGAGCTGCTGGTTCGAGGCGGCGGTCCGCGACGAAGAACACCGCGGCCGCGGCAAGCGCCGCGCCGGTGATGACCAGCCAGGCTGTGGAGTATCCGGCCTGATCCACGACCACACCGAAGACCAGTGGCCCGGACAGCGCACCCAGATAGACGCCGGTTTGGGTGATACCGGTTGCGCTCCCGGCTGCCTTTGGGTTTGCGCGCACGACGGCCAAGTTGAAGAGGCCGGGCCACGCCCATCCGGTCGCGAACGCGAGCGGGGTGCCAATGATCGACGACACCGATCCATGGATCGAGAGGATGAGAAACGCGCCGGCTCCGAGGGTCAGCATGGCTGACACCGTCCGTAGATGGTGGCCAGGATGACGATCGGCGTGCGCGCCCATCGATATTCGGACTGTGATGCCGCATGCCGACCCGAAGGCCAGAAGGATGCCGGCTTGGCCCGCGCTGAGACCGCTGGCCTCGGCAGAGCTCACGAGGAACGACCCGAGAGCGCCGGCCGCCGCGGCCCCGAAGAACATGCCGAAACCCAAGAACGCAAGCATGCGAATAGGGGTCTCGGGCTTTTGGCGCGTTCCGGGCGGCGACGACGACGTTCGCTCGCCCGATACCAACGCTGCCGCGACCACGGCAACTGCCGCGGCGGCGATGTAAGCAGATTCCCACCCCAGCGTCTGGGCCAGCACCGGGACGGCGAGGCCACCAAGCAACGTTGCGAACGGCATGCCGGACTGCTTGAGTCCAATAGCGAACCCCAGTCGATCCCTGGGGAGCCGGTCTGCGATGAGGAGGTTGGCAGCCGGCTGTGAGATGGCATTGCCCAACCCGGCCACCCCCAGCAGTAAGCAGAGGGTCGCTAGTGACCGGGCCTGGAGCGCAATGGCGAGGTTGGCAACCGCGGCCACCGAAACTCCGGCTCGCAGCGCCACGGCAGCGCCGAGGCGTTGTGTCAGTCGGCCGCCGATGATTGACGCGGCGGCCGCGGAGGCGAAGAACACCGCCAACGCAATCCCGAGACCGGTCTCACTGAAGTCGAGATCGCGGCGCAACTGTACGGCGACAGCGCCGGTCAGGAATGCTGGGAGGATGCTCGCTGTGATCGCGAGGAGCGTCGTAGCGAGGAGCGCTGCGTCCGAGCGTGGGTGAGTCACACCTCCAGGGTGCCGGGAGGACGAGCGGACTCCAAGACGCGTCCGCTCGCAACCTCCGCTTGACGATGTAGCCCAATTCAATAAGGCCCCGCTAGTCCTGACGAACCGGGTCGGACGACCAAACAGAGATCGACCACTCACGCACCTTCGGGAGGTGCCGACTGTGCACATGGGAGATCTGGAAAGTCGAACGAGCCAGGAGTCCCCGCGGATGGAACCGAAGAAGATTATCGGCGCCGTGCTCGTCGCCGCTGCGATCGGCGGCTACGTCGCGGGTGTGCCCGGACTCATTGGGGGCCGCCGGCGGAGGAACAAGCCGAAGCCCTTCCAGCGCCGCCCGAGATCGCCGAGATGGAAACCGGCGAGTCGGTTGCCCCCGACGATGGCCTGATCCGGCTCATCGTGACTCCGACCGCCGAAGTGTCGCAGACGGATGAGTCGGTGATTGGCGAGACCGCAATGGATTCGGAGCCGGACCCAGGAACCGCAGCCGATCAGCCGGTGCGAGCCGTCGATGATCCCGTGCGCGCTTTCGCCGATGAACGCTTGGTCATAGATCCGGGCGCGCGGGTTGATCGCAAGTCGACACAGCCTGAGGCGGGTCGATGCCGCTCACTTCGTCTTTTCTCGTGTTCCCCTGTGGTTCCCCTGGGCGAAGTTGGCGATGCCTGGGTCGGGCCAGGTGGAGACAAAACCCACCACTGAACAGGGGTTTTGTTTGTGGAGCTGAGGGGAATCGAACCCCTGACGTCCTGCTTGCAAAGCGGGAACGAGCCGTCCGTAGGCGTCCGCCGATGTGTGCAGATGACTGCTATCCAGCGGGTGTCTGTCCGTGGAGATCCGTGGCTGTCCGCCGGTGCTTGTGGCCGTTGGCTCTCCACTTGGCTCTCCAGAGAGCCGACTCCAGCGTGAAGCTGTAGAGGCGGCTGGCGTGGCGCGGACGACGGTGACGGAGTGGGTGAATCACCGGGGTAAGTTCCGTAGCGAACCGGCTCTCCGACGCTTTGGAGCCCGAACTAATCGTCGATAGCTTCACCCCGGGCCGTTCCGTGCTGACTGTTGAGGAACGCTCCGCCGCCCACGACGACGGATGACGCCTCACCGGTTTGATAGATACCTACGACCTGCGCACTTGTTGGGATGCCCCGGCTGGGTTTGGGTTACTAATGCGTCGAAGCGGC
>CAWKYX010000187.1:0-7432 GCA_963854265.1 Acidimicrobiia bacterium
GGCGTCGCGTTTATGCAGCCGGTGATAGTCAGCGAGATCGGCGATCGTCGCGACCCCGAGATGTGTCGCAGCGCGGCGTAGCAACTCTCGGTGGGCTTCGGTTTCGGTTGGTGTTTGCTGGGACAGGATGTGGTGCGGAACAACCCGCTCGGTGAGGTCGTAGAGCCGGGTGAAACCTTGTCGACGCGACACCGTGACCTGACCAATCCAGAACAGCCATTCCAGGGCCAACTTTGAGTCGCTCCACCCCCACCACTGTCCTCGGCGTTCGGCACCTTCGCTGATATCTCCCGCTGCAAGCGGCCCACGGTCGGTGATTTCGTCGAGTACTCGGGCGACATAGTCGGATTTGAGTGCGGCGAACTTGGCGATTCCGGCCCAAACCTGCCCGGCTTCGGCTCGGGCCATACGCCAGCGGTAAAGCGGCTGGTCAGCCATGGGGATAAACGATGCCTCGTGAGCCCAATATTCGAGCAGATCACCTGCTGCGTAGGCGCGTTCGAGAAGCTTCTCGTCGTGGCAGCCGAGGCGGGCGCGTAGCACGAGATGGTGTGAGCGCGCGACGGCATTGACTGCATCTATTTGCAGAACTCCGAGTCGGTCCATGGTGCGGCTGAGGTGACCGGAGTTGGGTGTCGAGGTTCGCACCGGCCCGAGCAGGCCTTGTGCCCCAAGGGCTGCTGAGCGGGCCTGCCGTTCCGTCATTTGTCGCACGGCTTTCCAACCTACTTCGGTCCGCCGCCGGACCCGTTTTCGGAAATGAAGAGGGCCCCACATGAAACTCCGCCGACTCGTTGTCGCGAGTGTCCTGGTGCTGAGTGCATCCGCTTTTTTGACTGCTCCAGCATCAAGCCAGGAGGAGTGCACCGATGTCAGTGTGACTCCTGGTGTCATCTTGATCACTTCGGCGCCAAGCTTTGGGCCGATGGTTGCTTCGGTTCCAGCCGGCACTTACCGGATGATTGTTCGAAGTTACGATCTCGGTCACTCGGCCGGGCGTCAGACTGACCAGATGCACGAACAGTGGAGTTTCTCCGCTGACACCGGCTACACCTCGCCGCGTACGCCCGATCTTGGCGATGCACTGACGGTTGCAACCTATGACTTGGGCGAGGTCACCTTAACCAGTGCGGTGTCGTCAATCTCGTTCCGCCAATGGGGCGTAGCGCCCTCTGTGGACAGCGTTCGGCCTGAGATCATCTTCCAGCGCGTTCAGGGACCTGTGACGACTACAGAGGCTCCCACGACCACAGTGACGCCACGCTGCCTCGCACTGGTGCCGGTACCAATGCCGCGTGGGGTGGTTTGGGCTCAGAAGTTGAGAACGAGAAAGGGCCCCGGCTTTCGCCGGGGCCCTTTCTGTTGATCCGTGTTTCTGTGAGAGTGCTTTAGCGCTCTTCTTTGAACATCACGTGGCGGCGCAGTACTGGGTCGTACTTCTTCAGCTCGATGCGCTCGCGGGTGTTGGTCTTGTTCTTGCGGGTTACGTATGTGTAGCCGCTGCCCTCGGTGGACTTGAGCTTGATCACGGGACGCTTGTCACTCTTGGACATCAGACCTTCTCTCCACGACGACGCATGTCGGCAAGGACTGCCTCGATGCCGTTCTTATTGATGGTTTTGATGCCCTTGGCACTGACGGTGAGATTCACCCAGCGCTTCTCGTTCGGCACGTAAAACCGCTGCTTCTGGATGTTGGGCCTGAACCACCGCTTGTTGCGACGGTGGGAGTGAGACACGGTGAAACCCGAGGCGGGCTTGCGACCGGTTACTTGACAAATATTGCTCATGACGCTCCGAGGAGGTTGAGAGAGGGGTGCGTCTCTAGGACAGCCGATGAGAATAACAGCGCGCGCCGAAATTCACCACTGGAGAGAAGGGAAAGCCGGTTGGGCAGGGTATCGGGACCGCTCAGAGATTCGGCAGGATCTCCTGCCCGACCTGTTCGAGCACTTCGTAGCGCGGTTCCCAGGGCGGCAGAATCATCAGCTGGTCGAGGCCCACTTCGTCCAGTTCACCCAACCTCTCGATCAGCTTGTCGCGGGTCCCTACAAGACACGTGGCTTCGATGAGTTCTTTGGTGAGGAATTGTTCCTCTTCGGGAAGCACCCACTGGTTGTGGCCCTGGTGAATGCGTTGGTGGCGGCGTTCGGCAGGGGTCTCCTCCAGCAATGCGCTGTACTGGTCCCACACGGTGGCCAGCGCTCCGCCTGGTGTGCGGCCGTACTGACGCCACTGGTCGTAGCTGTAGTGCAGTGATGCGATTGCGAACGCGCCGCACTGGTGCTTGACCCGATCACTGTCAGTTGCTTCGCCGTCTTCGAGAATCACCATGGTGGTGAGCGAGGAGGTGAGATAGTCGTCGCGGTTAATGGTGCGGCCGTCTTGGGCAGCGCCGCGCTCGATGAAGCTCCAGATCCGTTCCATGAAGGCGGCGTCTGGGGGGATAGATAACACTGCGCCGTCACCGTGTTTGCCAGCCAAGCCGAGTGACTTGGGACCGAACCCAGACACGTAGAGCGGAATCTCATCGTCGAAGTTGACGAAACCTCGATCTGGCATGAGGTGACGAATCGGTGCGACCTTGCCGCCCCAGTCGTGTTCGGCTTCTTCGCCGCGGAGTAGTGGTTTCAGGGTGGCGAGGTACTGGTCGAACTCGGCGATGCGCTGTGGACGGTGGCCCATCATTCGCATCGCTGTGTTGCCTGTGCCGATGCCAAGGAACGTGCGACCGGGGGCCAGCGCGTTGATGGTGGCGATGCTCGCCGCAGTCACTGGGGCTGGGCGCGTCGCCGAGACAGCCACCCCGGTGCCGAGGCGAATGGTGCTGGTTCGCTCTGCTGCGAGCGCCAGGGCCGCATAACAATCTGACCAGATCATCTGGCTGTCGGCGAGCCAGGCGTGTGTGAAGCCGAGTTCTTCGGCCCGCACGACGTAGTCGATGTCGCCCACGTGAGAAGCGACGCAGATACCGAGTTCCATGGTGTTCCCCCTTGTCAGCAGCCGATCGTAGGCGAGAGCGAGTCAGCCGGCTCGTGGAAGATGCAAGCTCAGGGATCGCCGATGCCATAGAGCGCACCCGCCCGTGTCCCGACATAGATGCGGCCGCGCCATACCGCGGGCGTGGACTCGATACATCCGCCGAGCTCGACCCGCCAGAGTTCCTCTGGCTCGTTGACCGTGTCGACGAGGTCGAAGGCGCGGAGACTGCCGCGGCAGTCACCCTGGATGAGGACATTATCGACCACGACCGGCGATTGCCACAGCGGGCCCGGCAAGAGTTTGGTCCAGCGAATTTCACCGGTGGCGCGATCGATGGCCATCAGCCTGCCGCCGTTAGTGGCAACGATCAGGATGTCTTCGTGTATCGCTGGTGTGGCCCAGATGCCTCCATCGATGTGTTGCTGGTCGTCGACGGACCATACGAGCGGGTCGTCGGGACGGCTCGGATCGAGCTTTACCAGTTGGCCGACTTCGCGGCTTCGGCTGGTGCCGCGTTCGAACTCGGCCGCGACGTAGAGCATTTGTTCTTCGTCGATCACGATTGAGGCGTCGACGTCGTCACCCATCCAGAATCGGAAGTTCTGGGTCGGCACCGTGCCTTCTTGGAGGCCAGTGAGATCCCAGCCCTGGACGAGCCCACCGGAGTTCGCGAAATAGACGGTGTTGCCTGAGACAGCGACGGAATTTTCGATCGACACGTTGTTGTCACGAATGGACCGCAACAGCTCGTCATCCCAACCGGGTGTGTTGAACACCAGGACGGGGTCGACCTGCACGAGTCCGTCTGGACGGAACGATCGGTTGAGTTCGAGAATGTGGAATTGGCTGTTCTCGCCACCTTCGAGCAGATGGCCGTCGATGATAAGTGGCGCGCCGTCCCAGTCGTCGTTCCACTTGGTGGGCGATACAGCGGTCGCGGCGAGCCGATAGATCTCCTCGAGTTCGCCTTCGCGATCCAGCGCCAGGATCCTGAGGAAGCCGTCCCGCGACCCGGTGTAGAGCAGCGGGAAACCGTCTGGGTCGACTGTCACTGAACCCTTGATGATGTCGCCGGTGACGAAGTCGTCGAGGCGCCGTTCACCTGTGTTGGGATCGAGAACATGAACGGCTCGGTCATATGCCCCGAACGCCAGCCATGTTTCGGGTCCGCGTTCCCAAACGGCTGGTTGCCCGGTCCAGCCGGTCCCGCACCAGTTGCTCGTGACGCCACCAGTTGTTGATTGTGAGCACATACTGCCAGTACGCGGAAACCGCCACAACACCTCTGGATCGGTGGGGATTGGTCCCGAGCCGTAGTAGGTGCGGGTGGGTGAGCCTCGAAACGTCAGCAAGCCAGGAACTTCGCCCCATGGTTGGCCGACCGTGTCAGGGTTCCACCAGCCGCGGTACTCCGTCGTTGTTGTCGTGCTGGTTGTGATGGGCGTTGGAATGGTGGTCACTGGGGCAGTAGTGGGTGGGGCGGTGGTGGGCGAAGTGGTGGTGGCTGGAACCGGCGCCGACAATGCTGCGGTGACGGTCGGCATCGCGCCAGCGCCCGAAGGGGCCGATTCAGGTTCGCCGGCGAGGACGAGCAGAAGCGCGATGGTGAGGACTGCGCCGAGTGCAAGGGCAGCCAGTAACGCCCTACGGCGAATGTTGGAGATGGCAGCCTGCATGAGCGAGTCATGTTAGGCCTGTGGCGATGGGACGCTTCGATCAAGCTCGTGTCGACAGGGCAGCTGGTGGCATCGTGATTCACGATGGACGGGTGTTGGTAGTCCATCGCCCCCGCTATGACGACTGGTCCCTGCCGAAGGGTCACCTCGATGCTGGCGAGACTTGGGCTGAGGCAGCTCGGCGTGAGGTGCTTGAAGAGACAGGCGTCGATGGCACGATCGTCGGACCGCCGATGCCGATTGCCTACATGGTGACCGACTTAAAATCTGAGTCGGCCGCCGGGGCGAACATCAAGATCGTCGTGTTCTACCTCATGACCTGCGACGAGGGCTCTGCGGACGGTCCGAAGGCCATTGACGTTCACGAGGTCGATGCCGCAGCTTGGTGGCCGGTTGATCGTGCGCTTGGAGAGCTCAGCTATGCAGACGAGCGGCGATTGTTGGCCGAGGCGTATCCCTGACCTTTGAGCAGTTCCTGCGCAGCAATGCGGCTCGCTCCTCAGAGGTTTGTCACCGCATGGCAACTGTCACTGCGGAACTCACGGCCGGATTCAACGTCAACATCAGTAACGGCCGTCACGAGTGGTCGGCTGACGAGCCTGAGTCGCTCGGTGGGACAGACACAGGTCTGAATCCTTACGAGTTTTTGCTCGGGGCGCTCGCATCGTGTGCGAGCATCACCGTTGCGATGTACGCGCGCCGCAAGAAGATGGCGTTCGACTCGATCTCAGTTCGATATCACTATGACCGTGTTCACTCCGAAGACTGTGCGGAGTGCGAGGACGACGCGGCTGGGTTTATTGATCGGGTGACCGGCGAGATCTTCATCGAGGAATCGGACCGGGAACGGCTGGCGCTGGTGGCTCGGCGGTGTCCGGTGCACAAGACCCTTGCCAACGGGATCCACTTCGAAGAGGAAGTCACTGTTGGTTAGGGGGCACTGGTGAGGGAGCACTGGTGAGGGGGCGGCGATGCGATCCACGGCGTTGGTGTCTGTCCCGTCTAGTGGGGGGCATCGTGATTGATTGACCGATGACAATCGTGGGGCCTCCTGATGCATCTATCAGGCGCTGATGCTCTGGAAATGAGCGTCCCCGGTCGACGGCAGCAATGGCTGATCTTCAGGGTTCCTTCAGAAACACGTGGTACCTATCATCGGCATGACCACACGAAGCGCGGCCAATGTTCTCGTCGTAGACGATGACCCCGGTGTCCGTCAGGCTTTGACGCGTGCGATGCGCTTTGAAGGCTACGAAGTTGCCGAGGCGCGCGACGGGCTGGAAGCGCTCGATGCGGCCGAGGCGGCAGATGTGATGGTCCTCGACGTCACCATGCCGAACATGAACGGCTTCGAGGTGTGCCGTCGGCTGCGGGCTGCGGGCAGCGAGCTACCCATCCTCGTATTGACAGCTCGCCACGCGACCCCAGATCGGGTCGAGGGCCTCGACGCCGGCGCCGACGACTATCTCGTGAAACCGTTCGCTCTCGAAGAGCTACTGGCGCGTGTTCGAGCGTTGCTGCGTCGGAACCACTCCTCAGATGGTGATTCAGGCGACGGCCCCGATTCGCTGTCGTTCGGTGATCTCATCATGGATCAACTTGGGCGACGCGTTACCCGTGATGGCGACCGTATTGGGTTGACACGCACCGAGTACACCCTGCTCGAGCTGCTGCTCGAACACCCGAACCAGGTATTGACCCGAGATCAGATCTACGAAGCGGTTTGGGGCTACGACTCGTCGATGGCGTCGAACAGCCTGGAGGTCTACATCGGCTACCTCCGCAAGAAGACTGAAATCGCTGACCGGCCGCGTCTTGTCCACACGGTCAGAGGTGTTGGCTACGTGTTGCGAGCGACGTGAGGCTTCGAACACGGATCTCGTTGCTCGTCGGTAGTGCAGTCGCTGTCACGGTGTTGTTGGTTTCGAGCGTCGCCTTGCTCGCGGCTAACCGACAAGCGGTCGGAGCGGTTGATACTCAGCTGGTCGAGCGGGCAAGGCTCGCGTTGGTGACGTCTGGCGGCGAACGGCCGCTTGGTCGGCTGCTGGAAAATGACACGATCGTGCAAACGATCAACGAACGCGGGGAGGTCTTGAGCACCAACGCTCGAGCTCAATTGCCAGTCGATCAGGATGACATTGCCGTAGCGAACAAAGCCCAACGACGGGCCTGGACGACGGTCACGATCGAGGGCGTCCGGTTGCGGATTCTGACCATCTCAATCGAGGGCGATCGTGCGTTGATGCTCGCCCGCGAACTCACCGAAGCCGACGATGGCGTCAGCGGCCTGCGCAACGTGGTCCTCATCGTCGCGGGGGTTGGTGTCGCCGCCGCGGCGTGTATTGGGTGGCTGGTAGGCGAACGGGCTATGCGTCCCGTGCGCAGGTTGAGCGTTGCGGCTTCCAATGTCGCCGAAACACAACAGCTCGACCATCCCATCGAGGTTGAACGCCACGACGAGTTGGGTGACCTCGCCCGCGACTTCAACTCAATGCTCGAGGCTCTGGCTCAATCCCGCGAGCAACAACATCGGCTGGTCACTGATGCCAGTCATGAGCTACGAACTCCTCTGACGAGCCTGCGAACGAACATCGAGTTGATGCAGCGCGTCGCTGCGGTAGACCCGAATGGCGACATGGGTGGGGTACGCGACGAAATCATGAGCGACGTCGTCTTCGAGCTCGCTGAATTGACGGCATTGGTGGGGGAGCTTGTCGAGTTGGCCACCGATCGACATGAGGCTGGCGATGTTGAGCCGGTCCCGCTTGCAGACGC
>CAWKYX010000188.1:0-7413 GCA_963854265.1 Acidimicrobiia bacterium
GAGACCGTCCGCCAACTCGTGGCGGAGCTGGACGTGCCGCTCATTGGCTTCGCAGGAGCGCCGTTCACCGTGGCCAGCTACCTGATCGAGGGTGGACCATCTCGGACCTATCACAAGACCAAGGCCCTGATGGCCGGCGATCCGGCGCTTTGGGCCATGTTGATGGAACGACTGACCGAGATCGCGCTTGCATCGTTGATGTCGCAGATCGGGGCAGGGGCCAGCGCGGTGCAGGTATTCGATTCCTGGGCCGGAGCGCTCAGCCCTATGCAGTACGAGCGTTATGTGCTGCCGTGGGCCGAGCATCTCTTCACCGAACTCGCCGCCTTCGACGTTCCGCTGATCCACTTCGGCGTCAACACCGGCGAGTTGTTGCCAATGATGAGCAACGTGGGCGCCGATGTAGTCGGTGTCGACTGGCGGGTCCCACTCGACGAGGCCCGCAAACGCATTGGCGAACACAAGGCGCTGCAGGGAAACCTCGACCCGGCCATTCTGGGTGCACCGTGGCCGGCGGTGGAGGCCGAAGTGCTCGACGTCCTGCGTCGCAACGGGGGTCATCCGGGCCACATCTTCAATTTGGGCCACGGCGTCACGCCAGATGTGGACCCTGCGGTGCTTGAGAAAGTCGTTGAGACCGTCCACGCCTGGGACCCGACCGCCGCGTGATGGGCCCCATCGCGTGGCATGCACCATGAGGCAGGCAGCATGAGCCGCGTCGTCGTCATTGGCGGAGGCATTACCGGGCTCACGACGGCGCTGACGCTCTTCACTCAGAACGTCGATGTCGAGCTCCTCGAAGCCAGCGACCGCCTGGGCGGGAAGATCCTCACCACCCAAGTCCGCGGCATGTCCGTTGACGCTGGCCCAGATGCCTTCTTGGTGCGCGAATCCCACATGACCGAGCTGTGCGATCAACTCAACCTCACGCAGGACTTGGTACCGCCCGCAACCGGCTCTGCCCGCGTCTGGCTCAAGGGCGCGCTTCGTCGGCTCCCCAAACGCCAGTACCTGGGCGTACCCCTGGACCTCAATGATCTCGAGGACACGGGTCTGCTTTCCTCAGAAGGGTTGGAGCGGGCCGCCCAAGACCTCGAAACCGGTGCCAATTCACCCAGCGGCGACGAATCTGCCGGCTCGTTAATTCGCCGACGCTTGGGCGACGAGGTCATGGATCGCCTGGTCGGCCCGCTGCTCGGGGGGATCAACGCCGGCAACGCCGACATGCTCAGCCTCCAGGCCGGCGTTCCCCAACTGGCCGCAGCAGCGGCACACGACCCGAGCCTGATGCGGTCGATCCCCAAGCATCTCCACGACATGCGCCGAGACCCCGACGCGCCCATCTTCTTGACCCACCCCAACGGGCTTGGCCAGGTCGTCGACGCGATCGCCACGCGCCTCCAACAACGCACCCACCTGGATCAGCCGGTCCGGCGCCTGGAATCCACGGACGATACCTGGACCATTCATGCCCGCACCCGGTTCGATGCTGACGCGGTCGTGCTGACCGCTCCGGCGTTCGCTTCAGCCACGATCCTCGCGGACCTGGCACCGCGCACAGCCGCAATGCTGGCCGATATCGAGTACGCATCAGTTGTCATGGTCACGCTCGCGTTTGCGACGCACGACCTGCCCGAACTCGAGGGGTCGGGCTATCTCATCCCGCGTTCGGAGGGCATGCTCATGACAGCGTGTTCCCAAGCGTCCACGAAATGGGCTCACCTCGCCACAGGCCCCACCACTTATCTCCGCGTCTCGGCGGGACATGCGGGCGACAACCGAGCAATGGAGATGTCCGACGAAGACTTGGTGGACACGCTGCTCGAAGAGCTGCGATGGGTCGCAGGAGTCGATGCTGACCCACACGAGATTCGGATCACTCGGTGGCCTGAGTCGTTCCCCCAGTACCGCCCTGGCCACCTTGACCGAGTCACCGGGATCGAGGCAACACTGGCCGACGAGGCCCCGGGCGTCTTCGTCGCAGGTGCCGCGTACCGGGGCCTCGGACTCCCCGCCTGTGTCCACCAAGCCCGCCGCGCGGCGAAGGCCGTTTCTGATCATCTTGGTATTGCGCCGCCAGGCCCAACCGGCCCGGGTGTCCGCCGCGAACTCTAGGTTTGAGCACCAGCCGCGATTGATCTGCTTGAGCGAACAGCGTTCCGGCCCGGCCACGTCGTCCTCCGGAAGCCTGGACAGCGACCCTGGGTCAAACAACCCAGGCCGTTCGCCTCAAGGTTGAGCCGCCACGTCCGACAGGTTGCGGACAACTTCCCGACCGTCCGAGTGGCCGGATGATTCCGTACTGCCGCGGGTCGACGAAAGACGACAATGCCGAACCAAATGCCACTTCCACTGAGCCCGCGAGGCGATTCCCGTTCCCGCGGTGCGTATCGCACCGCCGGTATCGACTCGGTTGTGTCGCACCCAACGCGCAGAATGACAGGTCGAGCTGCGATCGTGCCTGGTGGCGCCATCGCGGCATTGACGATGCTAAGCATCACGAATCCAGCTCGAGCGTCTGCCCAAGAGGCGGCCTGCCTCACCTTCACCATGGACACACCAGGACCCTCCGTTTGGACGTGGGGCGACTATGACCTTTGGGTGCTCGAGGCCGGCGGCGAGACATTTGAATTCGCCAATCCCGGAGACGGAGTCCTGCTCACAACAGGGAACGGATCCGACATCGAGATGATCCACAAGTGTTTGGCGGGTCCCAACTCTGCCCCGCCGCCGACACCAACCCCGTCGGCGATCCCTACACCGGCGCCAACGGCCACACCGACCCATACTGCACCACCGACCCCAACTCCTACTGCACCACAGACGCCAACAGCCACAGTGACGGCTGTGCCAACGCCGCGGCCCACCGACCGCCCGACGCCGCGACCGACGGTGCCCTCCCCCGTTCTGCCATCGCCGGCCGAGACACCAAGCCCCAGCGCGGCCCCCAACGGGCGGCGACGATTCCAGCACGTTCGGAACGTCACCCGACCCACAAGACCCCAATCCGCAGTTTGTCTTGCCGCCAGGATCCGGCATCACGGGCGGGGCTGAGGTACGCAACTTGCAGCTCGCCCGAACCGGACCCGAGCGCGTGGGGCTTCTGGCGACAGTCGCTGGCTCGCTCTTCGCCTTTTGCCTCGGACTCGTGGCCACCGGCCGCAGACGCGGCGCACGCATCAGCTGATTCCAAGACCCGCCAGGCGGGCCAATACACGCGCTCTGCTTAGGAGTCGCCTTCTCTGGGAAACGGCCACGCCATCTGCGCAGCGAATGCCGTCGCCATCTCTCGTGGAGCCAACGATGCGGTACCGGGAACGCCGGCTGGCCAATGCCGGTCTCGGGGTATGTGGTGTGGTCAGCATTCTGCGTTCGGAACAGCCAGTCCCAGATGGACAGGACGAACCCGGGTGTGATCGATCGGCCGCGAACATGTTGAGTGTCAGCGGCGAGTGGTGCACCTCATGGATCCGCCACAGCAGCGGCACCCGATGCATGATCACGTGGGTGATCCACAACAAGAAGTCGGAGGTCACGAACGCGAACAGGCCGACAGCCCACGGATGCCATAACTGGAAGAACTCCAGGTCCACGATCGCCACGTGATTGGTGACCCACTCGTTCTGCCAATCGAGGAACAGTGCGACCGTCACAATCAAGACGGGCGTGGCAATCAGCGAGTAGAAAATGCTCAGGACTACCGCAGGGTCGCGATAGTCGGGTCGATCGACGGCGAAGACGCGCTCAAGAATCAACAAAGCCGGCACGCCGACAATCCACGTGATCCCGATGGGCTTGTCCAGCAACGCTCGGGCTTCCACCTCCAGCCCATCAACCAGCTTGTCGGGCAACCCAACCAATGCCGCTACACAAACTCCAGCACAGAACAACACAAAGAGGGTCAAGCCGCCCCTGGGGCGGCGTTGGGATTGCGTTTCGGCTACTCCTGTTTCGGCCACCCAGCTCCTCCTGCTGTGGTGGCGAGAGTATCTGGGCCACCGGACCGCCGAGGCACCACGTGAGAAGTTCGCAAGAAGCAACACGTTCACAGGCCACGGGCTGCAGAGGGAATGCAACTCGGCCACACTGGGTTTCCGCAGATCCCGGAGAACGCGCCCCGGAACAACACGGCCAAGGTGGTATCTCGTGCAACTACAACTCACGGACGAGGCCGAACTGCTGCTCCGCAAGAAGGGCGGCACGCTCACCGTCGACTACATCCGCCCCACTGGTTGAGGCAAAGTCGCAGAGGTGTCGGTCGACACCAACGTCAAAGGTAAGAACCTCTCGCCGTACCGACGAGTGAATACGGGCAACCAAGACCTCAAAGTTCTCGTCACACCCAAGCTCGTGGGACTGGCTTCGCTGATGCGCATCACGACCCGTGGCGGCCTACGCAAGAAGCTGACCGTGCAACTCAGCGACGGCTCAGACTCCGATACCTGCGAAATCTAGGTCTCGACCCGTCTCGAACGCGCTGTTGAGGGGCGCCCGGTTCCTCTTTCGGGTCCCGGGCTGCCAGCATGGTCAGCCTTGACCGCCAATCGTCCAGCCCTCCCGACGCGCTTGACCGCCTCCGCCAGCGCATTAGGCGCCGGTGGCGTCTTGGCTTTCTCCATGCCGCCGTGGGGGTGGTGGCCGTTGGCATTCGTGGCTTTTGCGTGGTTCGACGCCCAGGTGAAGAACTCCTTGTCCCGCAAGTCCCGATACTGGCGCGGGTTTGGGTTCGGGGCGGGATGGCTGTTCCCCGCCACGTTCTGGATGATCGATCTGACTCCGCCGGGATATGTGATCCAAGGCCTGATCTTCTCGGCGCTGTTCGGTCTGGCTTCGGCCGTTGTGCCGCCCGACCGGTGGCGCTGGCTGGCGCTACCGGCCGCATTCACCCTCGTCGAATCGTTGCGTTGGCGTTGGCCGTTCGGCGGCGTACCGCTGGCCACATTGCCCATGAGTCAACAGGATGCACCGCTGGGTGAGACCGTGCGGATCCTTGGTCCGTTCCTCCTTGCGTTCCTGGTCGTGCTTGGTGGCATGGCCTTGGCGGCAGCGGCAGAGCGCAAGTGGCCCATGACAGCGATCTTGGCAGGCGTCGTGATCGGCTTCGGGCTTTTGGCCCAGGTCGCGCCCGATGGCAACGTGATCCGCGAAATCGACATCGCCATTGTGCAAGGCGGCGGCGAGCAGGGCACCCGCGCCATCAACACCGATGAACGCCTCGTGTTCGAACGACATCTCGCTGCCACCGAGTTGGTCAAGGGCCCCGTGGACCTCGTCCTGTGGCCCGAAGATGTCGTGAACGTCCGTACGCTGCTGGCCGGAACTCGTGAGTACTCCGAGCTTCAAGATCTGGCTCGCAGCCTCGATGCCTGGCTGATCGCCGGCATCTTCGAACGTCTGGATGCCACCACCAACGCCAATGCCTCGATCGCGTTCTCCCCCGACGGCGACGAAGTCGACCGCTACGACAAGGTGCGTCTTGTTCCCTTTGGCGAGGTTGTCCCGCTCCGGAACCTGATCGAACCCCTGGCACCTGACTACCTTCCGGTCCGCGACACTCGGCCAGGCAATGGCGAGGCCACCCTCGACATCGAGATCGACGGTGAACCCGTCACCCTCGGGATCACGATCTCATGGGAGGTGTTCTTCGAGGACAGGGTCCGCGACGCCATCGGCAACGGCGGCGAACTGCTCATCAACCCGACAAACGGCTCCAGCTACTGGCTAACCATCCTGCAGACCCAACAGGTCGCGTCCTCGCGACTGCGAGCCATGGAAACCGGCCGCTGGGTGCTGCAGGCAGCCCCAACCGGATTCAGCGCGGTTGTGAACCCCGACGGCGATGTGATCGAACGGACCGCGGTGAGCGAAATGGCTGTCATCCATCAAACCGTCGAACTCAGAGACGGCAAGACGATCGCAACCCGGGTCGGTCGCTGGCCAATGGTGGCGTTCGCCCTCCTCGCACTCGCAGCCGCCTGGATCGGGCATCAGCGGCTGAGGCAACCACGCGCCTCTCTGGGCTTGCCGGCGGATTGAAGGAACCGCTCTCGGGCTCGGGGGTCAGGTATCGATAATGAGGGTGGCTGGACCCTCGTTGACGATCGACACCACCATGTCTGCTCGGAAACGTCCGGTTTCGACCCCAGCGCCCAAGGCCCGCAATTCTGCGACGACCTGATCTATCAGTGGCTCGGCGGCGGCGGGACGGGCCGCGGCGATCCACGTCGGTCGACGCCCTTTGGTGACGTCGCCATAAAGGGTGAACTGCGAGATGACGAGGACCGCGGCGTCGACCTCCGCCAACGACAAATTCATCACGCCATCGGCATCATCAAAAAGACGGACGCCATAGAGCTTATTGGCCATCTTGATTGCTTGAGCCGGGGCATCGCTGTGGGTGACCCCCAACAAGACACACAAGCCCAGACCAATCTCGCCGACCGTCTCGGCGCCGACGTCGACCCGAGCCGAACTCACCCGCTGCACCACCGCACGCATGGCGACCAGCCTAGTAGCGTGTCGGGGAACCTTCGTGGGGCGAGTGGGGCTCGCGCAGCCGCCCGAAGAACACGAAGAGCACGCCCCCCCAGGTAGGGAATATCGGGGAATGCGAATAACGTGACGTACGTTGTAAACCGCGGCCGGAGACGAGCCGGCAGGCGAGGAGTCGCCCACCATGAGCTCGTCAACCCCGCGCTTGATAACCGAAGGATCTCCAATGGAAAAGCCCTTGCGCATTGCGCTGCTGTCCTATCGCGGCAAGAAGCACTGCGGCGGCCAAGGTGTCTACGTTCGCCACCTCAGCAAGGCGCTGGTGGACATGGGCCATCACGTCGAAGTGTTCGGTGGCAACCCGTATCCCGACCTCGATTCCCGAGTCCCGCTGCACAAGCTCCCAAGCCTGGACATCTACAACGACCACTTCCCCGGGCGCATGCCCGGCTTCTGGGAGATCAAGTCGTTCGCCGACTTCGCCGAAGTGTCATCGTTCCGCATGGGCACCTTCTCCGAGCCGCTCGCGTTTTCCATCCGCGCCTACGAAGCCCTTCGCGATCGCGTCGGCGACTTCGACATCGTGCAAGACAATCAGACGCTTGGGTACGGCATCTTGGCCTTGGAGCGTGCCGGCCTCCCCGTTCTGGGCACCATCCATCACCCCATTACCGTTGACCGCCGTATCGAGATCGAGCATGCTCGCACCCTGTTCGAGCGGGTCGGCAAGCGCCGCTGGTACGCATTCACCAAGATGCAGACACGGGTGGCGAAGCGCCTCACTCGAGTCATCACGGTCTCAGAAAACTCGCTCAAGGACATTCACGCCGATCACCAGGTCCCCCTCGACCGAATGCACGTCGTCCCCGTGGGGGTAGACCCCGAGCTGTTCCTGCCTGTAACCGGCGTGGAGCGAATCCC
>CAWKYX010000189.1:0-7411 GCA_963854265.1 Acidimicrobiia bacterium
ACTTTTTTCTCCTCTTTCAGACGATGTATCCGGGCTTTGTCTCGCGGGCCGAAGAGGTCCAACGGACGCTCAAACATCAGAGGACGAGTTTTCTCGTGGTCAGCACGCTTGAGGCGGCATCGATCGCCGACTGTCAAGCCTTTGTTGGTGCCCTGGATCATCGCCAGCTTCAATTGGGCGGGGTTGTCGCCAACCGGGTGTTGCCCGCGTATTTCAGCTCCAAACCCGCAGCGACGGCGGCTCGCAAGCTGGGGCGCCAGGCCGACGAGCTCGGTGATGATCTGGCCGACGCTGTGGGCGATGGCGACGCGTCGATTGTCGCGGGGGTGCTCCGAGAGGTGTCTGAGAGCTTCCTCGACTTCTCCGTGGCGGCTATTCGTCAGATGGAGTTGCGTCAGCAGCTGTATGCCGGCGACGCAGCGTTTGCGGCAGTGCCTTTCCTCGACGGTGACATCGTGGATGTGGCTGGGCTGTCGCGCGTCGCTGAGCTGCTGCGGGCCTGAGCTCACCGGCGTTGGGTTGACCCCAACGCGAGAGCATCCTGGTAGACATGGGCGATGGCGTCTCTCGCCGAGCTTTACCCAACAATGCCTGACCGGCACCGCTCACATTTGCTGCGGCTGATCCGGACGTGGGCGCCCCTCGCCGACATCAGCTTTGCTGACCTGCTGTTGTGCGTCCCCGACGCCGATGAGGCGCACCCCTCCTACACGGTCGTTGGTCATGTCCGACCCACGACCGCGAGATCGATCTATCGCACCGAGATGGTCGGGGCACAGTTCGAGCAGGGGACTCGACCGTTCCTCGACCTCGCTCGATCGACCCGGACCTTCGTCGACGGCGGATTGATTTTGCAGGCGGTCGCACCTCGGATCCGAACGTTGATCGTCCCGGTGACCTGCGAGGGTGAAGTGATCGCTGTGTTGGCGCGTGAGTTCTCCCCGGATGAACAGCGACATCCCGGCGAGTTGGAGATGAACTACTTCTTCACGTTCCGTCGGTTGGCCCAGATGATTTCCGAGGGCATCTATCCCTTTGCCGAGGACGATTCTTCCGAGGAGGAATCCCCACGCGTCAGCGACGGACTGATGTTGATCGATGCGTCGGCGCGGGTGCGGTTTGCGTCCCCCAACGCTATTTCTGTCCTCAGCCGGATTGGGGTGCGCGGCGTGGAGGGACAACGTTTGTCGACCGTTGGGGTCAACACCCGGGCCGTCAAGCGCGCGTTCGAGGACCACCATCCGCATGGCGAGGAGATCGAGGCCGGCGACCACACCGTCGTCTTGCGTTGTCTGCCCCTCCTCGAAGCAGGGGAGTTGACTGGCGCGGTGTTGTTGATGCGCGACATCACCGAGGTACGCCGGCGCGATCGCCTGCTGCTGTCGAAGGACGCCACCATTGCAGAGATCCACCACAGGGTGAAGAACAATCTCCAGACCATCTCATCGCTGCTGCGACTCCAGGGTCGCAGAGTGGTGGCCGACGAGGCTCGGCACGCCATCGACGACTCCGTCAGGCGGATTCGTTCGATTGCGGTGGTGCACGAGCTCTTGTCACAGGAGGTGGCCTCCGATGTGCCGTTCCAAGAGGTCGTAAGGCCGCTCGTTCGACTGGTGGAAGAGTCGCTGAGCTCGCCCGATCAGCCGTTGCGCTTCACGGTCAGCGGCGATGCTGGCCGCCTACCCACCGATGTGGCGACCCCGCTGGCCGTTGTCTTGTCAGAGTTGATGCAGAACGCCGTCGAGCACGGTTTTCCCGGCGACGAACGGAGTGGCGCCTCGGTCACCATCCATTTCGAGAGCACCGAAGCGGGGATCGACGCTCTGGTCACCGACAATGGGACTGGTGTTCCTCAGGGCTTCGATCTCGATGCCGATGCGGGGCTTGGCCTCACCATCGTGCGGAGCCTCGTCGAACACGACCTCGCAGGGGAGCTCCGCGTCGAGCGCGCTTCCGGCCAAGAAACTGGAACTGCCGTCCATGTCCATCTGCCGCGCCATGGCGACCACGGGTGGGCATCAGAGGTCGGACGCGACAGCACCGGTCGGTGAGACCGACCGGTGCAAGAGCCGCACTGCCTGAGTTTGAGGGTTCGGCGGATAACTCGCCGCCGAACCAGCTAGCTGAGTTGGAGCGTCGTGCGGACAGCGGCCTTGCGGTCGCGACGGATCTGGCGACGTTCCTCCTCGGAGAGGCCACCCCAGACGCCGCTGTCCTGATTCGAGTCCAAGGCGAACTCGAGGCACTCAGGTTGGGCCGCGCACTGGAGGCATACCCCCTTGGCGGCTGCGATCTGGTCGAGTGCTATCCCGGTCGTGCCGACCGGGAAGAACAGTGAAGGGTCGGTGTCGCGGCATCGTGCCACGGACCGCCAGTCAGTGACGGCGTTGATAAATGGTAGGATCTGAATGGTCACGTGAGCCTCCCCCAAGAAGCTGGTGAACGATGGTCACCGAGCGAATCGGTGCCGACCCGGATCCAGCATGCGATGCTGGGTCGACCGGGCCGAGGGCAGACGATAGCTGCTGGGGGTCGTGTGTTTCAAGGGGAATTTGTGATTCATGGTGAAGGTGGGCAACACGGGGCCAATGTTGCTGCTGTTGCTCCTATTGCTCACGGGGGATCCTGGGCGTGAAAGAATGGGCCGATGACTGTTGTTATTGCCCACCGAGGCGCCTCAGTGGCCCGCCAACAGAACACGCTCGAGGCGTTCCGTATTGCGGTCGAGATGGGTGCCGACTGGATCGAGCTCGATGTGCGGCGAAGCCGCGACGATGTGCTCATCATCAGCCACGACGCCCACCTGCCAGATGGTCGATTCATTGTCAGCTACGACTACGAAGATCTTCCCGAGTGGGTGCCGACCCTCGCCGAGGCACTTGAGGCCTGCTCGGGGGCCAAGGTCAACATCGAGGTCAAGAACGAGCCCGACGACCCCGACTACGACGCACAGCATCAGATATCTGATGCGACGGTTGGGCTTGCCCTGGCGTACCGGCCTACCGACGAGCTTCTCTTCACGTCGTTCAACCTCGATACCGTCAAGCGCATCCAAGCGGTCAACAGCGACCTGTCGGTGGGGTTGGTCACCGGCTTCGATGTGATGCAGGTGCAGATGCTCTTGGACTACGCGGTGGAGGCGGGCATGGATGCGGTCATTCCTTACGACCGAACGGTCGATCGCCGTTTCATCGAGCGCGCCCACGATGCCGGCCTCACCGCCAACACGTGGACCGTCAACGAGCCCACCCGCATGCGTGAGCTGATCGACATCGGTATCGATGGACTCATCAGTGACACCCCCGACGTTGCCCGCGAGGTCGTCGACTCATATGGCACGAACGCTGACGCCGGTCAGGCGAGCACCTAGGACGAACTGGGCATCACGGGGAGGATGGGCTGGTACAGCCACTCATCGAAGAACGGGTCGAGCTCGACGCCACTGATTTCCTCGGCGACGGCCTTGAGGTCTTCGGTGCTGGCATTGCCCCCGGCGAACCGCTTGAGGTAGGTCTGGATTGTTGAGAAGAACGCATCGTCGCCGATCGTCCGGCGGAGCGCGTGCACCGTCAGCGCGCCACGGAAGTACACCGAGGGTGCGAACAGCTGGTCGGGTCCCGGGTCACCCGGCACAGGGTTGGACAACAGGGTTCGATCGAACTGGAGAAGCAGTCCGATTTCCTGATCGATGTCGTAGTTGGGATCGATCGCCTCGAAGTACAGGTACTGGGCGTAGGTCGCGAACCCTTCGTTGAGCCAGATCTCGTCCCATTCGGCGACCGAGACCGAATCGCCGAACCACTGGTGGGCCAGCTCATGCGCGATGACGTCATCGAAGTTCCGGCCGCTGCCGAGGAAGTCTTGGCCAAAGATCGACATGGTCTGCTGTTCGAGCGCTACCCCGAGGACGGAGTTGACGACGAGGACGCCGTAGGCCTCAAACGGATACGGACCGAAAAGCTCGACGAACACTCGGATCATTTGTGGGGTCTGATCGAACGCATCGATCCGATCGGCCATCGTGGAGACGATCGCATTTCGGATGATGATCCCGTCAACGGATTCCTGTTCGATCAGTTGTAGGTCGCCGATGGCCAGCGGCAGAAGGTATGGCGCCATGGGGTCGCGGGCTTCATAGATCCACGTACTGGTGCCGTCGCCCTCGTCGATGGTCTCGACGAGGATCCCTGCCGACGCGACCCTGAGATCCGACGGAGCAGTCATCTCGACCCGGAATCGAGCTTTGTCGAGGGGGTGGTCGTTCACGGGATGCCATGAGTAGCTGCCGGCGGGCTCGGACACGACGAAGGCCGTGCCGTTTTCGAAGTACCAGCCACCGATGTTGATGTCGCTGAGCTGAGGGAGTCGCTGCGGACTGCCGCTGTAGGTGACCTCGGTAACGAAGTCCGCGCCCGCCCCGATCGGCATGGGTAGTTCGATGGTCAGCTCTGCCTCTGAGCGTCCAAAGCTTGCTGGAACCCCATCGACGGTTATGGCTGAGACGTCCATGCCGGACAGGTCGAGGTTGAACGCGGAGAGGTCTTGGGTTGCCGTGGCCTCGATCACGGTTCGGCCGGTCAAGGTTGCCGTGGGCGGATCCCATGCGAGATCCAGGATGTACCGGTCGACGTCGTAGCCGCCATTGCCCAGCGTTGGATAGTAAGGGTCGTTGAGGCCTGCGCTGCCGGCAGTTGGGGTTAGCGGCGCCGGGGCCGTTTCGGCTGCGTTCGGGTCTTGTTCGTCGCTTCGGCTCGGCTCGCCATCCTGGGGGGCAGATGCTTCGCCCGAAGATGAGGACGGGGCAGGAGTCGCGGTCGGTGTTGGCGAGATCGCCGTCGGTATCTCTGCCTCGACTGAGATCGGGATGGAGGCGGCGCACGAAGCTGCCAGCATCGTCGCAATGACCAGGAGCGCGGTCTTTGGTACCGCCGTCTTGGAAAGGGTGATGCGCACTCGCTCAGTATCACGCCTTGCGCAGCCGCAATGGCGGCACCCCGGCGTTGGTCAACTCCCCAGGATCTCGGGATTGGGGACCAAGAGCCGCAAAATGTCGGGTTCGTGGCGGAACTGGAGGCTCGTGACCTCTCCCAAGTAATCGCCATCGACCTGATAGGGGAATGGTCGGTGGCCTTCGAGGGTGAACTCCGTCAGGTCGGTGCGGTAGTCGACAGACTTGTTGGTCTTGAGCGATCCCGACGAACGCAACGCGCCACCGGCCAGCCGAACGATCTTGGAGAGGCGGAGACTCCGGAGCGTGATCATGACGAGTCCGCGGTCGAGTGTTGCCTCAGGCGCGAGGTCTAGTGGCCGGCTGCCAAGGTAGGTATACGGATTGGTGTTCAGGCAGATGCCGAACTTGCCGTCGCTGACAACAGACCCGTCGGTGAAGCGCACGATAAACGCCGGCTTGCGTCGGTCGTAGTGGCGCACCCAAGTGTCGATCGCGCTGTAGATGAACAACGGATGGCTGACATATCGCTTGAGTTGACCGCGCTTTTCGACCTGGGCCACCACAGCAGCGTCGAATCCGAGGCCTGCATGGAACAAGAAGTAGCGCCCGTTCACCGAGCCGAGCCCGACGCTGTGGACAGTGTCTCGGTCGATGGCGTCGAGAAGGACACTTGTGGCTTCGACCGCATCGTCGGGGAGACCCAGGGTGCGAGCGAACACATTCGTCGAGCCACCAGGGAGCGCGGCCAGGGCAGTCTGGGTTCCCGCCAACCCATTTGCCGCCTCGTTGAGCGTGCCGTCGCCGCCCAACACGACGACCATGTCCATGGCCTTGGTCGCTGCGTCTTGGCCGAGGCGAGCGGCATGACCACGGCGGTTCGTTTCGGCCAGCACCACCTCGTGGTCAGCCGACAGAGCCTTTTGGATGACGACCTGGGTCCGAGGGGTCACCGACGAGGCCGAGGGGTTGACCACCATCATGATCTTCAAGACAGCAATGGTATTCCGCTTTGTTCAGGACCAGGGGACTTGCCGGATACGAACGATCGAATCGCGGGTCTCGGGCAGCGACGCAGCGTGCTGGCCGGCCGCCGAGTTCCACCGAGCCCGTCGCTCGATAACCACGTCGGCCAGTCGTGGGGTTCGGTGTCACACCGGTACACGGTTGCTGGTCGCGTCGGGGATCCAAAGCACGTGTTGGCGCCGCCCTGCGACCCAGGGTTGGGGTTGCGACAATGGGAATTCGTTCACGAGCAAGTAGATTGCGGGCTAGTTGTCAGCGATGGCGCGGGCCTCAGTCTGGCTGGGCTAGCGCCAGGTGAGCGAAAAGGGAACTCATGAAGGTTGTCGTCTGTGTCAAACAGATTCCCGATCCAGCGGACCCCGGGGAGATGGATCCGGGAACGAAGACGCTGAAGCGGGACGTGAAGCTGATTCTCGACGAGTCTGACTCGTACGGGGTCGAGATGGCTCTCCAACTCGTTGATGGCGACGGCGAAGTTGTCTTGGTGTCAATGGCCCCGAACAACGAAGTCAACGGTCTCCGTACCGCGCTGGCTATGGGCGCTGACAGCGCCATTCTCGTTAGCGACGACGCGCTGGCAGGCACCGATGCGCTGGGGACCGCAAAGGTCCTAGCCGCCGCTATCCAACGCGCCGATCCTGACCTGATCCTTGCGGCTACCGAGTCGAGCGATGGCTACACCGGCACCGTCCCGGAGATGATTGCCGAGATTCTCTCCCTCCCGTCGGTCACCTTCGCCAAAGAGGTTGCAGTTGCTGATGGCGGCGTCACCGTCAAGCGCCAGACCGAAGCCGGCTACGACGACGTCACATGCCCGCTGCCGTGTCTGGTGTCAGTCACGGCTGGTGTGGTCGAGCCTCGCTACCCCTCGTTCAAAGGGATCATGGCTGCAAAGTCCAAGCCAGTTGACGAAGTTGGTGTTGCCGACCTGGGTCTCGATCCCGGTGCGGTCGGCTGGGCCGGAGCCCGACAGGACATCGTGGCTATCGAGCCTGCTCCTGCCCGCGGATCCGGAGAAGTCATTGAGGACGAGGGTGATGGGCACGAGCGCATCATCGGCTTCCTCGAAGAGCTCAAGGTCATCTGAGGAGGCGACATGGGAACCATTTGGGTACACGCAGAAGCCACCGACGGCAAGGTGGCCACAATGACGCTCGAACTGCTGGCCAAGGCCCGCGAGTTGGGCGACGTCGAAGCGATCTATGCCGGCGCAGATGGCGATGTCATCGCTGCCGAACTCGGCGCCCACGGTGCAGCGAAGGTGCTGAGCACCGGGGATCTCGCCGGTGGGCTTGTCGGGCCGGCGCTCGCCGCAGCAATGGCCGAGGCCATCGCCGGCGGTGCCACACCATTGGCAATCATGTTGGGCACCACCCAGGACGGCCGCGATACTGCGGGACGTCTGGCGGTCAAGCTTGATGCCCCGGTCATCACCAA
>CAWKYX010000190.1:0-7394 GCA_963854265.1 Acidimicrobiia bacterium
AATACGCACCGAGAGCTGGCAGCCGCGGCGTTCAGGATCAGACGGAGTAATAACCTGCACGTTGGCCACCGTGGCCAGGCCCACCTCGAGGAACGCCGTCAGCCGCATCGAGCGTTCCCGCAGCGCCTCCATGCCAACGGACGCAAACAAGGCAGCTGAGGCACCCACAGGAGCCATCGCCAGCACAGACGGGTTGCTGATCTTCCAACCGCCAGCGCCGAGCCGCGGGGTAAAGCTCGCTTCGGCGTGCATGTCGAAGCGCAGGTCAGGATCATTGCCCCACCAACCCGACAGCCGTGGCACCGACAGGTCTGTCCCGTGGCGTTCGTGCACGAAGACCGCTCCCGTCGCCCCCGGGCCCGCATTCAAGTATTTGTACGTGCACCACGCGGCAAAGTCGACGCCCCATTCGTGCAGATGGAGCGCGACATTGCCCACAGCGTGAGCCAAGTCGTAGCCCACTACGACGTCGTGGGATTGCAGGGCTGTTGCAACGCCCGAAAGGTCAATGAACTGCCCGGTGTAATAGTTCACGCCCCCAATCAGCGCCATCGCGACCTCGCCCTTGTGGGCCTCGAGCGCCGCCGTGACGTCATCCACTGACAGCGCGTCAGGATCGGATGCCGGAATCTCGACGATGTCGGTGGACGGGTCGCCACCGTGCCAGGTGACTTGGCTGGCAACGGCGTACCGGTCCGAAGGGAACGCGTGAGGCTCAATCAGGATCTTGCGCCTGAGACCGTCAGGGCGATAAAAACTTGCCATCAGCAGATGTAAGTCGGTCGTCAGCGTCCCCATGACGGCGATCTCGGTCTCGGCAGCGCCCACCAAACTCGCGAGGTCGGCCGCGATTGGTTCGTCGTAGCGGTACCAGGACTCCTCGCCGTGGAAGTGACCAACGACTGCATGCTCGGACCATTTGTCGAGCACCCGTTCGACTGCGGCCCGGGCACTTCGGGGCAACAACCCGAGGCTGTTGCCCGCAAAATAGGCCTGCGCCGAACCGTCGGAACGCGGTGGCAACTCGAACTCTTCGCGCAACGCGCTCAGAGGGTCAGCGGCATCGAGAACCCGAGCCTGTTCGCGGCTGAAATCATCCATCGTCACCGCCGCAGACTACCGCCTCACCGCGCGTCAGGAGCCTGACGGCTGCACGCCTCCCGTCCGCCACAACTCGCAGAGTCCAATGGCGCTCGCCGAAGCGGCGACTGCCTCACCGGCGCCGTGGGGTCGAGTCGTCGTTGGATCCCCAGCTGCGATTTACCCGGATGGACACCCCTGCCTGGCTACACCCTGTTCACGCTTCCCCAGGGATCCAACCAGGAACTCCTCCTGGGCGTGCTGGGCCTCATGGTCACTGGTTCAATCGCGTTGTCGTCACAATCGATCATCGCCAATGGCAGGGCCGGCCTCATGTTGCGCGTGGTCTCGGACTACCGGCCCGGCGACTTCATTGAGGTTGGTAAACACGAGGGACGCGTCAGCGAGATGACGCTGCTCCACACTGAGATCCAGACATCCGAGCGCAACCTCACGACCCTGCCGAACGCGCTCATGATCACCCAGCCGGTCACCGTCGTCCGGTCCAGCGGCACGGTCGTGTCGGCCACGGTGTCGATCGGCTACAACGTCTCGCACCACTGGCTCGAACCGTTGTTCGTGGCGGCCACCGCCGACGCCGCGCTGGAGGATGGCTTCATGCAAGTCATCGATCTGGGCGACTACAGCGTCACCTACCGCGTCGCCGGGTTCCTTGCCGACCCTTCGCGACTGCTTCGGGCTCGGTCTCAGCTCCGAATGGCGATCCTGGACACGCTGCATGCAGCTGACGTCGAGATCATGTCGCCGATGTTCGTAAGCGGCCGCGAGGCTTCGGCCCAACAAGCGGTGCCCGAGCGGCGGCTGGCCGGCGAGAAACGACGATTGGAAGCCGTCGAGAAACGCGCAGAGACGCTCCGCAAGCGACGCGACGAAGCCTGAAGCCTGAAGCCGCTAATGCGATCAGGCCCCAGCGCCGAGCGTCTGCCACAATGGCCGCCGTGTTCGACGCCCTCCTGGCACAGCTGAGCGAGCCCGACCGAGTTCGGCTCCTGTCATCGATGAAGACTCGGCGACTTCGACGCGGCGATGTCCTTTTCTGGGAAGGCGACGTCGCCGACGCGGCGTTCGTCATCGACAGCGGCCATCTGATCGTCGAACGAACCTCCGAGGCCGGTGACGTGATCGCTATGGCCATCGTGGGCGCCGGCGAGCTGATCGGCGAACAGGCCCTCTTGTCCAATGATCCGCGGATAGCCACGGCCCGCGCTGTTGACGCGACCGAGCTGCGAGTACTTGGGCGTGGGGCGTTCGACGATCTCCGAAAGTCCGAGCCGAGTTTCGATGCCATGCTCATCCGGCTCCTCGATCAACGCCTCCGCGCCCTCGCCGATTTGCTGATGGATGCCCGACATCGGCCGGTTGAAGATCGGATCCGGCGGACGATTCGCCAACTCCACAGCCAGTTCGGCGCCGAGATTCCACTCTCCCAAGAGGTGGTCGCTTCGTTGGCGGGTACAACCCGACCCACAGCCAATGGGGTCGTCCGGGCCCTCCAGGACGAAGCACTGGTAAAACTCGCGCGAGGCCATCTCACGATTCTCGACGCCGAGGCGATCTGATCCGCATACGTGTCCAGATCAGGACCAAGCCCGCTCCTGTCACCGTCCACCACTAGGCAAGGGGATCAGTTCGATGAGCATGCTCGAGGTCGAAGCCATGCCCGCCAAGCTCGAAACCTGGCTGGCCGCCAACGTCGCTCCGGCCACAGTCGATTCCTATGCAGTGATGACAGGCGGATTCAGCCGAGTCATGGCACGGGTCGACCTGACCTGGGCTGAGGGCACCAGCGAGACGTTTGTCCTGCGTGGTGACCCGCCGCCAGAACTCGCCACCTTGGACTCCGATCGCGACGCCGAGTGGGGTTTGTTGTCCGCGCTGGCGGGAATCGAAGAGATCCCCACCCCTCAGGCGCGCTGGTACATCGACGATGAATCACTTTTTGGCACCCGCGCAATCCTGATCGACTTCATCGAAGGCGGCTCGCTCCAGGCATCCTTTGACGCTGGCCTCGACCAGTCGGCATCAATCGAACCCTTCACCGACCTTCTCGCAGCGGTGTCGTCGATCGAGCCCCACCGTGTGCCCCTACCAACGCCCGAATCCTGGGACGCCCACATGGACGCACTGGTCCAAAGGTGGCGCAACGTCGCCGAACGCCACGGCGAGTCACTCCCGTTCGTGCGATACATCGCATCGTGGCTTGCGCGTCGCAAGCCCGCACCCGCTCCGCTCCGCTTGGTCCACGGCGACTTCCAGCAAGGAAACATCGTCGACACGCCCGATGGCTGGCAGATGGTCGACTGGGAATTCTCTCGCATCGGCGATCCGCGCGAAGACCTCGGGTACTACGCCGCTTACTCGGCCGCAGTCCCGCCCAGCCTGCTCCATCCACACCTCGACACATTCTTGGACGCGGTGCGCTCAAAGACCGGACTCAGCGAGGAGCAAGTGAACCCGGTGACACTCGGCTACTTCAAGGTATTGTCCACCATTGGCACGCTGGACTCGCTCTATGCAGGCCTCGACGGCATGGCCCGAGGCGAACGGCACGGGGTCGCAGTCGCCTACAACTCGCAGCTGATCCCGGTCGGCAACGACCAATTCGTCAACGCCATCGATGGTCTCGAAGCGGCACTCGCGACAGCGGAGGGCTGACCCATGCTGGCACAACCTACGACACAACAGATCCTCACCGATCTCGCCCGCGAGGTCCGAGACGAACTCATGCCACGTATCGACGACCCCGCTATCAGCGTCAATTTGGAGATGATGGAACAGCTGCTCACGGCTGCGGCCATGCGGGCAGGACACGAGATCGCGTGGATGGCCGACGAGGTGCGCGAGATGATCGCCTACGCCACAGACGTCTCCGAGACCCTCGGCCATGGTCCTACGTCCGGCGCTCTTGGCGCCTACGAGGTCGGCCGGAGCGACAGCCTCCATCTTGATGACCAGGTCAACAACTACAGCTTAGCCGGCGAGGCATTTGGCCTCGCCCTCGAGGCCGCCGGCGATGACGGCACACTAGGGCCCCGCGGCGCAGCCCTGATTCGTGCACGACGTGACACCGAGCTCGAGATTCGGCCCGGCTTCTACTTTCCTGGCCGAAGCTGATCCCACGGCATCGTCCGGCAAGCGTCTTTAGGCAAGACAGCTTTAGCCAAGACAGCTTTGGGCAAGGCATCGTGAGGAACGGCATCCACAGGAGCTTGGGCCTATGACGCTCAGGTCAACAGTTGCCTGACTTCAGCCAGTAGCTCGATCGACTCGATCGCCTGAGACTGTGGCACCGTCAAGCAGCGACAAACGACGTCGGTGAAGCCCAGGTCGGCGAACGGGGCGAGCTGGTCGGCGACTTCAGCGGGTGTTCCCAACAGCACCGAGGCTTCATCCAGGCCCCGATAGCCGGCGGTCAGAATCTCGGTCCCGACCTTGCGTGCAGCCCCCGGTTCAGCGAGCACAACGACGTCCTTGCGCACGATGGGGCGGGCGGGCCGGCCGGCGCCAGCGCAGGCATCGGTGTAGACCCGCAGTTGCTCGACGGCTGTCTCAGCGCTCAACGCGGGCGATCCGTACCAGGCATCGCCCAGGCGTGCGGCACGCTCGATCGCCGTTCGAGACGGGCCGCCGGCCAGCCACCACTCCACTTTCTGGCGGGGGATCAGCCCGATCGAGGCTGGACCACCCATGAGGTCACTCTCCATTACCTCGCCAGCGAGCAGCCCGCGAACCACGCGGATGCTCTCCTCGAGGACTGCGCCGCGAGTGCCATGGCCAGCGTTCATTGCGGCGAACTGATCCTGACGAAAGCCAATACCGGTCTGCAGCACGAACGGAGCGTCGGAGAGCGCAGCCAGAGTGCCGATGTGCTCGGCCACAAGAAGCGGGTTCCACAGCGGCAACAGGAATAGGCACCCAACCGGGCGCGGGCCCCACTCCGCCAACAGTCGTCCGAGCATCGGCGTGTTTTGGTAGTACGGCGTCGACATCGCGTGATGGTCGCCGAGCGACAACAAATCAAGCTCGACGCGATTTGCCGCTCGCGCTCGTTCGATCATCCAGCGCGCCGCCTGCGAGGGATCGTCAGTCGTGAGCGAAGATGAAAGAGAAACGCCGATGCGCATGCAGCGACGCTACTTGCGTCACACCATCAGGGGTGTCGGCTGGGCAACACGATGGAACGCTCAGGCAGCTGAGTCGGATGGTTCAGCCAGATCCCGATGTTCTCACCGGTCCGACCATCGGGGCCCTCGCCAATCAGCTCGAGCATCAACCCGGCGATCTCTGCGGGAGTCATCCATACCGCTACTTCTTCGTCTGTGACGGGTCTCCCGCGGGCGTAGCGGACCATTTCGGAGTCAGTGGCATCCATGCAGAGCGCGTTCACGCGGATCGCCGCATCGCCCAGTCGCTTTGCCCAGCTCTGGGTGAGACCGTTGATCCCCCATTTGGAAGAGTCATAGGAATCCATCCGTGTCCCGCCGCCAGTAGCTGCACCGGGCGGGGGGCAAATGTGGTCGGTGGCGATGTTGACGATGTTGCCCCCACCCGAGGCCGCCAGGTGGGGAATAGCAGCCCTACCAGTCAGGTACAAGCCGCGAAGGTTCGTGCTGTGCAAAAGGTCGAACTGCTCGACACTCGTTTCCCAGCTGTCGTTCAGCGGATCGGTGGGCCGCCAGACGCCGGCGTTCGATACCACGATGTCGAGCCTGCCGAAGGCGTCGACGGTGCCGTCCACGAAGGCCTTGACATCATCGGCGTTACGGACATCCGCCTTGGTGAACCGCACCTCGCCGCTGGTGTCGGCGGCCACCGCATCGCAGACCAGTTGGCCCTTGGTCTGCATGTCACAGGTCGCGACCGAGGCGCCGGCCTCACTGAGGGCTCGGACACACCCTGCCCCTATGCCAGCTGCCCCACCGGTGACAATTGCGACTTTCCCATTCAGATCAGCCATTTTTCCTCCTGGAGCTTCGCGCGGGCACTCGCCCGCTTCAATGGTCGAGCTTGTCAGACGTCGCGCTCTGGCGCGCTGTCAGCCATGCGGATCCGTCTCAGGAGCGGCCAGCCGCGGCGCGGCGACGAACTGCAACGCCGCGGCCTCGATCTCATCAAGCGTGGCAACGGGCTCAAGCCCGCGAAGTGGAGTGATGTTTCGGCACATGGCCCGAAAACTACCGTCTCAGATCGACAAGAACCATTGGCTACTGGTCCGGAGCCGAAGTGAACAACCAGTCCTCCCTGTGGCGATGAGCGACGAAGGTAGCGATGTCGCGGTCAGCACGCCACAACCGCGCTGAATAGCAACGGCCCCGAGTCAGCGCGAGGCTGGACCAATGGAACTGCCTCTGTTCGACCAGGTTGATGACCTGGTTCGTGCGCTCACACCCGCCGAACTCGGCGAGCTCAGGTCGCGGACCCATCGTCGGGGCATGAAGGCGTGGTTCGGCGACGACAAACCAACCCGATCTCACTACGAGGCTCAGGTACTCGCCCGGCGTCACGTCGATGGCGTCGATGGCATGGCGCTCGAGATTGGTTTCCATGCCGAGCACGGAGATGTCGCAACCAACGTCGCCATTCTTGTCGGCCTCGAATCCCGCCAGAACACGTGGCGAGAGATCCTCGGCGACCCCGCTGAAGCCGGCATCTTCTACGATGCGCCGGATTGGCGGCGCGTGTCGGAGGCCTGGATCGAACCTGATCTCGACGATCCGGACCTGGCGTTCGAAGTCGCCAGCCGCCTGGTCGACTACCTGATGGCGATCCAACCCCTGCTCGTCGACTCGCCGGACTGACGGCGCCGTCACGGCCGCCGGGGCAGGGGTAGAGTCCCAACATGGATGTCGACGACAAACGCACGGGTCAAACAGTCGAGATGCTCCAAGAAATGATCCGCAACGAATGTGTCAATGACGGCCGGGTCGAGTCGGGTGAAGAGGTTCGGAACTCCGACCTGCTGCAGACCTATCTCGAAGGAGCTGGGCTCGACGTCGAGACCTACGAGCCGGCGCCGGGCCGCAAGTCGATGGTGGCGCGCATCGAGGGGACCGATCCCGATGCGCCGGCAGTGTGCCTCATGGGCCACACCGATGTGGTTCCTGTTTCACCCGATGGCTGGACCGAGGATCCCTTCGGTGGCCAACTAATCGACGGCGAGGTGTGGGGCCGAGGAGCGGTGGACATGTTGTGCCTCACCGCATCGATGGCCGTCGCGTACAAGCACATCGCCACCTCCGGATCCCGCCCCAAGGGCGACCTCATCTATTTCGGGGTTGCCGACGAAGAGGCCG
>CAWKYX010000191.1:0-7393 GCA_963854265.1 Acidimicrobiia bacterium
TGGCTTGATCCGCGGGCGAGGCCTGCGCCGGGTCGACTCCGACCAGCGCCGGATAGTGACCTCCGGCGACCCAGTCCCAGGTCGACTGGCTGAACTGGTACGCGCCTCGATAGAGACCGTTTGGGTTGAGGATGGAGTAGTCGCCACCCGACTCGCAGTTCCGTAGAGCCGCCCACTGCTGCGCAGTTGGACCACCCGATGATGAGCCGCTGTCGTTGTCATCATTGTTGTCGTCGCTGTTGTTGGACTCTGACTCTGCAGTGGGAGTAGGAGTGGGCTGTGGCGTTGGCTCGGCCTTGGGGGTCGGGGTGGCCTGTGGCGTTGGCTGCGGAGCGGGAACAGCGGTCGGAACAGGCGCCGGGGTAGGCGTTGGTTCCGGGCTTCGATCTGTACCGGTCGCAGTCCGGTCCTGGGCCGCGACATAGTTCGGAACGTAATACTCGTCGATAAGCGGGGCGGATGGAGCCGCCGGCTCGGTGTTGGCAAGCGTGGCTTCGACCTGAGCCGTCGGCGCCGCAACCTCGACCGCAACAGCGACCGAAGTCGGCGTAGCCAGTGGCGTTGGGGTCGACCGCACCGTGGGTTCGGGCGCAACGGTGAAGACTGCTTCCTCGACTGGCTCGGTGTTGGCCCCGAAGGCGAGCGCGGCGAAGGTCACGACGACAAGCGCCGCCGGGACGGCGATATACCGCGCGAGAACCGACCAAGACCTGGACGTTGTTGTCAGGGGACTTCCTCCGCTCTGCTCCGAAAGCTCGTGACATAGCTATCGGGACCAATGGAAAGCGTAGGGAGTTTCGTAACACATTCGCAAAACAAGGTGGGATCACGCCTAGGTCATATGACCTAGAAGTCGGGCAACCGGTAGAACTCGTGGGTGGTATCCCAAAGGCGTTTCGCCAGGTCAGCGAGCTGCAAGTCGAGAACCTCGGCCATCCGAGCGGCAACCACGGGGAGGTTTGCAGGCGTGTTACGGCGACCTCGAAATGGCTCGGGCGCGAGGTACGGAGCGTCAGTCTCAACCATCACTCGATCGACCGGGGCGACCCCCAAGGCCTCACGGAGCTCCGGTGCATTCTTAAACGTGACGATGCCCGAGAACGACAAGTAGCCCCCACGTTGGAGTCCTTCCTCAGCTTCGTCGGGGCCCCCAGTGAAGCAATGAAAGACCGTTCGAGCGGGCGTTCCTTCGGTGTCGAGGATTGCGAACGTGTCGTCCCAGGCCTCGCGTGTGTGGATCACGAGCGGCAGATCAAGCTCGTGCGCCAGGCCGATCTGGCTAGCAAAGACCTCGCGCTGCACCTCACGGGGCGAGCGATCGTAGTGATAGTCCAGCCCACACTCCCCCACGGCAACCACGCCTGGGTTCGCGAGCAGGTCGCGCATTGAGTCGATGCCTTCAGAGGCATCGTGGGGATGGACGCCAACGGTCGCGAACACGACGCCTGGGTGGCGCGCCGCCGATGCGACTGTCTGACGATTGCGGGCGTCATCGGTCCCGACATCGATGAAGCGGGCCACACCGGATTCGATGGCCTCAGCAACCTGCGCATCGCCTTCTACGCCAGGGTCCAAGTGGCAATGGTTGTCGATGAATCGCATGGCCGTCGGGTCTTACTCAGTCTCGAGGTCGATCTTGGCGAACAGGGGCTGGGGCTTGTCGATAGCGCGTCCAACCTCGAGTGGCGATCGACTCCACCCGTCGACCGAGCCCAAGATGTCGTCCAAGCGTGCCGACGTGAACGGAAGGTAGGGCGCCAACATCACCCGCGCGCCATTGATGGCACTGAGTGCCACAAAAAGCACCGTCTTGCCGCGGTCTGGGTCTGACTTGGCCAGCTGCCATGGCTCGGTGGCATTGAGGTACTGATTCGCGGCCTGTGCCGCATCCATCCCCGTGCGCAGCGCGGCGCGCAATTCGGAGCGATCGAACTGTTGCGCCGAAGTCTCGATAAAGCCGTCGACCGCTGCCAGCAACTCGTGATCCTCCGGCGCCAGCGGGCCAGGTTCGGGGATGGTGCCATCGCAGTTCTTGTGGATCATGGCCAAGACTCGGTTGACCAGATTGCCCCATGTAGCCACGAGTTCTTCGTTGACACGACGAGCGATCTCCTCGACCGAGATCTCTGTGTCAGCCTGCTCGGGAAACGCGGCGGCAAGGGCATAGCGGAGCGCATCGGGTTCGAACAGCGCCAAGCCCTCATCGATCGTGAGGCCAACGCCGCGGCTCGCCGAAGCCTTCCCGCCCCTGAACGTCACGTATTGGTTGGCAGGTATGTCGTCCGGCAGGTGAAGCTCACCACCTTCGATGAGATCTCCAACGCCCATCAACTGCGCCGGCCAGAACAGGGCGTGGAAGGGGATGTTGTCTTTCCCGATGAAATACACGTGGCGGGCATCAGGGTTTTGCCACCAACGCCTCCAGCTCTCGGGATCATCAGTCGACTGCGCCCACTCCTTTGATGCCGACAGGTACCCAATGACTGCGTCGTACCAGACGTAGATTCGTTTGCCCGGCCCCAAGTCGTCGACGGGGAGTTCGACGCCCCACTCGATGTCGCGCGTGATGGCTCGGTCGAGCATGCCCTCGTCAAGCCAGCTGGTCACAAAGTTGAGCACATGTGGGCGCCAACCCTGTTTCGTCTTCAGATAGCTCTTGAGCTTGTCGGCGAAGTCGGAATAGCGGAAGTAAAAATGTTCGGTCTCGCGCAGGACCGGCGTCGCCCCGGACAACTTCGAGCGAGGGTCAACAAGATCAGTGGGGTCCAGCGTGCGCCCGCAGTTATCGCACTGATCGCCTCGGGCGTCGGGGTAATCGCAGTGGGGGCAGGTGCCCTCGACGAAACGGTCGGGCAGGAAACGCTCGCGCTCGGGATCGAACAACTGCTCGCTGATGCGCCGGTCGATATGACCGTTTTCGAGCTGGGCCAGGAACATTTCCTGCGTCGTCGCTGCATGATTCGCCGTGCCCGTGGTCGTGTAGAGATCCCAGCTAATCCCCAGCTCGCCCCACTGACGCACGATCTCGCCGTGATAGCGATCCACGATGTCGCCCGGCGTGACGCCCTCTTCCTCAGCCCGAATCGTGATCGGCGTTCCATGCACGTCGGAGCCGCTGACCATCAAGACGTCATTGCCGATCATCCGCTGATGCCGGGCGAAAACATCGGCTGGCAGATAAGCGCCGGCAAGATGGCCAAGATGACGCGAGCCCGAGGCATAGGGCCATGCGACTGCAACAAGAACAGGGGTACTCATAGACGCTCAGAGTACCGTCGCCGTCACCGAGCCCCGGCGCTATTGCCACGGGAGCCAGTGACCGGGGCCACAGACCGGGCAGTCTGCGTCGACGCTCAGCTGGCCTCGCCCACCGACGGCAAGAACGTTGGCGCCTCGCTCGTGCGATTACGGGGACTTTCGGGTTCGACCAGTGTGACCAACTCTGCCTTGGACTCTTGTTCTCCTTCGAGCTCGTCGATGCGACGCAGCTTGCGTTCGAGCTGGTTGCGACGGGTGCTCCCGAGGGACTCCCATGACTTCTGGAACGTCTCGAGCTGGCGGCCAGTCTTGTCGAAATGCTCGGTAAATTTATTCCACTCACCTTGGAACTCAACCAAGAAATCGAGGATCTCGCTGCTGCGTCGCTCAAGGCGGAAGTTGTCCACTGCCTGGCGCACAATGGCCAGCACAGAGAACAGCGTGAGCGGCGAGCACAGCACGACCTTTTGTTTCAGAGCCTGATCGATCAGGCCGGCATCGTTTTCGTGCACGAACGCGTAAACGCTCTCGTTGGGGATGAACAAGAGCAGCGTGTCGACCGTGCGCTCGGCATCGATGTAGCCGCGGTCTCGAAGTTCACGGATTCTGCCCCGGACGTCACGGGCGAACGCCGCCCGGGCACGATCTCGCGCAACATCGTCTGTGGCCTCGACGAAACGCATGTAGTTGTCGACCGGGAACTTGACGTCCATGTTGAGCTCGAGCCCGCGCGGCAAACGGAAAGTGAAGTCGGGCACGCCCCCACCGGGCAGCATCTTCTGCTTGTCGTAGTTGATCCCTTCGCGGAACCCCGCAGCCTGGAGGACGTCTTCGGCCATCCGTTCGCCCCATTGGCCGCGCGCCTTAGGGCTGGCCAACACTTCGCGCAACTGGGCAGTCGTGTCGTGGAGCTCTCGAGTGCGAGCGGCAGCCGTCTTGAGCTCGGACACGAGCTGGCCGTGCTGTGATGCCTTCTCTTTCTGGAGCTGGGCGACCAGGTTCTGGACTTTATCCAACTGACCGCCAATGGACTCGACCCGCTCGTTGAACGACGATGATCGCAGATCGAGCTCCTTGGACCCTTGGTTCATGCGTGCGTCTAGCTGCGCTGTTGCGACTCGCACCGCATTGTCGACCGCAGCGGTCACGGTGGCCTCGCGATCGGCGGTCACTGCTGCGGCGGTCGCAACTGCAGTTGCGCCGCGCTCTTGAAGCACCTGACGCACCGCAGCGTCGACCGCAGCGGCCTGGACGTCGAGCTGAGTTTGAACCTGCTGATCAGTCAATTGTTGGTGCTGCTGGGCTTGTTGATCCTGCTGACGTTTGGCCACCACGAGGGCAACAACGGCTCCGGCAGCAAGCCCGATCACGATGGAGGCGAGAACCACGATGAAGATCATGTAACCATTGTGGAGAAGGGGTGTGACACTTTTGGGGATGGCCCCCAAAAAGGCCTGGTCAAGCCAGCGTTCGCGCCGTTTTGGTGTGGTTGATCGACGTCAGAGCAACCATCGGCGGACGACAGCGACGCCCGCCGCTGGGTCGCCGGGCACCAAGTGCACGGTGACCGCTCGCCGGCGATGATCGCATGAGCCCTCGTCGATCTCGACGATTGGATCGAAGTCGTCGTCGACAACATCGCGCAAACCCTGCACAACCCCCACCGCCATGGTGACCGCAGCGGCACCGCCACGCCATCGCGGCGCTCGCCTCTTCGCTGAGGGCTCTCCGGTCCGCGCATCTATCGCGCTCACCGTCACCGGGTCATAGAGCTCGCTGAGCTCAGGGTTGGTTGCGTTGGTGAGGACCTCGTCGAGGTCATCGACCCAAGCATCAAAACGCTCGAGGGCGCTCACCGGCACGAACCTTTCATCGGCCCAGGCTCAATGCAAGGTTGTAGACCCGCTTCTTCGCCAAGCCAAGCCTTGAGGCAACCTCGGCGGCTGCGTCGCGGGTCGTCGCTCCATCGTCGAGCATCCGCCGGAGTTCGGCGACGACGTCGTCATCAGTGGGAGGCGCTGGATCGGGGGCTCCATCGACCACGACGACGATCTCGCCCCGAGGCGGGGTCTCAGTGGCCCAGGCCGCGGCCTCGGCCAATGAACCTCGCCAGACCTCTTCGTACAGCTTGGTGAGCTCGCGGGCTACCGCCACCCGCCGCGTTGGTTCGAACGCCGCCGCCAGATCCGTCAACGTCCTGACGATTCGGTGCGGTGCTTCGTAGATGACAAGCGTTCGAGGCTCCGCCGCCAACGAGCGCAGACGCTCTGCCCGCGCGGTCGCCTTGCGCGGCAAGAAGCCCTCGAAGACATAGCGCGCTGTCGGGAGGCCGCTCGCAACCAATGCAGTCACGCCGGCTGATGGTCCTGGGACCACCTCGACGGTGTGGCCGGCTCGGACCGCGGCCGCAACGAGGCGCTCGCCAGGGTCGGAGATCCCGGGCATCCCTGCATCGGTGACCACCGCGACCCGCTCGCCGAGGTCGAGGCGCTCGACAACCTGTATCCGCCGGGTGGACTCGTTGTGATCGTTGACCATCAACAGCTTTGGCCGGTCGATCCCCGCGTGTTGAAGCAACCGTCCGGTCCGCCGTGTGTCCTCGCAACAAATCACTGAGGCTCCTGCGAGTTCCTCGACAGCGCGAGGCGACAGATCGCCGAGATTGCCAATAGGGGTGCCAATCAGAATCAGCGCTGCTGGGCGGCTCATAGCCCGGACTCCGAGGTCGGCACCACGAGTTGTACGCCACGTTCGAGACCCCATTCGCAGAAACACCCCGCCTGCGCCTCGAGGATCTGGCGGGTCCCGCGGGCGCGGCGCCCAACTCGATTGGGAACCAGGGTCTCGACGGCCAGGACCAAGAGGTCGCGGTCGAGATAGGCGACGTCGATTGCGAACCGCATCCGGAAGGTGTGCACACCCCGCGCTGGGGACAGCAAGAGCACGCCGCCGATGCCGTCGCGGCCCAGCAGCCCCCGCCGTCGAGCACGAGCGGTAGACGCCACCTCGAGCGCGACCGGAGTTCCCTCACAAATCAGCCAGGCACCCATGGACGCAGCCATGGCTCCGAGGGTACCGCCCACCTCCGTGCTGCGAGACAACAGCGGATGCCTCAGGGGTCGGTAAGAAGCGGTACCGGCAACGCCTCGACCCCGGTGACTCGTGGCAGACCGGCGGGGCAGGTTTGGTCGGATCCGGCATCATCGGGTGCGCTCAGGAGGTCGCCTGGTCCACCCCAGCGCCGGAGCAACACCAGAATCGGGATCGCCACCACGGTCACGCCGCCACCAACCACATAGCCGGCGCTGAAGGACCGGTTGTCCGACAGTGCGCCCAAGCCAACTTGGCCCCCGACACCACCCATCGATGCCACCATGGCGTCGAATGAGATGACTGTGGCCCGGTGCTCGCTCTCGGTGACCTGGTGGAGGTACGCCTGACGAACCGGCGAAATCACTCCCATGCATGTAGCCACCACGAACAGAGCGGCGACGGCCACAGCGAACGTCGACGTCAGCCCAATGGTGACCGCAGCAGCAGTACTCACCGCCGAACTCGCGATCAGTAGCGTGCTCCGCCTGCCGCAGCGTCGACTCACGACTTCGACGATCTGGTTGCCCACGATGGTCGACAGGGAAACGCCTGCTGTCACCAGCCCGACTACCCAGACTGCATCACGTTCGAGGAGTTCGAGGAAGTACGGCTGCGACGCGTAGAACGCCCATCCAAAGAAGACGCCCCGTATGCCGCTGGCGATCATGAGCAGTCGCAGCCCACCATGGCCCCAGCCGGCCGAGAGTCCAACGGCGGCCTGGTGGCGCATCTGGGCAGGGATCTCATTCCACTTCAGCGTCGTGGGTATGAAGCCGACTTCGTGCATCGACCTGCTTGCGACAACAAACACGATGACGAGGAGCCCGGCGCGGACCCCAAACGGGACCACCAGGTCGACCTGACCCAAGAAACCTCCGGCAATGGTGCCGACGAACATCGACGCGCCACTGACTTGTTGGCCTCGGGCGAAGACATGATCGAGGTCGTGGTCGCCGTCCACGGCTTTGAGCCCATCCACGAGCCACGCTTCGAGCGCCCCCGAATAGAACGTGAACCCCAACCCCATGAAAACAGAAATCCA
>CAWKYX010000192.1:0-7389 GCA_963854265.1 Acidimicrobiia bacterium
GCGAGGCCTGGACTCCGTTCGCCGGGGTCGGTTGATGGGTTCGAGACGGCTGTGTTCGCAGTATTGGGACAGCAGATCTCGGTCCGAGCGGCGTGCGGGCTCGCGTCACGACTGGTGCACGCGCTCGGGACGCCCGTGGATGCCGTGGGCGAGTTGAGGGCCTTCCCTGAACCTGTTGTCCTTGCCGATGCTGAACTGGCTGATCTTGGAATGACGAACCGAACGCGCCAGGCTGTCCGCGAGCTCGCACGGTTATGCGTCGAGACCGTGATCTTTGACCCAGGGGCAGACCGTGCCGAAGTGCGGGCCACGCTCCTGGCGATCCGAGGTGTCGGCCCCTGGACGGCGGACTACATCGCGCTGCGGGCGATGCGCGATCCCGACATCTTGCCGACGGGCGACTTAATCGTGCGACGTCGAGCGGAGGCCCTCGGACTCCCGAGCGACCCTGGTGCGTTGGCCGAGCATGGTCATCGCTGGTCGCCGTGGCGCACCTATGTCACCCACCACCTATGGGCTGCCGTGACGGCGGAAGCTCCAGCCAAACCCAACCCAACACGGAGGACACGATGACTGAACAGTCGCTCTCCAGCAAGGTAGTGAGAACCCCGGTCGTCGATCTGACATTGGTCGCATCGGACTGTGGGCTGCGAGCGGTCTTGTGGCCGAGCGACGATGATCGAGTACGACTCCCGAGTACGCCCGAACCGGCGGTGGCGCACCCAGTCCTCGATGAGGTCGCGTGTCAGATCGAGCAGTACTTCGCCGGCGACCGGACAAGGTTCGACATCGATTTCGATCTACGAGGCACCGAGTTCCAGGTCCAAGTTTGGGAAGCGTTGTCTGGGATTCCCTACGGCGAGACGTCGACCTACGGCGCGCAAGCCATACAGATTGGCCGCCCGACTGCGGTCAGGGCGGTGGGCGCTGCCAACGGGCGCAACCCGGTCTCGATAGTGCTTCCGTGCCATCGGATCGTCGGCAAAGACGGTTCGTTGACAGGATTTGCCGGGGGCCTCAGCGCGAAACAGTTCCTCTTAGATCTCGAGCAAGAAGCCCACGGAGCATCGACCTCCGCCGACTGATCTCAGAGAGCTACTACGCGTCGTGGGCCTCCATGCCCGCTTCGATCAAGTCTGTCAGCCGCGTGACGGTCGGGACTCCCGTCCGGAGATAGCGCGCTGTCTGGGGGATCCACCGGCGCTGGGGCATGAGCTCCAGCACAGTCAGGTTCGCCGAGGCGGTCGGGTAGACCCGGAGATCGACGGGCCTTGACCCGAATGGTCCCGGAACCCGGAGTTTGCCGCTGAACGAGGCAACACCTTCTTTGACAGTTGGGCGCGTGTCGTCGAGTTTCAGAGCCGTCTCGGCGGCGATGCCATCGCTGAGGAGGGCCAGGACGAGATCCAGCGGCGCCTTGGTGGCTTGGATCACCTGTGCAACGCGTTCGGGGAAGAATCCATGGAGCGACCTGCCCGATCCAGCCATGGCGACGGCAAGTCGTTGTTCGCGGAGCTCGTCGACGGTGTCGCTGACCGCGCCGACGAGGGCTGCGAGTCGGTCATTACCGACGACGTGGCTCGTTGGCTGGGGCTTGTCACCGTCTTGAGCGAAGAAATCCGGCCGCGCCTTTTCTGCATCGCCCTCGAAGACGATCTGGATCTCCGGCCGTGGCGGGTCTTTGCTCTGCGCCATGTTCACATCATGGCTCGTCTGAGCCCCTTAGACCATGGCCATGTTGGTCGACCGTCACTAGCTGTCGACGAATCGCGGACGTCGACTGGTTGGCCGAACTCAGAGGATGGTGTCGAGCACGTGGAGAGCTCGTTCCACCTCGTCCGCGGTGTTGTAGTGCGCGAGGGACAGCCGGGCGACGCCGTCGGTGGGGTCGAGTCCAAGCGATGCCATGAGGCGAGGTGCGTAGAACTGTCCATGGCCGCACGAGACTTTGGCCTGGATCAAGGCGTCATAGACCTTGCTGGAGCTGAGCTTGGGTGTCGAGAAAGCGAATGTCGGCGTTCGGTGGGAATGGTCTCCTGATGGGGTCCCAACCAGGCGGACCTCATCGCGAGAGTTCAAGAGCTCGGCCAGAGGTGTCATCAGGTGTTGCTCGTGCGTTGCGAAGAGGCCGAACACCTCGCGCACCAGTGCAGTGTCATCGACCGGTGGATGGTCGAAGTGGTGTTCATGCACCGCGTCGTAGTAGCCCATGACTCCGGCTGTGGCGGCAACCTCCGCGTGGTTTTGGCCGGCGGGGACCAGCTTGCCGGTCGCGGTGTCCCCGTTGAAATAGTGGCCTTGGTTGCTCACGCGGTCAGCAAGGCCCGACGCGACATACATCATGCCGACGTGGGGCCCAAAGGTCTTGTAGGCGCTGTAGAGGTAGATGTCGCAGCGGAGTTGGCCGACGTCAACAGCTGAGTGGGGCGCATAGGCGACGCCGTCGACGCACAGCAGTGCTCCATGAGCATGAGCGATGTCGGCGATTGTGGCGATCGGGTTGATTGTGGCTGCCACGTTGGAGGCATGGGTCACGGCGACGAGCGCGGTCCGGTCGGTGAGCAACGCTCCGAGATCGGCCACGTCCAGCATCCCCGTTGCGGGGTCAACCGGCCATTCCTTGACGACGATGCCTGTCTCGCTCAGGCGGCGCCAGGAGCCGACGTTGGCCTCGTGGTCCTGGTTGGTGACGATGACCTCGTCACCAACGTTCATGGTGGCGCGAAGTGCATGGGCCAGCACGTAGGTGTTCTGCGTGGTCGACGGCCCGAAATGGACTTCGTCCGCGTCCGCATTGAACGTTGCAGGTAGCCGTGCCTTCGCGAGGTCCATGGCATGGCCCGCACGGGTCGAAGGCTCGAACGCCCAATACGGCTGCACCTTGGTGGCGGTGAAGAAACCATTGAGTAGATCGATGACCTGCTTTGGGACGTAACTGCCGCCAGCGTTTTCGAGGTGGGCCCATTGGCCCGCGTCAGGGTGGGCGAAGGCAGGGAATTGTTCGCGAATAAAATCGAGATCGAGGGCGGTCACCGAGCCAGCCTAGGAGTGGGCCGTGCCCGGTGGCCAGCGACTGGCGCGACCAGTGGGTCTCACGGAGCCGTCGACGCTAACGTCTGCTGCGGACGGTGCACGGGACACGACGCATGGGAAGAGGTGAGCGGTGAACGGGAGAGCGATGGCCGTTTGGGATCTGTTCGTTGATGGGCTCGACTTTGGAGAAGGGCCGCGCTGGCACGACGGCAGGCTTTGGTACTCCGACTTCTTCCAGGCAATCGTCTATGCGGTCTCGCCGACTGGCGAGCGCGAGGCAATCCACAGTGGTCTCGCAGACCGACCTTCGGGTCTTGGGTGGATGCCCGACGGCAGCCTGGTGGTGGTTTCGATGGTTGACCGCAAGCTGCTGCGCGAGTCCAACGGTCACTTGGTCGAGCACGCCGACCTGAGCGACCTGGCCACTTGGCATTGCAATGACATGGTGATGGATGCTTCGGGCAATGCCTACGTGGGAAATTTCGGCTTCGATCTCGAGGGCGGAGCGGACCCTGTCGGAGCTGCGCTGGTCCTCGTCCGCCCAGACGGCTCGACCGAGGTTGCCGCCCAAGACCTGAAGTTCCCCAACGGGTCGGTCATCACCCCCGATGGCTTGACCCTCATCGTGGGCGAGAGTTTCGGCGGCGGGTATGAAGCCTTCACCATCCAAGACGACGCCACCCTCACCAACCGTCGGCGATGGGCTGACATTGCTGGGACCGCCCCCGACGGCTGCACCCTTGATGCAGCGGGCGGCATCTGGTTCTCGGACGCGTTGGGCAGCCAAGTCGTGCGTGTGCTCGAGGGGGGCGAGGTCACCCACACGGTAGCGACGCCCGACCCCACCTACGCCTGCGCGTTGGGTGGTGACGATGGCTGCACGCTCTACGTGTTGACATCTCCAGGAGCGCATCCCGACGAGGTGGCCGGCAAGGCAGGCGGAGCGATCTACGCCATGACCGTTGACCAGCCACATGCCGGGCTCCCATGACCGACGATCCGGTAGCACCATTGGCTGGGCTGCGTGTCATTGACCTATCGACGGTACTGGCCGGGCCGCACGCGGCTCGCTACCTCGCGGACTTCGGAGCCGACGTCATCAAGATCGAGTCGCCGAGGGGCGACACCATGCGGGGGATGGGCTGGTACGACGAAGAAGACGGGATGACGTACTGGTGGAAGTACGTCAATCGTGGCAAGCGTGTGGCGACCCTCGATCTCAAGGATGCTGATGACCTGGCAGTCATGCGCTCGCTCCTGTCTGAGGCTGACGTGCTGGTCGAGAACTTCCGACCCGGCAAACTCGAGGCGTTGGGTCTGGCTCCCGACGATTTGCTGGAGGCCAACCCGGGTTTGGTGATCCTTCGCGTGACCGGCTTCGGCCAGACCGGTCCGTACAAAGACCGGCCCGGGTTCGCGACGTTGGCCGAGGCAATGTCGGGGTTGGCATCGATCAACGGCGAGGCCGACGGGGGACCACTGTTGCCGCCGATCGCGCTCACGGACGAGGTCACCGGGCTGGCCGGCGCCTTCGCGACGATGGTGGCGCTGCACTCCGGTGTCGGGCAGGTGGTCGACATCAACTTGTTGGAGTCCATGATGCAGCTCATGGGGCCGCTGGCTGCGGTCTGGATCGATCAGGGGTACCTCCAGCCCCGCATGGGGTCGCAGCTGCCTTACACGGTCCCTCGAGGTTCCTACCAGGCCAGCGATGGCCAGTGGATCGCGCTGAGCGCGTCGAGTGACAGCGTGGCTGCGCGGGTGATGGCGCTCCTGGGGTTTGAAGGCGACGAGAGAATGACCACGTTCGCCGGGCGCATCGCCAACCGCGATGAGGTCGACGGAGCCTTGCGGTCGTGGATAGGCGCCCGCGACACCGATGAGATCATGCGAGTCTTTGGCGAGTTGCATATTGCTGCTGCACCGATCTTGGATGTTGCGGCCTTGGTGGCGGACCCTCATGTCGTGGAGCGCGAAGCGATCACCGAGGTAGATGGCACCCCCATGCAGAACCTGGTGGCGCGATTCTCGGCGACACCCGGTGCGATTCGCTGGGCTGGCCGGGGCGTCGACGCCGATGGCGAGTCGATCCGGCGAGACGGATGGCAATGACCGACTCGCCGTGTTGTAGCCCGAGTCGCGACGGCGCAGCGACAAGCCCTGGTCATAGGAAACCATCGGGCCTCGTGTCGGGGGCAGACCGGCTAATGGTGTCGCTCGCTGCAACAAGGTTCACGATGGGCAGCGACGATCCGCGCGGCTACGCGGCAGATGGTGAGGGCCCCGCCCATCCGGTCGGCCTGTCGTCTTTCTCGGTCGACGCGACCACAGTCACCGTCGACGACTTCGGTGCCTTCGTCGACGCGGTCGGGCACCGCACCGGTGCCGAAACCTACGGCTGGTCCTTCGTATTCGCAGGGCTGTTACCCGATGACTTCGAAGACACGCGAGGGGTGGTGGCGACGCCCTGGTGGCGACAGGTCTTTGGTGCGGACTGGTCTCATCCCGAGGGCCCGCACTCTGACGTCTCAACCCGCGGCGACCACCCCGTTGTTCATATCTCATGGCTCGATGCCATGGCCTATTGCGCCTGGGCGGGTACGACCCTGCCCACCGAAGCTCAGTGGGAATACGCTGCTGGTGGCGGTCTCGATGGCGCCAGGTTCCCATGGGGCGAGGATCTCGAGCCCGACGGCCGCCATCTCATGAATGTGTGGCAGGGCACGTTCCCAGGTGACAACCAGCAGGGTGATGGCTACTACGCCACTGCACCGGTCAGCTCGTACCCACCCAACGGGCATGGGCTCTACGAGATGACCGGCAACGTGTGGGAATGGTGCGCTGATTGGTTCGACCCGAGATTCGATCGAAGTCAGCAAGGCGCTGATCCGTCGGGGTCGCCGATAGGCGAATCCCGCGTCATGAAAGGCGGGTCCTATCTCTGCCACGCATCGTATTGCCACCGGTACCGAGTGCCGGCTCGTGCGGGGAACAGCCCCGACACGAGCACGGGTCACCTCGGATTTCGCACGGTCAGAGACTGAGCGGCACCTGCCGGCGGTCAGGCCGGGGGTCCACGGTGGCCCAGACGGCGTAGAGCGGGTCGGACCCAAGCCCCGCCGCTATAGCGACATTGATCGTCGGGGCAGCGAAGGCGTGCGCAAGCTCGAAATAACGCTTCACCAGATCGCAGCGACCGGCATCATCGGTTGTGAGCCAGCCGCGGATCGCTTTCGTGGGGAAGCAGCGATTGGAGAACGTGCAGACGAACGTGCCACCGGGGCGAAGAACCCGGGCCACGTCGGCGAATACTTCGACGGGTCGGGTGAGGTAGTCCACGGACACGCAACAAGTGACGGCGTCGAAGCTCGCATCGCTGAAAGGGAGGGTGGGCTCTGTGTTGAGATCCTGCACGACGGTCGCTGTGGCCATCGGGTTGGCCGCGAGCTCCGACGCGTTCATGCCCAGAGCGGTGAGCGACGTCGTTGGACTGCTGAAGTGTGAGATCCATGACGACATGAGATCGAGTACGTCGCCGGTGAGGTCGAGTTCGGTGTACAGGCGCCCAACTGCCTCGATCGCCCTGTTGTCGATATGGGTCACCAGGCGCTGGTCGCGGTAGAAGAGGGCATCGCTCGTGGGATCGGAGCGATCGAAGAATCCGGGTGGGAACGAGCCCGCCGCCGGCTCCGCGCTCAATCGCCACCCTCGAGGTCGGCGGCCTCGATCTCTTCACGGCTGAGTCCGAGCAAGAACAGGATCGCGTCGAGGTAAGGGACCCGGAGCGATGTGTCGGCCGCAGCGCGCACAACGGGCTTGGCGTTGAATGCGATGCCCAAGCCCGCGACGGACAACATGTCGAGATCGTTGGCACCATCGCCGATGGCGACCGTCTGTTCGATTGGTATGGCTTCGCGGGAGGCGACGTCTTGGAGGAACTGCGCTTTGGCGGCCCGGTCGACGACGGGACCCAACAGCGCGCCCGTGAGGCGACCGTTGACGACCTCGAGTTCGTTGGCGAGGCCGTATCGGATGTCGAGGTCCTTGCGGAGACGCTCGGTGAAGACGGTGAACCCTCCGCTGACGGTGGCTGTCGTATAGCCCAGCCGATGGAGTGTGCGACAGAACGTTCGAGCGCCCGGCGTCAGTCGTAGGGAACGCCAGGCCCGTTCCACTGCCAGTTCATCGAGACCCTCGAGCAATGCGACTCGCCGTTGGAGACTCTCTACGAAATCGAGATCGCCCCGCATAGCCGACTCAGTCAGCGCGGCTACTTCGGCGCCCTTGCCGGCTTGTTCTGCCAGGACATCGATGACTTCGTCTTGGATGAGCGTCGAGTCGACGTCGAGCACGACC
>CAWKYX010000193.1:0-7352 GCA_963854265.1 Acidimicrobiia bacterium
AACCCCGCGATGACAAACCCCGCGATGACAAACCCCGCGATGACAAACCCCGCGATGACAAACCCCGCGATGACAAACCCCGGTGCTCGTCATCATCGCCTGAGCAACAACGGGAACCGGCCGTACGCATCGTGGTAAGTGAGCGGGTTGTACGTGGGTGGATCCTCGGGATCCAGTTCCGCGCCCGCGGCGTACAGCGCGGACAAGATGTTCACGAGCGTGCCGTCGGTGCCGTCGTCATCGTCGGTACGAGGTGACAGACCTGTCACGAGCGTCCGGCCGATGCAGCTGTGCTGGCCGCCCCCAAAAGCGAAACCCCACGGCTTGACATCCGGCGTCTCGCGATAGGGGTTGTAGCTCCGAGCGTCGGAACCGAAGACCGCTGGATCCCTATTGGCAGGCGTCACCAGGCACGCGACCCGCTCGCCCTCGGCAATTGTCACCCCGTTTGTCAGCACGACGTCGGCTTCAGCAATCCGAAGGAGAGCGGGCGCCGGCAGGTGCAAGCGGAGCGACTCATGCGCCGCCATCTTCAAGAAGCCCTTGTCCTGGACCTTGGATCGGTCCTCGGGATGTTCCGCGAACCATTCGCTCAGATGCACGACCACATGAGGCAACGCGTGCGTGGTTGTTTGGCTCGCGGCCACCAGATACAACGCTGCCTCCCGGATCGGAAACTCCGCGTCCCAGCCATCGTCCCAATGCAAGAGCAACAACGTGAGCAGATCGACGGGGAGGTCTTCTCTGGCGAGGTGCCCCTCTCGATGACGTTGCACAAGATCGCGGCGTCGCTGCAACGAGGCCGAGAAGAAGTCACGGTCAAAGTCGTCGCGGATGGCCAAGATACGCGCAACGACCTCCGCGTGGTCTTCGGTTGACCACTCCACGCCAACTCCGATGCTGAGTTCCTCGACGTAATCGCGAAACGCATCAGTGCGCTCAGGCGTGTCCACACCGTCGATCCCGGTTGTCACCGCTGAGATCCTGGCCAGAATCGTGCGAAGCACCGCGCAGAGATCAACGCGAACCACGTCTCCGCCAGCCGATCTCGCCTCGTCCAGCGTCTGCTGGATCAGCGGGACCAGTTCCTCGCGCTCGTAGTATTCGAGCGCAGCCTTGCTGAACAGTGACGCCTCAAGCCGGCGGCGCTCGAAGTGGTCGTCATGGTCGATAGTGAGCAGCGAGTTCCCAAAGAACGGCTGGCTCTCTTGGTGTGAGCCTTGCCGAAAGTCCTTCGATCGAAGAATCTCGTTGACTTCGCTGAACGTGCGGAAATGCCGGAAGTCTTTGATGTAGGGCGCTGGCTCCATATCGCGGATGCTGTCCCGAAGACCACTCATGAGATCCCCCTCGTGGAGTTGAGGTCGAGTACCCAGGTCTAGTGTGTGGGGCCATGACAAACCACTCCCTTCTCGAAGGTAGCGAACTCGGGCCTGACCATTTGGTGCTCAGCTACTTCTGTCTGGGCGCTGAGCCCTTCGATGTCCGGATTGCCGCTGCCGGTGCAGCCGGGTTCGATGGCATCGGCATGCTTCACCGTGAGTATGTGCAGCTGGTCGCGACTGAAGGCCGAGCTACACAGGACATAATTGACCAAGCCGCCGATCATCAGCTCCGCATCGTTGAGATCGAGGCGGTCCGAGGATGGTCAACGGCTACCGAGCCGGGGCCCAACACCGCGGGACTCGAGACGTGCATGGAAATGGCGGCCGTCTTTGGTGCGCGCCACATCACCGCTGTCGGCGCCTTCGATGGGACCATCGAGCAGGCGACTGAGGGGTTCGGCATCCTCTGCGACCGAGCAGCCGAGATCGGTGCATTGGTTGGGATCGAGCCGATTCCTGTCCAGGAGACTCCAGACATCGCAACGGCGCGGCGCATCGTCGAGGGAGCCGGCCGCAGCAACGGTGGCCTCTGCGTCGATTCCTGGCATCTGCTCCGTGGTGGCGCGCATTGGGACCAGCTCGAAGCCCTCCCCGGTGAGATGGTGGCCTCGATCCAGATCAACGACGGGACGGTCGAGCCCGAACACAATGAGTACATCGAAGACTGTCTGTGGAATCGCCGGCTCTGCGGCGAAGGCGAGTTTGACCTGAATCGTTTCGTCCAGACTTTGGATGCCATCGGCAGCACTGCGCCGTACTCGATCGAGATCATCTCCACCGACCTCTGGGCGCAGGACCCCTTCGATGTCGCCCAACGCATCGCCGATACAACCCACGCCACGCTGGCACAGGCAAGAGCGTGACCGCCGACATCGGCCACCGTTGCGCGGCCTGGATCAATGCGGAGCGGTCTGTAATCGACGACCCGTATCCCCTCTGGCACGACATGCGCACCATGTGCCCCGTGGTGCACGAACCCGGACACGGCGTGTGGCTTGTCAGCCGCTATGCGGATTGCCAAGCGATAGCGAGAGACGCTGCGACATGGTCATCGGTGTTGGCCGCGAAAGGCCCGATTCGCGGCGAGGACAACCAGCGAGCCGATGCGATGCGCGAACACATCAGGGCAGTCGGCGCGGGCGAAGCCCCCACCGGCAACGTCAGCTTGCTGATTGATGCGGCCCTGGGCGAGCAAGTCGACCGGCTCCAGCACAACGATCCTCCGAGCTACGCAACACATCGCAGCCTTGTCAGCCGCTGGTTCACGCCCACGCGGGTCGCCGCGCTTGAACCTCGGATCCGCGACGTAGCGGGCTCGCTGATCGACGCGTTCGCAACCGTTGGTGCGGTCGAATTCCTGACCGCATTTGCGGGGCCGCTGCCCGGCACAATCATCGCCGACCTTCTCGATGTGCCCCGAGCAAGTCGCCCCGACTTCATCGAATGGGACAGCGCTATCGCCGGCAACACGCCCATGTTCGAGGCCACCGACGATGAGGCCGTTGCACGGCTGGCTCGTACGGCGAGGATCCAACTGTGGTTGGGCGAAGCTGTCGTCAGACGCCGAGGGACACCGGGCTCAGATCTTATCTCCGAGTTGGTGAACGCTCGCCTCGCGAACGGTGAACCCTTGCCGGACGACCACGCCCGCCAGATGGCTCATACGTTCCATGTCGGTGGTCAAGAGACCGTCTCAAAACTGCTCACGTCCTCGGTACGGCTCGTGGCCACCGATCACGACCTGCAGTCAACACTCCGCGCAGAACCCCAATTGATCCCTGCCTTCATCGAGGAAGCGCTCCGCATCCAATCCCCTACTCAGGGGCTGTTCCGCGTCGCACGCGTCGATACCGAGGTCAACGGAAACCACTACCCAGCAGGTGCAATGGTCCAACTGCTCTTCGGCTCGGCCAACCGGGACACGGCAGTGTTCGACAACCCTGATGCCATCGATCTCGAGCGCCCAAACCTGCGGTCACATCTGGCGTTCGGCCACGGCATTCACCTGTGTCCGGGCAATCACTTGGCCCGGTTGGAAGCAAAGGTCGCGCTCGAGGAACTGCTCGGTCGAACCCAGTCGATCACGCTGTCGGACTCGAATACTTTCGAGTACATGACCAGTCACGTCATGCGCGGCCTCGTAAAGCTCGAGCTCGACATCGAGAAGGGCTGACGACGCCACAGCGTCCGTGGCGCCAAAGCCTTGGGCATGCAAGGCTGGCCAAATGTTGGAGAAGGTGCACGCCGAAGAGTACGAATGGCCGATTATCGGGCGGCTCGATGCCGCTCGATGCGCGGTGCTGAGCATCGACTGGCAAGTCGAATACTGCGCCCCCGACGGCTACTTCGCCGACTTGGGTCTGGACACTGCTCATATCCGATCTGCGCTCGGCCCAGTCGCCGAAGTACTCGCCGCGGCGCGCGCCGCCGGATTGCAGGTCGTCCATGCCCGCGAGGGATACCGCGAGGATCTATCGGACTGTCCGCCGACCAAGACGGCCAGGGCGATCGCCGGGGGGCGTCCCTATGGAGGCGATGGTCGATATGGACGACTCCTGATTCGCGGCGAGCCTGGATGGCAGATCGTGGACGAAGTGGCGCCTCTGCGCACCGAATGGGTGATCGACAAACCAAGCCAAGGAGCCTTTTGCACAACCGACCTGGATCAGCGGCTCCGCCATAGCGGCATCGACCTCCTGGTCATCATGGGCACCACCGCCGACTGCTGTGTTAGCTCGACGCTCCGCGAAGCGAACGACCGCGGCTATGACTGTCTTGTCCTCACCGATTGCGTTACCGATGTTTCGCCTGGCCGCACTGAAGCAACGCTCGAAGGATTTCGCATCAACCCCTTCGGGGCCACCGCGAAGTCCAAAGCGTTCCTCGCCGCGATTGGGTGAGTCGACCACTCCCCTACTGGCTGGGGCGGTTGTTCGGAGCGAACTCGTAGCTCCAGAGTTCTTGCTCGTGCCGCGATATCCAGATGCCGCCTGTTTGGTCCGGTCCCATGTCGAGCACTTCTTCGAGTCCTGCCGCGATGTGGTCGGGAGATGCCCACTCACGGCCTGACGCTCGAAGATCGGGCGAGACCATCGGCGTATCAACGCCACCGGGGCACACTGCTCCGATGGCGACCCCTCGCTCCGCTAGCGCCGGCGCCATACTCCGGACGAGTCCGATGATCCCATGTTTCGTCATGCTGTAGGTTGGGTCGCTCGGGAGCGGAGTGAGGCCGACACCTGATGCCGTCGCCACGATCCGGCCATTACCGGTGGCAGCGAGCTGGGTATAGGCGGCCAGGATGCCGAAGGCAACGCCGTCGAGGTTTACGCCTCGGACGACTTCGTACCGTTGCTCCATCCATGGCAACGGGTCGTCGTCGATGGGCAGGCCACGTGGACGGCTCATGACACCAGCGTTGAGCGCGAGCAGGTCAAGCCGCCCAAACCGATCAATGGCTGTGGCAATGGCCGCGTCCCATGCGGCGCGCTGGGAGACGTCGAGATACATCGCGAGGCCATCAACCTCGCCGGCGACTGCCTCGGTACCTGCATCGTCGACGTCAGCCACGACGACGGTTGCGCCGCGAGCGCCGAGCCGTCGACAAAGGGCCGCACCAATGCCAGACCCGCCGCCAGTCACGAGGGCAACTTGGCCCGTGAGATCGGTCGTCATGATGCTCCGATTCCGGCGCACGCGGCGCCATATGAATAGCTGTTCATATTAGCCACCGTAGCGGGTTGGGCCATGGCCGTCGTTGTTGAGGTTTCGGCATCCGGATTGCATCCATTTGCCGGAGTACGTCCGTAGCACGCACACAACACCGTGACCACGGAGGTCCAACCCCCAATGAAGAAACATTTCCTACGACTCATCGCAGTACTGCTTGCGCTCTCGCTCATCGCCGCCGCGTGCGGCGATGATGACGATGCTGCCGAGGACACTTCCACCGACGCCCCTGCCGAAGAGGCCCAGGAACCAACCGAGGACCAACCTCAAGACGAAGCAGCGGATGAGCCTGGCACGATTGTTGATGTTGCGGTTGCCAATGGCAGCTTCACCACACTCGTCGCTGCAGTCCAGGCCGCCGGCCTGGTCGAGACCTTGAGCGGCGAAGGCCCCTTCACCGTGCTGGCCCCGACCGACGAAGCATTCACGGCAGCCCTCGAGGCCCTCGGCCTCACCGCCGAAGAACTCCTCGCCAACACCGAACTGCTCACTGCGGTACTCACGTACCACGTGCTCGCAGGTGAAATCCCCGCCAGCCAGGTCGTGACCCTCGATGGCGAATCCGTTGCCACCCTCAACGGCGCCGAAATCACCATCACCGTCGAAGGCGACACCGTCATGATCAACGGCGCAACCGTCGCAGCCGTCGACGTGGCAGCCAGCAACGGCCTGATCCACGTCATCGACAGCGTCCTCCTCCCACCCAGCTGACCCACAACGGATCGTGGACGGGCGCCTGCCCCCCCAACGGCGCCCGTCCATGGTCCCCGGAGCCTCCATGGCTATGACACTCGTCAGACCTGAACCGCACACGCGAGCCAAGCGTGGCTACGCTCGCGTTGTGTCGACAGCAGATGCCCACCCCATCGACGCCATCGAAGCGGCGTTCAGCAGCGGCGACGAGGCCGCCCTGCGCGCGGCATACGACGCGCATGGTCCGTTGGTGTACTCCTATTGCCGCCGCAGCCTCAGCGAAGACCGGGCCAAAGACGTCACCCAAGAAGTCTTCGTCAGCGCGTGGCGGGCCAGAGCAACATTCGACTCAACGAAAGGCAGCCTCCCCGGGTGGCTGATGGGAATCACGAAGAACCGACTGATCGACAACGTCAGGTCCGAGCAGCGCCACTCCAGCCGCCGAGCCGAAACTGAGCCTGGCGACCTGCCTGTCGAGGCCGAGGTCGACCGCGTGGGCGATCGTATGTTGGTGGCTGATGCGCTGAAGTCACTCCCTGAGCGGTCCCGTCGGGTCATCGAACTCGCGTACTTCAGCGACCTCACACACAGCCAAGTGGCCGAGCAGACCTCGATCCCGCTGGGAACGGTCAAGAGTGACATTCGTCGGGGTTTAGCGCAGATCCGCCAACATCTGGGGGCATCTCATGACTGATCACCACGAACCATCAGAAGGCCACCCAGACAACCTCGAGATCGAGCGCCTGCTGCGGGACCTCGAGCCCAAAGATGCCGAGCTCCTCGAAGTCCCCGCGGACTTGTTCGCCCGCATTGCCGCGGCGGTCGACATGGCCGATCAAGCGCCCGGGAGCATCGCGAGAGCGGACCATGGTGCCAAAGTGACTGTCTCCAGCGACGACAACGTCGTGGCCCTAGATAGCCGCTGGCGGCTATCTGGACGCGCGAGAACAATCTCAGCGATTGCTGCCGCGCTGGTCTTGGTGGCTGGAAGCGTGGCGGTCATCGCGCAGCGCAACGACAACTCGTCATCGGTTGTGGCCACGGCAAACCTGGCCTACGACGCGAATACGTTCGACGAGCTGGGAGCCAATGCAGCTGCCAGCGTGACGCTCATCGACGACGACGGTGCATTCCACCTCGAGATCGACGGTTCCACGCTGCCCATCCCAACCGACGAACCTGCCGACCTCGAACTTTGGCTGATCCAACCCGACGCAGACGGCAACCCGGCCAGCCTGGTCTCGCTCGGACTGATTGATCCGGACAACCTTGGCGACTTCGTCGTGCCTGAGTCCCATGATCCTGACATCTTCTTCGTCGTCGACATCAGCGTGGAACCACGCGACGGCGATGCAACGCACTCCGGTCGTTCAATCCTGCGCGGTCCGCTGACCACCATCTGATTCAGACCGGCCCACCACGGATCTCACGAACCGCAACAGGCTCCAATAATCCGGCGACACGGTCTCCCAGGGGTAAATGCCGCTACTGGGCAGGCAGGTCGAGGCCAGTCGACGAGCTAGCCCACGCCCACAGTCGGCTCCG
>CAWKYX010000194.1:0-7351 GCA_963854265.1 Acidimicrobiia bacterium
GGAGCGGTATCTCCCCGACATGGCTGCCGAGGGCTACCGAGTGGGTGGCGGAGAGCCGTTGGCCCTCGCCTTGCACCGGCTCACGACCGAGCAATTCAGCATCGCGATCGACGCCTTGAGCGACCCAACGGCCGACGTCGGCATCGCCACGGCGGCCACCCTGCAGTCAATGGCTCGCATCGCCGCCGTTCTTCGGATGGTTCGCGCGTCGATCGGCGACGAGGCCTACCGCACCGAACTGCGGATCCTCAACGAGACCACGCAGCTTCTTGCCAGCCTGCTTGATGGCCAACCCGAACTTCGGGCGCTGGATCAGCTGCGGTCGCGCTACGAGCCAGTACTCCAAGATGGCGCCTTCACCGAGCTGCGAGCTCATCTTCTCCGCCGTCACCAGCTCAAACGCCTTCAGGCACTCTCCGAGGGCGAGGCGCTTCAACGCACGTTGCATCGTCTCCGGCGAGCACGCGCCCGGTTCGCAGCATGGCCTCTTGATGATCACACCGACGCGCGCATGTACGGGCGAGAGCCTGTTGCCGATTCCTTCGAAGCGGTCTCGGCTGGGTTGGGCCGAACGTACAAGCGTGCTCGGCGACAATGGACGACAGCGAGCACGGGCGACCACGACGCGTTGCCCAAGTTGCATCGCGAGGTCCGCCACCTCGGCCATCAGGTCCAGGTCATCAGCTCGTCATGGCCCGATGTACTCGGCGCCACCGCTGCCGCTTGTGTGCAACTCGAGACCGTGCTGAGCGAAGAGGCAGGACTCAGCGCCCTCGGATCTGTGTTGAGCGACCCAACCGTGGTCGCGGAAGAAACCGAAGCTTCGTTGTTGCAGGCCATCGTGGCCAGCACACGCACGGACCTGCAGCAGATCACGACCATATTGGGGCGACGGATGTTCGTCGAGCCTCCCCGGTTGTTCATTGCTCGGATGGAGGCCTACTGGCAGGCCAAGGACCTAGATCTGGATCTGGACGAGTCCCGCACCACGTGACCCAGTCGCTGTTTGCGATTGCACGCCGCTTCGTTCATGCGATCAAGTTCGGTGGCAGCTATGTCGATGCGGCCGGCACAATCGCTACTCCAGGTGAGATCGGGCTCGGGCTGGGTCAGCGGTTTGGGCGAAACCGCACGAGCTCTGAGGAGACCTCGTCGATGGTTCGGACTCCCGTAAGCGCCATGGTCTGCTCCATCCCCGAGGCCAGGAAGTCGATCACCCAATCGACGCCACGCTCGCCCCCAGCAGCTAGCCCGTACAGGTACGCCCGCCCGATCATGCAAGCGGTAGCGCCGAGCGCGACCGCTTTGACGATGTCGCTACCGCGACGCACCCCGCCGTCACAATAAATTTCGGTGCGGCCACCCACTGCCTGAGCGACCGGCGCCACGAGCTCGATGGGGGGAGGTGCACCGTCGAGCTGACGCCCCCCATGGTTCGACAGCGCAATGGCCTCGATCTCCAGATCCGCCGCAATGACGGCGTCCTCGACGGTCTGAACCCCCTTAAGAATCACCGGCCCATCCCACATGGACTGGAACCATTCGATATCGCTCCATGACAGCGCTTGGTCGAACTGGCTGTTGATGTGGTCGGCCAGGGTGACCGGCGCTGACCCATCGGAGTCGGCGGAACCAACGACGTTGGCGAACAGAATCGGCTCGGCGCGCACGAAGTCCCAGGTCCAGCTGGGATGGATCGCTCCATCGACGATCGTGTCGAGGCCGATCTTCGGCGGCAGCGTGAAACCCCTGCGAACATCGCGCTCGCGGCGGCCCAGCACAGCCGTGTCCACCGTGATCATGATGGACTCATATCCCGACTCCCGGGCGCGATCGAGCAGCTCCTTCAGGAGCCCTTTGTCCTTCCACACATACACCTGGAACCAGCGTCGATTGGCCTCGATCGCTTCTCCATCGAGCCCAACAGTCACATTCGCTTGGGCTTCGGCCACTTTTTCGATCGACCGGGTAGCCATTGTCGACAGCGTGTAGGGGAGCCGAGCCCGCGCCGCGGCTCGCGTAACAGCCAGCTCGCCCGCCGGATCGGCGATCCGACCGAACCCGGTTGGCGCCATGATCAACGGCAGCGGAATACGGTTACCCAGAACCTCGGTGGAGGTATCGATGGCCGAAACGTCGCGAAGGACCCGTGGCCGAAACTCGATGTCATCGAAGCCGCCGGTGTTGCGACCCAAGGTCACCTCGTCCTCTGCCGCTCCATCGATGTAGTCGAAGACCCCGCCAGGCAAACGGCGTTTGGCAATGCGACGGAGGTCATCGACGTTAGCGGCGCGTCCCAACCGTCGCTCGACAGGGTCGAACTCGAACTTGCGGAACTGCAGAACCGAACGGAGCGTTTCGAGCACGGGACCTAGCCGACCAGGGACTCGGCGGTATCGAGCAGCGATGGAATCCGATCGGCGATCGCTTCCATGCGAGGGTCGGTGCTGTCGCCGACCTTCCATCGATAGTGCAGTTGTTGGATGACGGTCACGGTCTTCCACTGGGCGAAGGCCTCGTACCAGCCGACCCGGGACATGTCGAAACCCGAGACAGATCCGTAGTGGGCCGTAATCTCTGCCCTGGATGCCAAACCCATGCGGTCCATCCCCGGGTGGGTCACCCGAGCCTCGTCGTCGGCAGCATCGGACGGGTCGGGCCAATAGCTCAACAACGTGCCGACGTCGATGAGCGGGTCACCCAACGTGGCCATGTCCCAGTCGAAGATCGCCACGACTCGGTCGGGGTCGCCAGGATCGATCATGCAGTTATCGAGCTTGAGGTCGTTGTGGACAAACGAGACATGCTGACTGGCAGGCAGAGCACGCTCGAGCTCGCCATGGAGCGCCTGCATCCGACTGTCGTGGTTCTCGTCGGCAACGAGGTCCCACCGCTTCTTCCATCCACTGACCTGGCGTTCCACGAAACCGACCGGTCGGCCAAGGTCTGCCAGGCCGCAGGAGTCGGGATCCAGAAGGTGAAACTCGGCCATCGCGTCGGCGAGTGCGAACCCGATCCGGCGAGCGACATCGCTGTGGCCACGCATCGAGGGCGGGATGACACCCCGGATGACTTCGCCCCGACAGCGCTCCATCACAAAGAAGTCCGCTCCGGCTACCGCGTGGTCGTCGCAAAACACGTATGCCCGTGGTGCTTTGTCGAAGGATTCCCAGAGCCGCGACAGCACCTTGAACTCACGCCCCATGTCATGAGCCCCGGGGGCAAGGGTGCCGAAAGGAGGGCGCCGCAAGACGAGCTCGGTGTCGCCGAACGCAATCAGGTACGTCAGGTTGGCTGCCCCATGAGGGAACTGGACAACCTCAAAGGCACCATCGAGGTCAAGACTGTCGGGCAATTCGCGACGAAGGAACGCTTCGATTCGCCCCCAGTCAAGGCCTTCCCCGACACGAACTTCGGCGGTCTCGGGAACAGGATCGGATGCAAACGGATCAACACTCTCGGAGCTCACCGCCAAATCGTAGTAACCGTTTCCGTCCGCCGCCGACTTACCCCTCAGTTCGCCATCCCTGCTGGGGCACGAAACAGCAGGGCAGCGCTGGTGGGATCTCGTGAATGGCCTCAGCTGGGCGGAGTCACAGGCCCGCCAGCGAGGCAAGTAGTCGCGTGCGGGCAGCTGGAGGAACGTCGGGTCGCACTACCGTCGGGAAGCATCTCGAACCCTGGGGCGTTGGTTCCCTCGTCATGACGATCACTCCCCCATCCCTCAGCGTGCCCCCGACGCTCGCTCGGCTCGACGAGCTCGACTACGACAATCGTTTCACCGCAGAGCTACCCGCTGACGCCGTCGACATCAACCGGCCACGTCAGGTCCACAACGCCGCGTATTCGCGCGTCAAGCCGACACCAACAGCAGCGCCGACGTTGCTCGCACACTCGGCCGAGGTTGCCGCGATGATCGGCATCGACGAGGCCACGGTGGCATCGGCCGATTTTGTCAACGTCGTGTCGGGCAACGCGCTGGTGGAGGGCATGGACCCCCACGCAGCCTGTTATGGCGGTCATCAATCCGGGAACTGGGCGGGACAGCTGGGTGATGGGCGGGCTATCACGCTTGGCGAGGTCGTGGGCGCCGGAGGCGAACGCCATATGTTGCAACTCAAAGGCGCGGGGCCGACGCCGTGCAGTCGGACTGCCGATGGGCTCGCCGTTCTGCGTTCATCGGTGCGCGAGTTCCTGTGCGGCGAGGCCATGTTCCATCTCGGCGTTCCCACCACGCGTGCACTCAGCCTGTCTCTCACCGGTGACCAGGTCTTGCGCGACATGTTCTACGACGGACGCTCTGCGCACGAACCCGGCGCCGTGGTGTGCAGAGTGGCGCCATCTTTCATCCGGTTCGGGTCGTTCGAGATCTTCGCGGCCCGAGAAGAGCACGACGAGCTCAGGGCGCTGCTCGACCACACAATCACCAACCACTTCCCCCATCTCGGCGAACCCGGCCCCGATACCTACGTCGCGATGCTGCGCGAGGTCATCGAGCGCACAGCCAAGATGATTGTTCACTGGCAGCGCGTCGGTTTCGTTCACGGCGTCATGAACACCGACAACATGTCGATCCACGGACTCACCATTGACTATGGCCCCGACGGATGGCTCGAGGACTACGACCGTGACTGGACCCCCAACACCACCGACGCTGCGGGAAAGCGCTACCGCTACGGGCATCAGCCCGCCATTGCGCATTGGAACGTCATGCGGCTCGCCAACGCGCTGTTTCCGGCTGTCGGCGAGATCGAACCTCTCCAGGAGGCCCTGGACACCTTTCCTACGGTGTTCGAAGCCGAGTGGAATGCCATGATCGCCGCCAAGCTCGGCCTGCCCGGTCTATCCCCCGTCGATGACGAAGCGTTCACCGCCCAACTGTTCGACGTGCTCCAGGCCACCGAGACCGACATGACCGTCTTCTATCGAGGGTTGGCCGACGTCGCGATCACCGCGGTCGCTTCACCCACCGACGACGAACTCCTGGCACCGATTCTGGACGCTTACTACCTACCCGACGAGCTGGAGGGCGACGTCCGAGACAGGGTCGTGGCTTGGCTACAGGCCTACGAGGATCGGGTCCGAGCCAATGGCGTGTCCGACCAGGACCGGCGGGCCTCGATGAATGCCATCAACCCCAAGTACGTGCTGCGCAACTACTTGGCTCAGCTGGCCATCGACGCCGCCGATGCCGGGGATCCGTCCCTGATCTCCGAGCTCTTGGAGGTTCTCCGGCACCCGTACGACGACCAATCCGATGCCGGACGCTTCGCCGAAAAGCGCCCCGACTGGGCACGTAGCCGGCCAGGCTGCAGCATGCTCAGCTGCTCCAGCTAGACCCCGATTCAGCCACCTACAAATTCCCGAACAACCGGGTGACTGTCGGTGCCAGGCACCAGCCGTCACTGGCTCTTAGGCGTCGAGGACCTCGGCGCGGAAACGGTCGAGAAGGTGAGCTCGGTTGTCGGGAGTCATCGTGAAGTCGGGTACAACCAGCTCGTCGACCCCCGCAGCTTCATAGTCGGCGACGATTTCACGCAGCTGATCGACCGTGCCCACCAGTCCGCCACGGTGAGCCATGCCCGACCGGACCTCTTCGGCCTTCTCTTCACTGTCGGCGATAACGAGCAAGGCGCAGACCGACTTGTGAATCTCGGCCACGTCGCGGCCGACCGTCTCACAGTGCTGTTCGAGGATCGACGTCTTGTGGCGCATGTCGTCAGGTCGGGCCCAGACGTTCCACTCGTCGGCAAACCGCGCGACGGTACGTAACGTCCGCTTCTCACCACCACCGCCGATCATGAGGGGCATGGGGTCTTGGACAGGCTTCGGTTCCATCGGCGCATCGATCAACGTGTAGTACTCGCCGCTGAAGGTAGAGCGCCGTTGGGTGAGGAGTGACTTGATGACTTCGCAGGCCTCCTCGAACCGATCCGAGCGCGGACCTACCTCGCCGAGCTCCATGCCGTAGCGCTCATGTTCGTTCTCCTGCCAGCCCGCACCGACCCCGAGCACGATGCGGCCTCCGGAGATGTGATCTGCGGTCGCGGCCATGTTGGCCAGCACTGCGGGATGGCGGTACGTGTTGCCACTGACCATGGTGCCAATCCTGACCCGTGGTATAGACGCCCCAAGCGCTCCGACCATGGTCCATGCCTCGAGGATCGGGTCGAGTTCATGGTCCTCGTCGTCATCACCAGGCTGGTATCCCTCGACGAGGGGCATGAAATGATCAGCCACCCAGACGCCATCCCAACCAGTCCTTTCGGCATGACGACAGCCGTCGAGCACGACGTCCCACGGATTATTGGCACCGGCCCAGAATGAGAACAGCATGACCCGACCGTAGCTCCCTCGGACCACGCGAAAGAGCGGCTTTGCTTGCCTCAGCCTTCGTCGCTCTGTTACCAACAACCCCCATGTCGGAGATGACCGAAACGGTGAAAGCCCCTGGAGCCACTCCGTTGGTGCTGCTTTTAGTGGGCCGCGTCATCCTGGGCAGAGAGTGTGACGCCTTGATTGTCAGCGGCCCGCGCGTGTCGAGGCGTCACCTCGAACTCGAGCCAGTCGATCACGGCGTGATGGTGTCGGACCTGGGGAGCCGCACAGGGACGGCACGATGACCATCGCGTTCTCCGACATAGAGAACTCAACCGACCATCTCGTCGCGCTGGGCGACCAGGTCTGGATGCAGACGCTCGAAGCCCACGAAGAACTCATACGGACCGCAGTCCGAGCACAGCGAGGTCGCGTCGTCAAGAACGTTGGCGACGGGTTCATGATGTCGTTCGCCTCGGCTCGTGGAGCGGTAGACGCCATGTGTGTCGTCCAGCGCCAACTCGACTCAACGACCGAAGCGGCTTTGGCGAACATTCGCGTTCGAGTCGGCATGCACACCGGAGAGGTGGTCACCGATGACGGCGGCGACTTGTTCGGCCCAGACATCAACGTGGCTGCCCGCGTCGGATGCAAAGCCAACGGTGGCGAGATCTTGGTGTCGTCGTTGACTCGTGCGATTCTCGAAACGTCAAACGATCTCCTGTTTGGTGACACGCGCGAAACCGAGTTCCGGGGCATACCCGGCACGCACCGTGTTCATCCTGTCCTTTGGCACGCTCGAGGACACGCCCCGAGGACATCCGGCCGGACCCGGCTCGCCGAGCGCCACACGTTCAACTCCCAAGCCCGCTGGCCGCCAACCGGGCCCAAACCTCAAGCCTTCGGACGCGGCTCTTTGGGAAGTCCGAGGATCCGTTCGCCAATGATGTTGCGCTGAACCTGCGATGATCCACCGGCGATCCGGCCACCCGACGCCGCCAGCAGCGCGTTTGATCCGCTGCCCTCCAGCATG
>CAWKYX010000195.1:0-7321 GCA_963854265.1 Acidimicrobiia bacterium
CTGGGGCGGACGTCGCAGGTGTAGGTGATCAGGAAAGCCGATGCGGTAATCGAGTCGATGTCCTCGTAGTCAGAACCAACCTTGACTCGCACGTGGGGATGCTCAGCCAACAAGGTGAGCAGCTGCAGGCGGGCATAGTCGATGTCATGAAATCGACCCCCCGCTACGAGATATGCGTTGACCCTTTCGGGGTGCTCCGAATTGGTCATCAGCCTTCCTTCACTTCCGTGTCTGGCTGTGGATTACCAGGTCTAGTACGGGGTGGAGCCGCCGTCGACGTTGAACATCGAGCCGGTGATTCCGTCGCCGGCCTCCGAACACAAGAACGCACACATCGCGCCGACCTGGGATGCCTCGTTGACCGTCTTGGTCATAGAGATCTGGGTGACGGCGTCGACCCAGTCCTCGAAGTCCATACCCATGGCGTCAGCGGTAGTTGGACCTTCGGTCTCGAAGATGTCTGTCCGGATGAAACCGGGGCAAATCGCGTTGACGCGGATGCCGAGCTCGCCGGTCTCGGCGGCGAGTGCCTTGGTCAAGCCGTTGAGCCCGTGCTTGGTGGTGACATAAGACGACACCGTCGGCAAGGACATCTTGCCGTAGATGGAAGAGATGTTGACGATGCGCCCCCACCCGCGCTCCAACATGTTCGGAATCGCACGACGCGATGTCCACATTGGATGGTTGAGGTTCCAGTTGATGACCTGGTGCCAGTCGGCTTCGTCTGACTCCCAGAGCAGGGCCGAGCCGGCGGTACCACCGGCATTATTGACCAGGATGTCGATCTGGCCGAAGCGAGCGATGGTGTCATCGACCAGGCCGTAGCAGGCCTCGCCGGTGGTGACATCGGCGGGAAGGAAGTGGAGGCGATCGCCACCGCCCATTTCCTCTAAGGCCTGGACACCTTTGTCGGGTGAGCGACCGTTCACGACGACATTTGCTCCGTCGGCGTGGAGTGCCTCGGCACATGCTCGACCAATGCCTCGTGTACCACCGGTGATCAACGCTGTCTTGCCGTCCAACGATCCCATGAATTGCCTCCAAGGTCATGTGTAGTGGTCGAAACCGTATCTCACCGGTCCAACAAGTGAACAGACGGTCATATCTCGGCACCCCGGCATCACGCGGGCGGCTCACCAGAGGTCGCTGAGCCGAAGCCCCGAATGTCTGGGGCCCGGAAGAAAGAATCCGCGAGCGTGGATCGCCATCTTGGCCCTCGACCGCTCCGACCGAGTAAACATACGGGGTCAATTCGCGGTACTTCGCGCTGTAGAACACAGCATGTATCAGCGACCTACAACGGAGGTCACCCCCAATGGATCTGCAACTCGCTGGCAAGAAGGCCGTAGTTACCGGAGGCAGCCGAGGAATCGGCCGTGCCATCACCGAGCGTCTCCTGGACGAGGGCGCGACAGTTTCGATCTCTGCCCGCGGGGCCGAGGGCCTCGAATCGGCACTCGCAGACCTCTCCGGGCATGGCACCGTCTACGGCCAGGCCGTCGATGTGGCTGATGGCGACGCGCTCACCGCGTGGGTAACGGCTGCCGGCGAAGAGATGGGCGGCATCGACATTGTCGTGTCGAACGCCAGCGGCGGCGGCTCGGGCAAGCTCAGCGCCGAGGCGTTCCAGAACACCCTCGACGTCGACGTGCTCGGTCTTGTCCGGCTCGTGGAGGCGGCAGAGAGCCATCTCGAAGCTTCAGATTCAGGCGCCATCATGGCGATCTCGACAACCGCGGCCCTGGAACATTTCGGAACCGGTCTCGGCTCGTACCACGTCCTCAAGGCCGGGGTCATCAACCTGATCGCCGGCTATGGCCAGGCTTTGGGCGGCAAGGGAATCCGAGCCAACGTGGTCTCGCCTGGACCAATCTGGGTCGACGGCGGCGGCTGGGACAAGGTCAAGTCCGCGATGCCCGAGATGTACGAATCCGCACTTTCGGAGCACCCCTCCGGCCGAATCGGCACGGCGGAAGAAGTGGCGAACGCCGTGGCATTCCTCGTGAGCCCCATGGCGTCGTGGATCACCGGCAAGAACATCGTCGTTGATGGCGGCTACACCAAGCGGGTCAACTTCTAGCAATCCCGCCAGCTCCGGCGGTCCCACGTCTGCCACGAGCTCGGAAGAACACAAACAACCAAGACCATGACCCCAACTAGGGGTTTCTTTCAACGAGTTCGAAAACGTTGCCCTCGGGGTCGGTCAGGAAGCACAACCGGAGCGAAAGCCCCTCTTCGATAAAGCTGCGATCAGAGCGCACGACTGCCCCGAGTTCTTCGGCAAGCGCCAGCGTGGCAGTCAGGTCGCTGCAGTAGAAGGTGAAGAAGGCAATGCCGCTCTGGGTGGTCAAGTAGTCGGCAACGACCGCTGAAGCCGGCGGAGATGGTGGGCGCATCAACTTGATGCGCTCACCGTTGGGTGTGGTCAGCCAAACGTTGAGATAGCCATCTTCAGACACGGCCAACGGCCCACTCATCGAGCCCGGTATGTCGGCGCGTCGCTCCTCGGTACAGCTCAGCACGCGGGCGTAAAAGTCGAGCATGCGGTCCAGGTCAGCGACAGCTATGCCGATCTCAATTGGTGTTGTCTGTTGCATCGGGTCCTCTTCGTGTCGGGTGCAGCGGCCGCATCGTAGCGAAGGACGCGATGGGCGTCGTGGGTGGGCTACCCGATCAGGACCAGGGGACGCGTCGCACGAGACACCGGTGGCCCTGGTCGATCACCGGTACTCTGGTGCCGATGACCGCCTCGAGACCCAAGGTGGGCCGACCGGTCGATGCCGATGGCGACGCCACGCGAGCCCGGATTGTCACAACTGCTCACACGGCTTTCGCTGACCTGGGTTACGCAGCGACCACCTTTCGACTCTTGGCCGAGGCAACCGGACTCGCTCATTCGGCCATCTACAACTATTTCGGCTCCAAAGCCGCCCTGTACGCCGCGGTCCATGACGAGGTCAAGGCCCAGACCTACGACCAATGGATGTTGCCCGCTATCGCCGAGACCCACACGTTTGCCTCGCTGTTTGATGCCCTCCTCGAGGCGTTCGTCATCTCGCTGGCCGAGGCTCCCGAAGCGGCCCGATTCCTGGCAGCAGCCCGAACCGATACTGCTCGCCATGGCGAACTCGCCCAGATTGCGGACGCCCTCCCCTCCCAGCGCCGCCACCTGTTTGGTCAGATGGTCGACCTCGGCATCTCCACTGGCGAACTCGACGCGGGCGATCGCAACGACGTCATGGCCCTGCTCGAAACAATGACCATTGGGCTGATCGAGGTCTGCTCGGACCCTGAGCTGCACCGTGCTGCCGTGACCGGCTTCAAGCGTGTCATGACGGCACTGATCGACGCCAAAGCGTCGTAAGGCCCGCAATCGACCACCTCGCACTCAGGCCAGCACGATAGGTAGCGTCGGCACTACGGTGCGCTTATGCGCGCAGCGATACTTCGTAAGGGCCGGATGGTCGTTGACGATATTGCCGACCTCCGTCCGGCGGTAGGCCAAGTGTTGGTCGAGACCATCGCCTGCGGGATCTGCGGGAGCGATCTCCACACTGTCGACCATGCCCACCAACTGTCCTCCACGTCTCGCGAGATCGGTCTGGCGACGTTCGACTTCGATCCCGACCAAGACATGGTGATGGGACATGAAATGTCGGTCCGAGTACTCGAAACCGGTCCTGACGTCACAGGCATCAAGCCCGACATGGTCATGGTGGCCAAGTCCGTCCTGACATTGCCCGATGGAACCGTGGCCACACCTGGCTTTGATAACACCTACCCCGGTGGCTACAGCCAGCAGATGTTGCTCGATCCCGCGGGGATGGTGCCGGTGCCTAACGGCCTCGACCCGGCAATGGCCGCCCTCACCGAGCCCATGGCCGTTGGCCTCCACGCGGTAAACGAGTCACAGGCCGCGCCGGGCCGCATTGCCATCGTCATCGGGGCGGGCCCCGTGGGTCTGGCGGTGATCGCAGCCCTGCGGATCAAAGGCATCGAGGTAATCGTGGCCTCAGATTTCTCTGCCACACGTCGGTCCATGGCCACAGCCATGGGTGCACACGTTGTCTTGGATCCTGGGCAGGCCGACGGCCGCCAGGCCGGCTTCGATCAAGCCGTCGCAGTGTGGGCGCAACACGGGACTGAAGAGAACCCTCCGGTCATTTTCGACGCCGTCGGCATACCCGGCCTGATCGAGACCGTCATGACCGGGGCCCCGAGCCGGAGCGAGATCATCGTCGTCGGGCTCTGCATGGACGATGACACGTTCCGGCCAATCATGGGCACCTTCAAGCGCCTCACGCTGAAGTTCGTCCTCGGCTGGTCCCCAGAGGACTTCACCGAGTCGTTGCACAATTTGGCCGAGGGTCGAATATCGGGTGAAACGCTGGTGACCGGCCACGTCGACATCGAGGGTGTGCCGGATGCCTTCAAGGCACTCGCCGACCCCGAGCAGCACGTCAAGGTCCTGGTCCGCCCCAACGGCCTCGGCTGATTGTGGACTCAGTGGACCGCAAAGTCCTCTTCACCGATTTCGACGGCACGCTCACCGACGTCGAGTTCTTCGAACTTGCCCTAGAACGCCTGGACTGCACACTGGACGAGGACCCTGTCGCCGAATATGTGGCGGGCCGAATGACCTTGTTCGAGGTCCAACGAAGAATCTTCGGCGCGATTGGTTTGAGCGAAACGCAAGTGGTCGATCTTCTGCCTGAGCTTCGGCCTGATCCGCATCTGGCCGAGGACTTCGATCGCCTGGTGGCCGCAGGCTGGGAACTGCACGTCGTTTCAGCAGGAAGCAGCTGGTACATCGAGCGACTCTTCGAGACGCTGGAGGTCCGCGCTCCATTGACGGTCCACGCCAACCCCGGCCGCTTCGTCCCGGGACAGGGCCTCGTCCTTTCACTTCCCGAAGACGAACGTGTTGCGCAGGCCGACATCGGGATCGACAAGGCCGAAGTCATCCGCGTCCACGCAGACGGCGCCACATGCATCGCGTTCTCGGGCAACAGTCATGTGGACCTCACCGGGGCCCGTCTTGCCACCGATGGATATTGCTTTGGCCGTGCACCACTCGACGGACTTCTGGTCGACGAAGGACGCAGCTGCCACTCGATTAATGGCTTCCACGACGTCGCCAACATGCTTTTGGGGTCCGACGGCTAGCGACGCTGGCCGCGTACGGAGACTTCCCTCTGGCATCTGGCCAACCGGGCCTCAGCGATTCAGGAACTTTGGCTCGCGCTCTTCGACCTGAGCCGTCACAGTCTCTTTGAAGTCATGCGAGCTCTTTGAAGTCATGGGAGAGCAGGGTCACGCGTTCCTTCTCACCGGAATCTCGAGACCGAGACGCTCGATAGCACGCTCAGTCGCTGACTGAACGGCCAATGATCGAGCGTGCGCCGTCAACCACGATCGTGGTTCCGGAGATGTAGCTGGCTCGCGGTGATACGAGGAACGCTACTACCGACGCGATTTCCGACGGTTCGGCAATGCGCCCCAAGGGGATCTCGGCTTCGATGGCCGCCAGTTGATCTTTGGAGAAGCTTGCGAACCGCTCGGTACGCGTAAAGCCTGGACTCACGGCGATCACGCGAATTGCTCGATCAGCCAATTCGACGGCCAAGAGTTTGCTGAGGTGCGTGAGTGCGGCATTGGCTGCGCCACCGGCGGGATTTCCCGAGAAGGGAATCTCTGACGCAATACCCGTGAGGACAATGATCACGCCGCCGTCGGACATATGCGAGATGGCGTGGCGGCAGAGGTTGGCGGTGCCGTGGTATTTCACATCGAAGTGACCTCGCCAGTCGTCCGGCTCGGTGTCGGATAGCGGCCCGAATGCATCGAGCGCGGCAGTCACGACGAGTGTGTCGAGACCTCCCATGTGCTCGACTGCATCAGTGACCCCTTGGACGACCGAGACGTCATTGGTGACATCCATCAAGACGAGGTGTCCCGATTCGATCCCGTCGAGCCGCTCGGCTCGCCGCGCAGTCACCACCAACTGTGCGCCCTCGGCCGCCAACGTAGCGACGATCTCGCGCCCGATCCCGCCTGACGCGCCAACAACCAGGGCGCGGTTGCCGTTGATCCCGAGATCCATCAGCCAAAGTCCCCAGAGCGCGCGCCCGGTTGGGCAAGGAGCCCTCTGACAGCCTGGGCAAGAACGGCATCGGGCAGCGCGTCGATTCCATTGCGGGGCAGTTCCCTACGGTCGTTCACGTCGCCTCCTGGGTGAGTCCGAACGAAAGCGCTGCGCCTCCACTCGACTCGACCCACAACGGTACTTCACCCGACGTTTTCGATGTGCGGGCAGTGCCAAGATTCTGACCCCGAAGCAGTGAAACGGCTTTCCGCTCGATCCGAGCCGATCGCCCGAGCGCTGTGAACCGGCCATGAGCAGCCCGAGGCCTTCGCCAAGATCACCCTCAACTACTGAATTCGTGGTTCACAGACAAGTTGGCCGCGAAGTGGTCCGTCGCCGCCGGCGGCGAATCGGACGGCGTTGGCCTGCGAACTGGGCAGCCCGAGTTCGAGCGCGAGGCTCGTCCACGTTCCTCCGCTTTGGTGGGTGATGCAGCGGAGTTCGTCGAAGCTTCGATTGGCGGCGGGGCCATGAGTCAAGTGTTTGGCAACGTGTCGGGTGATGTCTTCGACCAGCAACAATCCATCGCGTTGTGTTTGGTTGTTGTCTGTCATCACCGTGATTGCATAGCCACCGCCTCCCGGCGCCGCGACAAATCCGGTCGAACCAATCCGCCACCCATAGCCGGTGTAGGGATAGAACCCGTTCTTGTTCCAGACCTTGTAGTCCGCCGGCACGCCTGCTGAGATCCCCCAGCTCTGCGCTGGGTGGATGCCCGACATGATGTCCTGTGCGGTCTCGATTGACATGGCATTAAGCGGGCCTGAGCCAGCCAACACACCAAGCGACACCATGGTTTGGTCCTTTGCGGTGGACCACGTCGCACCAAATAGTGACGTGTGCAGTGTGTTGGTCGCACCGAACAGATCATCCAACGCTCGCATGCCGCCCATACCCCCAACTTGGCCGTAGAGCCGCCCAGTCTCAGGGTTCAGCGAGAATTGCATCATCGCTTCTGCATCGTCGCGCTCACGTGTTGTGAGCTCCCTGTTTTCGCGTTGCGCCTGAAGGAGGAGTCCGCCAAGAATCTCAACCTTGATCACGCTGGCAGTGGTGATAGCCATGTCCGCGTTGAGGTCGTATTCGCAACCGGTCCTGGTATCGATGATGTGTGCGGTGAAACGCTGTCCGCCGTATTCGTCACGGAGTGCTCGGCGGAACGACTTGTTGAAGACC
>CAWKYX010000196.1:0-7286 GCA_963854265.1 Acidimicrobiia bacterium
CAAAGCGGGGGCTAACCTTTCAGAGCCAATGTGCAGAATCGAATGATCCAGCACGTGCCAGTGCAACCTCAGCGGTTGCCCGGCGTTAAGACTGCTGGATCTTGATCTCGATGTCGACGCCAGCAGGCAGATCGAGACGCTGGAGCGAATCGACTGTCTTTGGCGACGGCTCGATGATGTCGAGAAGACGCTTGTGGATCCGCATCTCGAAGTGCTCGCGCGAATCCTTGTACTTGTGAGGCGACCGAATCACGGTGTAGCGATGTTTCTCGGTCGGAAGCGGGATCGGGCCACGAATGTCAGCCTGAGTCCGCTTCACGGTCTCAACAATCTTCTTGGTCGACTGGTCAATGACCTCGTGGTCATAGGCCTTAAGTCTGATACGGATCTTTTGTCCTGCAGCCATGTCAGTCCTATTCCAGGATCTTCGTCACGGCACCGGCGCCGACGGTGCGGCCACCCTCACGAATGGCGAACCGAAGGCCTTCATCCATGGCGATGGGGTTGATGAGCTCAACGGTCATCTTAGTGTTGTCGCCGGGCATGCACATCTCAGTGCCGTCAGGCAGCTCGATCATGCCGGTGATATCGGTGGTCCGGAAGTAGAACTGCGGACGGTAGTTGGAGAAGAATGGCTTGTGACGGCCGCCCTCTTCCTTGGTCAACACGTAGACCTCAGCCTCGAACTTGGTGTGCGGAGTGATGCTGCCGGGAGCGGCGAGGACTTGGCCACGCTGGACCTCTTCCTTGTCGATGCCGCGGAGCAGGGCGCCGATGTTGTCGCCGGCCTGACCCTGGTCGAGGAGCTTGCGGAACATCTCCACACCGGTACAGGTAGTGGTCTGGGTGTCCTTGATGCCGATGATCTCGATGGTGTCGCCCGTGTGGACAACACCCTGCTCGACCTTGCCGGTCACCACGGTGCCACGGCCAGTGATCGAGAAGACGTCTTCGATAGGCATGAGGAACGGCTTGTCGACCTCACGCTCGGGAAGCGGAATGTACTCGTCGACCTGTTCCATCAGCGCCAGCACTGCAGCGGCTGCGTCAGCGTCGCCTTCCAGGGCCTTGAGGGCCGAGACGGGCATGATGGGGGTGTCATCGCCGGGGAAGCCGTACTCGTCGAGGAGTTCGCGAACTTCCATCTCGACGAGCTCGATGAGCTCGTCGTCGTCGACCATGTCGACCTTGTTCAGGGCGACGATGATCTTCGGCACACCAACCTGGCGAGCGAGAAGTACGTGCTCACGGGTCTGAGGCATCGGGCCATCGGCTGCTGACACCACGAGGATCGCACCGTCGACCTGAGCCGCACCGGTGATCATGTTCTTGATGTAGTCAGCGTGGCCGGGCATGTCTACGTGGGCGTAGTGCCGGTTTACGGTTTCGTACTCAACGTGGGACACGTTGATTGTGATACCGCGCTCGCGTTCTTCAGGCGCCTTGTCGATGTCGGCAAAATCGGTGAATGCGCTGCCCTCGACGTTGTCGCTGAGCACCTTCGTGATTGCTGCGGTGAGCGTGGTCTTGCCATGGTCAATGTGACCCATCGTCCCCACGTTGACGTGAGGCTTGTTTCGCTCGAACGTCTCCTTGGCCATTGGTCTTCCTCAGGTTTCTGTTTCGACTCCGGTTTTCTGCCGGAGCATTAACTGCCGACCCCGGTGGTCGGACGCTTTGCTGCTTTGTTGCTTGGTGGTACTGACCACCGGGTTTGGCCAAAAGGCCGTGGGTGCTCTCCGTCGAAACGGATCGCTCTGGTGTTACTCGCCGCGGAGGCGAGTAACGACTTCTTCCTGCGCGTTCGCAGGCATTTGCTGGTACGAGTCGAACTGCATGGTGTAGTTCGCCCGACCAGACGACATAGTGCGCAAGTCACCGACATAGCCGAACATTTCCGACAGCGGCACGAGTGCGTTGATGACCTGGTTGAAGCCACGTTGTTCGGTGCCTTGCACCTGGCCGCGGCGACTGTTCAGGTCGCCCACCACGCTACCGAGGTAATCGTCAGGAGTGACGACTTCGACGGCCATGATGGGTTCGAGCAATGCAGGACCCGCTCGGCGGGCGGCTTCTTTGAAGCCCATGGTTCCGGCGATCTTGAAGGCCATGTCCGACGAGTCTTGATCGTGGAACTTACCGTCGGTGAGTGCAACGTGAACATCGACCATTGGGAAACCGGCCAGAACGCCGGAAGTCATGGCATCACGTGCGCCCGCATCAACCGCAGGGATGAACTCCTTGGGGATGCGTCCACCCTTGATCTTGTCGGTGAACTCGTAGCCGCCACCAACGGGTGCAGGCGTAACGTCGATTTGGATTTCGGCGTACTGGCCAGAGCCACCCGTCTGCTTTTTGTGGGTGTAGGTGTGCTTGATGACCGGCTTGGTCAGCGTCTCGCGATAGGCGACCTGGGGCTTACCAACGGTGGCATCGACATTGAACTCGCGCAGCATACGGTCGACCAACACCTCAAGGTGCAGCTCGCCCATACCCGACAGGATCGTCTGGCCCGTGTCTTGATCGGTGTGAACCTTGAACGTCGGGTCCTCATCGGACAGCGAAATCAGGGCCTTGGAGAGCTTCTCTTGGTCTTGCTTCGACCTGGGCTCGACGGCGACGTCGATGACGGGCGCCGGGAAGGTCATCTCTTCGAGGACGATCGGGTTGCCGAGCTCACCCAGCGAATCACCAGTGCGAACGTCTTTGATCCCCACCGCAGCCATGATGTCGCCGGTATAGACCGTGTCGACGTCTTGGCGGTCGTTGGCGTGCATCTCGAGTATGCGGCCCATGCGCTCTTTGTTGCCGGTGCGAGCGTTCGTGATCTGGGAACCCTTGTCGAGCTGGCCCGAATAGACCCGGAAGAACGCGAGCTTGCCCACGTGTGGGTCGGTCATGATCTTGAACGCCAAAGCAGCGAACGGCGCATCGTCGGAGGGTTCGCGACTGATCTCTTCGTCGCCCTTGAGCGACATGCCGGCAACGGCGGGGATGTCGACGGGAGAAGGCAGGTAGCTGACGACGGCGTCGAGGAGTGGCTGGACACCCTTGTTCTTGAACGCCGTGCCGTTGAGGATGGGTATGAGCTCGTGATTGAGCGTGCCTTCACGGATCGCAGCTTTGATCTCAGCCTCTGAGATGTCCTGCTCCTCGAGGAACTTCTCCATGATGTTCTCGTCAAACTCGGCAAGCTTGTCCATGAGCAACTCGCGGTATTGATCAGCCTGCTCAGCGAACTCGTCCGGAATGTCCAGCTCTTCGTAGGTCGCACCAAGGTCGTTCTCGTCAGTGGCGGGCGGCCACACGAGCGCCTTCATTTTGACGAGGTCTATGACGCCGACGTAGTCGCCTTCAGCACCCATTGGAAGCTGCAAGACTGCGACGTTCTTGCTGAGACGATCCTTGATGGTGTCCAAGCAGAAGAAGAAGTCAGCGCCCGTGCGATCCATCTTGTTGATGAAGCACATCCGCGGGACTTGATACTTCTCGGCTTGACGCCACACGGTCTCGGACTGGGGCTCGACACCAGCGACACCATCGAATACGGCAACAGCGCCGTCGAGGACGCGCAGCGAACGCTCGACCTCGACGGTGAAGTCGACGTGACCAGGCGTGTCAATGATGTTGATGCGGTGGTCATCCCAGAAGCAGGTGGTTGCAGCCGAGGTGATCGTGATGCCGCGCTCTTGCTCCTGTTCCATCCAGTCCATGGTGGCTGCGCCATCGTGGACCTCACCGATCTTGTAGGACCGGCCGGTGTAGTACAGGATTCGCTCGGTTGTGGTGGTCTTGCCCGCGTCGATATGGGCCATGATGCCGATATTGCGGGTCTTGTCGAGAGGGTGACGTGCCATGTGTCTACTTCGCGAGAATCAGCCGCGAAGCGCGAGCCGCGACGGCATGGGGGTGAACGTGATAATGCTGAACCAGAAAAGGGTATCGCCGCTACCAGCGGTAGTGGGCGAAGGCCTTGTTGGATTCTGCCATCTTGTGGAGGTCTTCCTTGCGCTTGACCGACGCACCGATGCCGTTTGAGGCGTCGAGGATTTCGTTGGCCAGACGTTCGGCCATCGTGCGTTCGCGACGAGCGCGGGAGAAATCGACAAGCCAGCGGATCGCAAGGGTGTTGGCGCGGCGAGGACGAACCTCGACGGGCACCTGGTAAGTCGCGCCACCGACTCGGCGGCTGCGAACCTCGAGAGCCGGGCGGATGTTGTCTACCGCACGCTTCAGCGCGGCAACTGGCTCGGCGCCGGTCTTTTCTTCAACAATGGTCAATGCGTCATAGACGATGGTTTCGGCAGTGGAACGCTTGCCGTGCTGCAGGATCTTGTTGACGAACTGGGTGACCAGGATCGATTTGTAGATGGGGTCGGGCAGAAGCTCGCGACGCGGGGCTGGACCTTTACGGGGCATCTTTGTTAGTCCTTCTTGGCGCCGTAGCGGCTTCGGGCTTGCTTGCGGTCGCGCACCGAAGCGGTGTCGAGGGTGCCGCGGATGATCTTGTAGCGCACACCGGGGAGATCCTTCACACGGCCGCCACGGACCAACACGATCGAGTGCTCTTGGAGGTTGTGACCTTCGCCGGGGATGTAGGCAGTGATCTCGATACCGCTGGTGAGGCGCACACGAGCCACCTTGCGAAGCGCCGAGTTCGGCTTCTTGGGAGTGGCGGTGTACACGCGGGTGCAAACGCCGCGACGCTGCGGAGCGCCCTTAAGCGCCGGCGTCTTCTCTTTGCGGAACTTCGAGTCCCGTCCTTTGCGGACGAGCTGCTGGATCGTAGGCACGTGGCTCTTTCTTCGTTCTTGCTTTCAGCCCGACACACAATGCGTCACGCTCTGCTCTCGGATGATCTTGGTCTCGGAATGGTTTTGTTGCTCACCAGGGCTCGGGGAGCGAAACCGGCGATCTCGGCGCGTGGAGATGAGAGGCTCCAGAACCAATTGACCAGCCTATGGGCGGATTCGGTGCGCAACAAACCCCGCTAGCGCGAAACTTCATGGGGAATGTCGCGCCGAACGCCCGTTTGTTGCGTTCTCAGGCGGCGCCGAGGTCGACTCGCGTCGATCTGCGAGAGCCAAAAGCGCGGCGCCGCAGGCCACGAATGTCCCTAACAACACGACACTGGTGCGCAGTCTGACGGCCTCGATCAAGAATCCGAGCGTTGCCACACCCAGCACTTCGGCGCCGCTCCCGGCCACAAGATCGGCCGCAAGGACCCGACCATGTTCGTGCTCAGGCGCGGCGCGCTGAATGACCGTGCGGGACGGCCCACCCAACAATGCCGTCGCGCCGCCCCATGCAATGACCCCAGCGACCGCCACCACAAGCCAGGGTGTCGCGAGATAGATCACCGCGGCCACCGCCGAACCCACAACGCCGGCGGCGACAACGGAGAACCCAACCAAGCGCTCCCCCATCCGAGCAACAATCAGCCCACCGGCGACCAATGCCACGCCGAATATCGTTTGGAGCGCGGCAAAGACATCCTCAGAACGCCCCAGTACGTCGCGAATGTATAACGGCTCGACCAGTAGGGCAGCGCCATAGAGGAGGTGGAGCAGCATGGTGCAGCCAATGGTGCGCCGCAGGACGAGCACCCTTCGGATGCGGCGCCATCCATCGAGGATCGCGATGGTCGGAGCGGCGTTCTCCGACGTGGTGTCGTCAGGCGAGTCTGTTGGGCGCAGCTTGACAAGCGGGAGGGCTACCAGCCCAATGGCGTAGGTAATGGCGTCGAGAACGAAGGCCCCTCGAAGGTGGTGGCCGCGATGGCAATGCCGGCGGCAACCGGTCCGAGGACGATCGCAACTTCGTCGGTGAGCGAGACCAAGGCGTTGGTGCGCGCCAGATGCTCGTCGTCCACCAGCCGGGGCGGCATTGCCTGAATCGCCGGGTGCGAGAACGTCGAGGCGAGGCCGTGGAGGGCGCTCAGCATCGCTAGTGCCGTGAACGTGTCCGCGGTCAACAGCAACAACGAAGCAGCGATCCCCACCACTTTGGCAAAGGCCAACGTCGCTTTCGGCCCAAATCGATCGACCGCCAAGCCAGCGACGGGTCCGAGCAACAGGGCAGGCAACCCGAAGGCGATCCCGAACAGGGATAAGTCGGTGGGACCTGCGTCGAACCGGAACGCCGCGTAGCCCCAGATCGCAATCAAGGAGGCCCAAGATCCAATGGCGCTCAACGCCTCGGCAGCAAGGAACGCCACGATGCGCGGTTGGCTTGGGGTTACCGACACAGCTCCATCTCGTTCGGTAGGTGATCAATAGGCACTCAAGCTAAATCAACGTAGCGGTACCTGACCCGACGGGCGCTGGGATTTCGTTGACCGAACGCAACTCGGGCGGGGCCCGAAGGCCCCGCCCGAGCGGTATCCATCCAGTTCATGGAGCCAACGCTGTCAGCAGTTGTTCAGCCGACGTTGTCGCGGTGTAGTTCAGCCGACGTTGTCGCCTGCGGGGGCAGCTGCTTTGGCCATATCGATGACCTCGGCATTGTCGGTGAACGCTGACTTGCTTGCCAGCCAATCGGCCAGGTCTTCCTCGTCCGTCGCCGAGGAGTAGAACTCCATCGGCGTGTAGTCGGGAGCCTCGATAGCGAAGTCGTTGTACCTCGCCAGACCAGTACCGGCTGGGATCAGCTTGCCGATGATGATGTTCTCTTTGAGGCCAACAAGCCCGTCGGAACGGGACTCGATGGCAGCCTCGGTGAGCACACGCGTGGTCTCCTGGAACGATGCAGCCGATAGCCACGAGTCCGTTGCCAACGAAGCCTTGGTGATACCCATCAGCTGAGGACGAGCCTCGGCCGGCTTCTTACCTTCGGCCACCAACTGGCGGTTGGCCTCGGCATAGGCACGGTTGTCGATGCTCTCGCCAGGCAAGAAGTCCGACTCGCCGGCGTCTTGGACCAGGACGCGCCGGGTCATCTGACGCACGATCAACTCGATGTGCTTGTCGTGGATCGACACACCCTGGTCTCGGTACACCCTTTGGACCTCTTCGACGAGGTAACGCTGCGTCTCGCGCACGCCCTTGATCTCGAGGAGTTCTTTCGGGTCACGAGGACCTTCGATGATTGGATCACCAGCAGCGATGTCTTGACCCTCAACGACTTCCAGCCGGGCTTCCGGCGGAATCTTGTCGTAGACGTCTTCTTCGCCGTCGTCAGACAGGATCGTCACGACACGTTCGCGGCCCTCGGCTTCACCCATGCGGATGACACCAGAGGTGCGAGCGAGCAATGCCTTACCCTTGGGTGAGCGAGCTTCGAAGAGC
>CAWKYX010000197.1:0-7260 GCA_963854265.1 Acidimicrobiia bacterium
CGCCTTGCCGGCAGCCCCTCCTGCGGCACGAGCGATTTGGATGTCAACGTCTTTGACCCGCTTGCCGGTTGATTCCCGGTCTAGGTCTCGTCGAATGGTCTCGATCTCGGGTAACTCGATCATGGCGTGGCCTCAGCTGGGGTGTTGTCCGTGTTGGTGGGCTCGGTCACGGTCTCATCCGTGTCTCGAGCCAGGGCTTTCCAGGCCTCGCCAGCGGCTGCCTGTTCGGCTTCTTTCTTGCTCCGTCCCTCGCCTTGACCCACTGTTCGGCCGACGATGCTGACGGTTGCAAAGAAATGTTTTTCATGGTCAGGACCCTCGCCACGCACAATGTATGCGGGCAATGAGTCGTGCTCTCGCGCCACGAATTCCTGGAGGCGCGTCTTGAAATCATCGGTGCCGGGCTCGTCGGCAGCTCCCTCGATCGCCTCCGAAAGGAGCGCGATAACCAACTTGTCGATGGGGTCCCAGCCACCGTCGAGATAGACGGCTCCGAACACCGCCTCGAGTGCGTCGGCCAGTATGGAAGACTTTTCGCGGCCACCCGAACCTTCTTCGCCCTTGCCGAGCTGCAGCGCGGCGCCCAGATCGAGCTCGCGGGCCGCAGCGGCCAACGCCACCGAGCTGACAACGGTCGCCCGCAGTTTAGCGAGCTTGCCTTCGCTGAGGGTGGGGTAGACATCGAAGATGTGGTTTGTGACCACGAGGCCCAGTACCGAGTCGCCGAGGAACTCCAGCCGTTCGTTGGAGTCCGAGTCGAGGTTCTCCGCGCACCAGCTGCGGTGCGTCAATGCTTGTTGAAGCAGCGCGGGGTCGTCGAAGTGATAGCCAAGACGGTCGCAGAGGACATCGGCGGGACGGTGATCGGTCAGCGAGATCAGCCCAGACGCGCGTGAACGTAGTCGACTGCGTCGCGGACGCTCTTGAGGTCTTCGAGATCTTCGTCGTCGATACGGAATCCGACCGAACGCTCGGCCAGTTCTTCTTCGATCGCCTCGACGAGTTCGATCAGCGCAAGAGAGTCGGCATCGAGATCGTCGAGGAACGAATCACCCTCGTTGATGTCGCCGGGCTCGATCTCGAGAATCTCGGCCAGGCGCTCACGCACCAGGTTCAGGACGGCTGCTCGATCGAACGGCCCTTGCTCTACGTGGGTTTCTGCAGGCACGTGGTCTCCTGGCGTGGTGCGGGAAAGGCAACGGATCGGCCGGGCCCGGCCGACAAATCGCGTCGGGTCTGGTGGGTTCGGGCGGGAACTATAGCGCGTTCGAATGCTTGTGCGTTTGTGCACCTATTTCCGGACGCTTTTTCACGGTCCGTCTGCGAAATAGTCACCCTCAGTGAGAAAACGACCCGACGGGCGGAAAGAGACAATGGCCGTCTAGCGCCCAACTGCATCGCGCAAGTGACCAACATGATCCGTCACCGCCAACTCCGCGGCGGCTCGAATCGCGTTGTCGATGGCCTTGGGGCCCGATGAGCCGTGGCTGATCACACAAACACCTTTGATGCCCAACAAGACGGCCCCACCAATGGACTCGGGATCGAGTGTCTCATAGAGCGGCAGGAGCGCGGGAGTAAGCAGCCGTGCGCCTTCTCTGGAGTCCTCGGAGGAGTCGAATGCCCCCAGCAATGCAGACACGATCTTCTTAGCCGTGCCCTCGGCGGTCTTGAGCGCAACGTTGCCGGTGAAACCGTCGGTCACGATGACGTCGGCTTCGTCACCGAGCAGATCCCGCCCCTCGACGTTGCCCACGAACACGGCGCCAGAACGCGATTGCCACTCGGGCGCAGCGAGCAGCGCAAAAGCTTCCTTTACGAGCGGAGTTCCCTTGCCGGCCTCTTCGCCGATCGACAGCAACCCAACACGCGGCGCATCGACCTTGAATCGGTCTCGGGCATAGATGGCGCCCATCTCGCCGAACTGCAACAACATTTCGGCCGTACATTCGGCGTTTGCGCCTGAATCGAGCAAGACGTTGGGCTTCGATGCGCCAAACACCGGCAGTGGTGTCGCGATCGCCGGGCGAGCGACTCCCTTGATACGTCCCATGCGCAACAGCGCAGCGGCCATTGTTGCACCGGTGTTTCCAGCACCCACCATGGCGCAAGCAGCGCCATCGCGTACGGCCTCGGCGGCGCGAACCACCGACGAGTCCTTCATTTTGCGCACACTGGTGCCCGCGTCAGCACCCATGGCGATGACCTCGGACGCCGCGATGATCGGCAGGTCGTCCACGTCAGCCAACGCCTCGGGCTGACCAACCAACACAACGGGAACCCCCGCCGCGGCTGCCATCCTGGCGCCCGCGACAATGTCACCTGGTGCATTGTCGCCACCCATCGCATCGACTGCGACGGGCAAGGACGGAGCGTTCACGAGCGTTCGATTATTCGACGTCGAGCGCTTCGCGGCCGTCGTACCAGCCGCATGAGCCACACACGTGGTGTGGACGTCGAGCTGACCCACAACGCGGGCAGCGACCGATCGACGGCGCATGCAGCTTCCACGCGGAATTCCGTCGACTCCGGCTCTTGGCCTTTGAGGTCTTCTTCTTGGGGACTGCCATGATGCGATCCAGGCTCTAGAGACTCCACCGATGCCCCAACGGGACGTCGTTCACAAGCGACGGATCCTACCGCCTCGGGGGCCCGATCCCCTACTCGGCGTCCTCGTCGAACACGAGTGCGTCGAGCGCGGCCCATCGTGGGTCCCCTGAAGGCTCGGTGAGGTCGTTGGATTGATCCTCAGCCACGCCGGCGGGGAACTGGGCCGGTGCGGGCCCCAGACACTCCGCTGCGCACAGCGGCGCCAGGGGAAGGCTCAACAAGACAAGTTCGCGAACCATCGGCTCGAGATCGACTCGATTGTCGGTCAGCGGAAACGTCTCGCCATCAATCGGCAGGCGCTCATAGATCTCTTGGAGCTCCACCGCAGTGACCCCGACTGCCTCACCCAGGCAGCGGCGACACTCGCCGTGCCACAAGATGTCCAGCTCGCCACCGACGCTCAACGCGTCGGGCATCGATTCGACTATCAGGGTGCCCCGGACGTGGTTCGCTGCAGCCGCCGACGTCTCGACACCTTCGAGGTCCTCGTCGAGCACAGCCTGTACCTGGTTACCGGGCCAACGCAGCAAAGTGACGACGTCGACGACGAAGCCATTGCTGACGGTTGGGTCAGGTGAGTTCGCCACTGTCGTCTTGATTGTAGAAGTCAGCGACGGCCTCGGGCTCGGGCTGGCCCTGGGGCGCCTGTGCAGCGGCGAGATCCGCCAACGGGTCGCCCTGGAGTCGGGCTCTCCCGTCGGCGACGATCTTGAGCGTGCGTTCCAGGACTGCCTCGAAGCTGCCCAATTTCTGATCGCAATAATCTTCGGATTCCATCTTGAGGCGCCGGCTCTCGGCCTCGGCTCCGTCGATGATTTGCCGGGCCCGCGTCTCGGCCGACTTCACAACTTCGGTGCGCTGGACCATACGTTCGGCGCGGGTACGGGCCAGGTCCATCAGCTCGTCACCTTCACGCCGAACGCGAGCAAGGAAATCTTCGCGCTCCTTGAGCAACCAGCGAGCCGCCCGCAGTTCGTCGGGGAGTAGGTTCGTGCACTCGTAGAGCAGCTCGAGGACCTCATCCTTATTGATCATTGACGAAGCGGACAACACCACAGGCCGGGCGGCCTCGATGATGTCGGTGAGCTGACGCAGGATGTGCTCGACCTCGGGCGAATCATAAGGAGATTGGCGGGCCGGATCGTCGGAGGGCACGGGCGGGAGGCCGGGATCAGTCATGAGTTGGCCTTTCTTCGGCCGAGGGCTTCGGTAACCGACGTCGGGACCATCGAGGACACGTCTTCGCCGCAATTGGAGATTTCACGGATGAACCGGCTCGAGACAAAGGAGTGAGCGGGTTCTGAGGGTACGAGCACCGTCTGGATACCGGTCACCGCCTTGTTGGTGTGTGCCATCTGCACTTCGACGTCGAGGTCGGACGCGCTCCGCACTCCCTTGACGATGACATCGGCACCCAGCTGGGCAGCGGCCGTCACAACCAGGCCGGAGAATCGAGTCGTGGTGACGTTTGAAAGATGCGCAAAGGTCGCTGAGAGCAGAGCCTCGCGTTCATCGAGCTCAAAGAAGCCATCGGTTTTGGCCGGGTTGAACATGGCCACCACGACAATCTCTGAGAAAAGGGGCGCCACGGCCTCGACAACGTCGAGATGGCCGAGGTGAACAGGGTCGAACGAGCCGGGATACAGGGCTTTCGTCATCGTGTCCCCTCCTCGTCACCTGACGTGTCACCGGACGTCGAACCAGGGGCGGCTCGGCGAGCAATCACAACAAAACTACCCGAGTACCGCTTCTCCTTGAGAATCTCCCACCCCGAGCCCGGCACAACGGCGCGGCCCGACTCGGCCACAACCACCTCGGCATGCACCCCAGCGAGGAGGTTTTCCCACTCGTCGAAGTCATACGGCGGATCCAACAAGGCCACGTCGTGGGGCACCATCGACGCGAGCACCGACATGGCGTTCGCCTGGCGAACCGTTGCGCTGTCCCCAAACGCAAGCTGCTCGACATTCGTCGCTATAGCGGCAATCGAACGGCGATCGTTGTCGACGAAGGTGCAACGCGAAGCACCCCGCGACAGCGCCTCGAGGCCGAGCGCACCCGAACCAGCGAAGAGGTCGAGGAACGAACAGTCCTCGACGTAGCCGTAACTGTTCAACGAATTGAACACCGCCTCGCGCACCCGATCTTTCGTTGGGCGCACGTCGTCGCCCTCCGGCGTCGTCAGATTCCGTCCGCCGGCAGTACCAGCCACGATTCGCATCGCCCGAACCGTATCCATCCCTGCCGCCGTCCCCTCTGCACCGCGACGCGACCAATGGGTCCTAGGGTTGTTTCGTGGACGTGCCGGAGAACATTATTTGTGTCGACTGTGGTGGTCGTTGCCACCTGGGCGGGTATGCACCCGAGGACGGCTACCGGCCTGGCGACGTGGTGTTCTACCGATGCGAGGACTGCCTCGACCGCTGGGACATTGTCCTACCCGACACCGAGGATTGACCGAGGCCCTACACCGGTCCTCCAACGCTGCGTCGTGGATCAGCGTTGCCGCCACCGCACAACACCTACGGTGATCGATGTACAGAACGACATCACCGCAGCACCGACGGCGAACGGCGTGACTGATGTGTCGATGCCAGCCGCGATGATCGTTCCGAGGACTGCGCCACCCGCCATGCGAGTCGCACCGCTCAGCGCCGAGGCGGTCCCTGCGAGCTCGCCGACCGGGCCCATCGCCGCCGTGTTGAGGTTTGGCATCAAGAACATGAACGTCGACAACATGAGCCCGACGAGCGGCATAAACACCCAGAAGTTCGGCGTCCCATCACCGATCACGGAGACCGCGATAAGGACAAGGGTCAGTGGGAACTGGACCATCAACACCCGCAGGATGAGACCTTCGACGCCAACAATGGAGACGAAGCGCCCGTTCAAGATCGCTGCTAGCCAAAACATGATGGCGATGGAACCAAACACCAACGGGAACTGGCCCTGAAGCCCGAAGATCTCCGTGATCATCTGCTCACTGCTCGCCAGATAGGCGGTGAATACCCCCTGGAGAAACATCCCGGCCACGATGTAGCCGCCAGTGACTGGAGTGCGAGCCACCTGCACGAACCCGCCTGTGCTCTCCCGCAGGCTCAGTGGTCGGCGATGCGCTGGATCGAGGGTTTCGTGGAGACGCAAGCTCCACACGCCGACCACCACCGCCCAAAAGAAACAGAACCAGAACACCCCACGCCACGGGAGCACCGCAACGATCCCTGTACCTATCGCCGGCGCAATCACCGGGACCAGAATGAAGACCGCCATGATCTGCGACATGGCTTTGGCCATGCGAATACCTTCGAAGTGGTCCCTGATGATGGCCGTCGCAACCACTCGGGATCCGGCCGCACCAAGGCCCCAAACGAACCGACTCGCCAAGAGCCAGGCGAACGAGGGAGCGTACGCCGATCCCACCGCCCCGATCAGGTAGATGGTGATACCAATGTACAGCACCGGTTTGCGGCCGAACCGGTCGGCCAACGGTCCGTAGATCACCTGCGCAGCAGCCAAGCCCAGAAAGAAGACCGTGATGACCTGGCCGACTTGGCCAGAGCCGTCCTCAAGGTCGAATGCCATCCGAATGTCATCGAACGCCGGCAGCATCAGGTCGAGGGCGAGACCCAGCAACGCCATGACCGCGGAGATGAGCATGAGTAGCTCCCGCCGACTCAGCTTGGACTCTTCCGGTGCGGGTTCGGAGAGGGAACCCGCTGCAACAGTCACCGAGCAACCCTAACGGTCGAGAAACCTCGTTGTGGCCTCCCATCGCCACCAAAGTCGCTGCCTGCTAGCGGGCGGCTCGCAACATCCCGGTCAGCATCACCGCGTTGTCGGGCGTCGACAGCTCGCCCACCACTTCGAAACCAAGCCGATGGTAGAAGGGGATGTTCCTGGGATTGCTGGACTCGAGGTAGATGCCGAGACCGTCGTCATCGCACCGGTCAATCATTGGGTGCACCAGCAGTGCTCCCAATCCCTGCCCCTGGCGATCTCGACGCGTGCCCAGCGCTGACAAGTACCAGTGCGGCTCGGGCGGGTGCGCCTCGCCGCCGGCCGCGAACAGGGTGAGGATCTCGCCGATGCGGTCGCCGACCAAGGGGGTGAGCATCTCGACAAATGGGGCCGCGGCGCCCTTGTCGGCACGGTCAAGTACCCGCTCTGGCACCGGGTCACCCGCATGACGAGGGGGATACCAAAGTGCGGCTGCGCCACCGTCGTCAGTCCCCCACACCTCGGCGCCCTCGGGTGCATTTGCGACCAGCCACCCCCACCAGGTCGGTAGCGACTCGGCCACCGCCGATCGACCAAAGATCCACTCCATGAACGGGTCGCGGGCGAATGCGTCCGAGAGCACCTGACCAACCACAGGATCGGCGCCCACGACGCGAGGAATCGGCGACATCGCACAACGTTACCGCTCGCCGTTACCGCTCACCGGTGTCGGCCTGGGGCGCGGTAAACGTGATCGGCGATCTCAAGACTTGAAGAGATACATCTCAAGACTTGAAGAGATACATCTCAAGACTTGAAGAGATACTCGGCCTCATCGTCATCGAGGAGAAGGTCGATCTCGGCGCTCAGCATGGGGTGAGCAGCAAGGCCTGGAGAAGCATCAACCAAATCGATAGCGACCTCGCGCGCATG
>CAWKYX010000198.1:0-7228 GCA_963854265.1 Acidimicrobiia bacterium
CACGCGCGGCCGCCACCATGGCCTGACCTGCCCAGGCGATTGCCGCGCAATAGCTGTTACCCGCCGCGGCGGAACGATCAACGGCCCTGGTCAGCGTCGCTTCAGCCTCGTCGAGTCGACCGACGCTAGCGAGCGCAATTCCGGCCAATGGTTCGAGCTGAACAATGAACTCGTCATTGCCGGCGTGATCGCTTGCGAGGTGTTCTTGAAGCGCCGGATCGGAGCGTGCACGGTGCTCCGTAGTTCGTACAGTCGCCAGAACCGTCATCGGCGGCCGAGTCCACCACAAAGGTGGTGGGGCCCTGCTGAGCCAGCGCCGGCGGGACCCCGACCAAAGTCGTCACCGCGGACACCATCGCGACAACGATGAGACACGGCACCGAGCGCCGGGCAACAGCGCGCGAAGATCTTTGAGCTGTCAAACGTTTGTGCATCGCCAGATCCCGCAATCTTGGTTTCGCGTGCACAACGACGAGCCAACTCTCCGCCTTGGCGCACACGGGCAGGCCCCTCCGGGCCAGCTGCGCCATCCTGTCACGATCCAAAGGCCCATGCGAGGAATGTGACGCTGCCTGTGCCAAAAGTCCGAGGCCATTATCACCGAGCGTGAACAGACCTTCGCTAGGTGACAAATCGCTTGGTCAGTCACCGAGTTGACCGGACCCAAGCATCGAGATCAGCGCAAGATCAGAGAAACGGCTGATCCTCGCCGGCACCCGTGACGATGGCCAGCAACTGGCGCAGCATGGACCCTGTAGCGCCCCACACGGTGTCCCCGTGCAGCTCGAAGAAGGTGATGCGATGGATCACCCCGTCGCGGGTCCAGATCTCCTCTCGGAACACCTCAGGTAGCAGCAGCTCCGCCAAGGGCACGTGCAAGATGTGTTCGACTTCGGCCTCGCTCGGAATGAGCGTCGGGCGCTCCGCCAACACCGCGACCAAGGGCGTGACAAAGGTCTGGCTGCCACCGGCCACGAAAGAATCAAGATCGCCGATGTGTCGTGGCAGCGCCCGGTCCAATGCCACCTCTTCATGGGCTTCACGCAGCGCTGTATCCCAATCATCGACGTCGGTGGGGTCTACTCGCCCGCCGGGGAACGAGACCTCGTGCGTGTGTGAACGAAGGTTCGGGGATCGCCGCGTCAGGATGACGTGGGCTTCACCGTTGTCTTCGTACAGAGGCACGAGTACAGCGGACCGGCGAGTGTCGGGCGCCGGCGCCACACCCCGCAACTGCCCAGGGCCGCGTGCGGCCAAGGCCGACTCGATGCGATCGGTGCTGATGTTGGATCGATCGAGGTCTGCCCACGGCGCAGGGCCACCAAGGACCCAACTCTCAGGTCGCGGAATTCGTTGAGGCCCGCCTCGCCGTGTCATGAGCTGACGAGACTCAGTCGGGATCGACCATCGACTCGAGCGGCTCTCCCAACCCACCAGTCTTCAAGTTGGCCATGACTCGGCCCGGGGGCGCCTCACCGGTTTCCCACTCCATCCAAGACACGAGGAGTTTGGCGGGGTTCATCGGCGGTCGATCTTCCATGAGGGTGAGGGTAACGCCGCCACACCACGATCTCGCCGAGAGTGTCGAGTCCTCGGCTGGCCAGCCCAAAGAACCACCAACTAAACGCGACAGTGCCGGGCCCGAAGGCCCGGCACTGAACAAAGAATCCGGACGAAACCGGATGAGTAAAGGAGAACCCCTTACATCATCCCGCCCATACCGCCCATGCCGCCCATGGGATCGCCGCCGCCACCCATTGGCATTGGCGGAGCCTCCTCGGGCTTGTCAGCGACAAGCACTTCGGTGGTCAGCAGCAGGCTGGCAATCGAGGCCGCGTTTTGCAATGCAGCGCGGGTCACCTTGGCCGGGTCAATGACACCGGACTTGATGAGATCCTCGTTCTTGCCCTTCGCAGCGTTGAAGCCAACCGAGCCCTTCTCGTTCTCAATCTCGCGCACGACGATCGAGCCCTCGTAACCGGCGTTCTCGGCAATGAGCCTGGCCGGAGCCGACAGTGCCGTTGACACCAAACGAGCACCGGTTGCCTCGTCGCCTTCAAGGGACTTGGCCACCCTGTCGACGGCTGTGCGTGCACGAATGAGAGCGGTACCGCCACCGGCGACCACGCCTTCTTCGATCGCAGCACGAGTCGCAGACAATGCGTCTTCGATACGGTGCTTCTTTTCTTTGAGCTCGACCTCGGTCGCAGCACCGACCTGGACAACGGCAACGCCGCCGGCCAGCTTGGCGAGACGCTCTTGGAGCTTCTCGCGATCCCAATCGGAATCGGTGTTGTCGATCTCGGCACGAATCTGGGCGATACGACCATCGACGTCGGCGCGGACACCAGCACCCTCGATGATGGTTGCATTGTCCTTGGTGATGATGACCTTGCGGGCGCTGCCCATGAGGTCGAGGCTCACACCGTCGAGCTTGAGCCCGACTTCTTCAGCAATGACCTGGCCACCCGTGAGGGTCGCCATGTCCTGCAGCATGGCCTTGCGGCGCTCACCAAAGCCCGGGGCCTTGACGGCCACCGAGTTGAAAGTGCCGCGAATCTTGTTGACCACCAAGGTGGCCAGCGCTTCGCCGTCAACATCTTCAGCGATGATCAGCAGTGGCTTGCCCGACTGCATGGCCTTCTCGAGCACAGGCAGCATGTCTTGGACGTTGCTGATCTTGCCCTGGTTGAAGAGGATGTACGGATCTTCGAGCACTGCTTCTTGGCGCTCGGGGTCACTCACGAAGTACGGCGACAAGAAACCCTTGTCGAACTGCATGCCTTCGGTGAATTCGAGGTCCATCCCGAAGGTGTTGGACTCTTCGACCGTGACCACACCGTCCTTGCCAACCTTGTCGATCGCATCGGCAATGATCTTGCCCACGGTCGCATCGGCAGCGGAGATGGAAGCAACGTTGGCAATCTGCTTGACGTCGGAAGCAACGTGAACAGCCTGCCTCTCGATCGATTTAACAGCTGCGTCGACCGCTGCCTGGATGCCACGCTTGAGCACCATGGGGTTGGCCCCGGCAGCTACGTTGCGCAGGCCTTCTTTGACCATCGCCTGTGCGAGCACAGTGGCGGTGGTGGTGCCGTCGCCGGCAACATCGTTGGTCTTAGTCGCCACTTCTTTGACGAGCTGAGCGCCCATGTTTTCGAAGGGGTCCTCCAGTTCAACTTCACGAGCGATGGAAACACCATCGTTGGTAATAGTTGGAGCACCGAACTTCTTGTCGAGCACCACGTTGCGGCCTTTAGGGCCAAGCGTGACCTTGACGGCATCAGCGAGTTGGTTGACACCAGACTCGAGCTTGCGTCGAGCGTCTTCGTTGAATTTCAGGATCTTGGACATGAGGTCAGCCTTTACTTGACCACTGCGAGAACGTCGCGGGCCGACAGGATCAACAGATCCTCGCCGCCGTTGCTGATCTCGGTGCCGCCGTACTTGGCGTAGACCACGGTGTCGCCGACTTCAACGTCGACGGGGATGAGCTCACCTGTCTGCTCGGACCGCTTGCCAGGTCCAACTGCGAGGACCTCACCTTGTTGCGGCTTCTCTTTGGCGGTATCGGGGATGACCAAGCCGCTGGCCGTAGTGGCCTCGGACTCACTGGCCCGAACGACGATCCGGTCCTCACGGGGCTGCAGATTCATTGCTGCGCGTCTCCTAAGACGATGGATAATTCTGACTCGCAATGGGAGGGCGTTTTGGCACTCTCCTATCGCGAGTGCCAACGATACGCAGGGCCGATCCGAATTCCAATCTCCGATCGAGCCCGAGTTCAAAGAGCAGTCGATCACAGACCGGCGCCTGCCAATCCGTTTCAGTTGTTTTTGCAGCGTGGGGTGCAGTTCAGGAACGCTCGAAGTCATGACGATCAGCACGCCCGCGGAGGGTGGTGCGGCTCCCGGCATCGTTGCTTTGGACGCCTCTGGTGTGCACGTCTCTGCCTTGGACTACGCGCTTGAAGGACGACCTTCGACCGACACCAAGCGGCGCCGAACTCTACTGTTTGAGTCGTTACGCTGAGTAGCTACAACGTGCGCGCAGCGGGCCGAGCAATCGCGATGCTGGCCCGTTCCATCACTCGGGCATCGGCGAAGTAGTCACTCGACCCATCGATAGACAGTGCGTTAGATGGGATCGATACCGAGATCTTCATAGGTCGCCATGGGGAAGTAGACCATTCCTCGGCCTTCAATCCGAGGTCGGGCGGACTCCCCGCGATCGATCAGGGTCACCGCCGCGACACATGTCGCCCCGACGGCTTCGACTGCATCGACGGCCTGCATCAACGAGCCGCCGGTGGTGATGGCGTCCTCCACGATCACGACACGATCGCCCTCAGTGAGGAGGGTCCCTTCGATGAGTTGGTTTGTCCCGCGACCCTTAGGCTCCTTGCGGACAAAGAACCACCGGCAACGAACCACGCCGGCAATCCCGATAGTGAGGGCGTCGGCACCGAGCGTTGGGCCCCCGACGGCGTCGAACTCGACCCCGCCAAGGCGAAGAGCGTCCACGATTGCGCGGCTAGCGGTCTCGAGATCGTCGAAGTGAGCCACAGCCCGCTTGCCGTCCACGAAGTCCTGACTCATCGCCCCTGAGGCCAGTTGCACCGGCTCGGGCAGGCGCCGCAGGCCCTTCTCTTTAACGATCTGGATGGTCTGCTGTCGCACGTCACTCATTTGCCTACAACGGCCGCGACCTGGACAGGCCGGCTCGTTGCTCGTCCTTCCACTTGGAGTCCTCGCGGGTCTTCTCCGAGCGGTTCGGACCCAATGCGCGGCAGCCTATTACGAAGCTGCACGCGCCCGAGAGCCAAGGCCGCCGGAACGCAACACGAGTCTGCTAAGAACAGAGCCATGGCCGTCCCCGCATTCCCAGGCGCCGAGAACGTCCGAAGTACCGGCGTGCACATGTTTGTTCCGCCGCAGATGCACCAACTTCACGCCGCCCCGCTCCAGTGAGTTCGTCACCGTTGGCGCTGCAGCTCGCGGTCCGAGTCGAGAAGCTGACTCCACCCGGAACGGCCGACGCGTGTCGTGTCAGCGCGCTGGCAACCATTGCATTCCTGACCGATCCGAGGAGCCAGCCGGGCGGCGAATGGCACAGCGAAGTCGAAGCATGGAACGGCGCTCGGATCCGCAAGATTGTTCGACGCGGCCGCGGTAACGCCTGGCACCGAGCCCAAGAGCCGCGCGGCGTCACCATCCACGTCGATGGGGTATCGGTGCGGGCCTATGTCCCAGCTCCGATGGACGAGGCCCCGCCAGCGCTCGCCAAACTGCAGATCCAATCAGGGCCTCTGGACGAACCGGTATTCACCACGCGGCAGCCGCAAGGCCATGGGCTCCTGGTTGCCATCTCGCCCGAGGTCGCGATGTCTTGGGGAAAGCAGGCAGCGCAATGTGCACACGCCGCCCAACGGGCCTGGATGACCTCGCCGCCCGAGCGCAAGCGTGCCTGGCAGCGCGCAGGCCGACCCATCCACGTCATCCACCCCACCGTCGGCCTCTGGCCAACCCTCGTGACACAAGCCGAAACCCACATCCATGATGGTGGGTACACCGAAATTCCTGCCGGCACGCTAAGCACGGTTGCCTGGTGGAGCGAACCCTTTTCGAGCGAAGGAGCACAAGTGACCCGCGAAGAAATCCGCCTCGGTGGCCCCAGCGAAGAGCGAATCGGGCTGTCTCGCGCAGTGCGGGTCGGCAACCACATCAGCGTTGGGGGGACAGCAGCCATCAACAGCGACGGCACCAACGTCAGCGCCGACGACATCGAGGGCCAGGTGCGCCGTATCTGGCAGATCATCGAGGCTGCCTTGGTCGCAGCCGGGGCCAGGCTCACCGACGTGGTGCGGACACGGACGATGCTGGTCGACGTCGCTGATTTCGAGACTGCATCACGCATCAGGCGAGAGGTCTTGTCTCCCGCCATGCCAGCTGACACCATCGTCGAGGTGAACAGATTCGTAGACCCTGAGTGGCGCATCGAGATCGAGGCAAATGCCGTCGTTGCATCGACGCCAACCCACCATGATGGCTGACCTGATCCTGTTCGACCTGGACGGCGTCATTCGCCATTTCGATCCGGCAGTCCTCGCCCGCATCGAGATCGACTTCGGCATCGAGGAGGGGTTGCTCCCAACAGAGGCCTTCCAGGGACCGAGGTTCGAGGCGGTCATTCGAGGCGACATGACCCGCAGCACATGGGTCGAAGAGGTGGGCATCGCCGCAGGCTCAACGGCAGCGGCGCACAAATGGCTGGCGAACCGAGGGACGCTCGACCCAACAATGACGGCGATCATCGCTGATCTGCGCAGCGCAGGGCAGCGAACCGCGATCCTCACCAACGGGACCGACACCATCAACGATGAGCTGCGCGATCTTGGTATCGACGACCTCGTGGAACGCACGTTCTGCAGCGCCTTCATCGGCAACGCAAAGCCCGAGGCCGCAGCGTTCATCCATGTCTGCGAGGCCATGAGCGTCCACCCGACAAGCGTGATCTTCTTCGATGACACCGAACTGAACGTCGAGGGTGCCCGGCAGCTGGGAATCACCGCGTACTTCTTCAACGGCCCGGACGTCGTGACCTCGGCACTCGGGCTCTGACAACTGAGACACACCCGTTAGCGTCGCCTCATGTCCGAAGATCACGAGTACCTCCAGACCACCGACGGCGTCACGCGTTGCTGGTGGCCAAACGGCGACGGCCTTTACCTCGACTATCACGATCACGAATGGGGCACGCCGGTCACCAGTGACACCCGCCTCTTCGAGAAGATCTGCCTGGAAGGTTTCCAATCAGGACTGGCCTGGATAACCATCCTGCGCAAACGCGAGAATTTTCGGGCAGCCTTCGATGGCTTTGATGACGTCACTGTGGCGAGCTACGACGGCCGTGACGTCGAGCGCCTTCTCCAAGATGCCGGCATCGTGCGCCACCGAGGAAAGATCGAGTCGACCATCAACAATGCCAACCGCGCCCTGGAGCTCGCCGACGAGTTCGGGTCGTTGGCGACATATTTCTGGTCACAAGAGCCGGCCACCAGCGAGGTCGACCCTCGCAGTGACTACGCCGGTCCGGTGCCATCGATCACCGCCACCTCAACCGCCATCAGCAAAGACCTCAAGAAACGCGGTTGGACATGGGTCGGGCCAACGACGGTCTACGCGTTCATGCAAGCAATGGGACTCGTGAACGACCACCTTCCTGGTTG
>CAWKYX010000199.1:0-7223 GCA_963854265.1 Acidimicrobiia bacterium
CAAGTCCGCTAGGTGCGCCCACCTTCGTTGGTTGGCGCGATCAAGACCTCCCCGGCGCTGGCGCTGGGCGAAGCTTCCAGCTGCTGCAGACGATGCGAGAGTTGCGCTTCGGACGCCACGCTGTGGCCGTGCAGGCGTCGGGGATGGGACCACTCGAGGCCATCCTCAGCGGGCCCGCGGGCGAGTGGAACGCCGAGTTCTTCGGCTGGCCAAAGCCCTATCCCGACGTCGCAGACCTCTCCGATCGACGCAACGCGATCGAGGCGACCACCGACCAGCTCCACGCAGCCGACTTCGAAGTTCTCGATGACACCGAACGGGCCGAACTCCGCGGCCTCGCCAAGGCTGCTCGCGCCCACACCGGCACCTAGTCAGTTGCCCGAACTGCTTCAAAGGACACACATGAACATCGATGTGAATTCGGTCGACGAGGCCCTCAGCACCACCCGTTCGGTGCGGTTCCGCCTGGACCTCGAACGCCCCGTCGACAACGACGTGCTGTTGGACTGCATCGATGTTGCAGAGCAGGCACCCTCGGGCGGCAACCAGGGCAGCCGCCGCTGGGTGATTATTCGCGACGCCGAAATGAAGGCCAAGATCGCCGAGCTGTACATGGCGACCGCAGGCGAGTGGATGATCTCGTCCCGCGATGCCATCGCGGGATCCGGCCATCCGCAGGAACGGGTGATGGCATCGGCCGCCTACTTGGCGGAGCATCTGGCCGAGGTGCCCGCCATCGTCATCCCGACGATCATCGGTGAACACGACGGCAGCGGATTGCCCGGCTTGTTCGACTCGGTCATTCAGTCAGTCTGGAGTTTCTGTGTGGCACTTCGAGCCCGAGGTTTGGGCACGGCGTGGACCACAGCAATTTTGCGCGACCGCGAGGGGCTGGCCGAAGTGCTGTCCCTGCCCGCCGGCATGACGCCGATCGCGATGTTGCCCGTGGCCTGGACGAAGGGCACCGACTTCAAACTCGCTCCCCGGCTCCCGGCTCGACAGGTCACCTATTTCGACTCGTTCGCCCGCACTTGGGAGTCGGGCCCAAGCGATCCACCAACGTTCAGCGACTGCCCCGGCGCCATTGTCGAGGTGAGCATCAAGGCACCCACCCGCGCTGTTTGGCCGTTCATCAGCGACATCAACTTTCCCGCCGATCACAGCGACGAGTTCGTGGGTGCTCGGTGGGCCGAGGGGTCCAATGGCCCCGCCTTGGGTGCCAAGTTTGTCGGTGTCAACCAGCGCGCCGACATCAGCGATTGGGAGGTGCCATGCACGATCGACCGCTTCGAAGAGCGCCGCGCGTTCGGCTGGGTCACTCGCGACATCGACAACCCCACCGCGCAGTGGCGGTTCGAGCTGGCAAATATCGCTGGGGCTAGCCGACTTCGGTTCGCGATGGTGCTCGGTCCTGGCCCGTCACGCTTCAAGGACCGGGTCGAGGCCGACCCCGACAACGGCCCGGAGATGATCGCGAGCCGCGTCGCTGCGCAAATCGCCAACATGCAAAGGGTCGTCGACGCGGTCAAGGTCGCTGCCGAAGCATCAGCCAGCAGCAAATGAGGCCGCGAACCATGGGCAATATGGTCTCCTGCGCCTTCTCTTTCAGCCGCGACCCGGCATTCTTCTCAACGAATGGCATCGCACCCCGGTCCGTTCTTCGAACTCCAGATCGCGAGCGTCGGGTGCTAACTTGCGCCTGATTCAGACCGATAGTTCGTGGTGGTCAGATCAATCTGGGACTCCTCTACGCCCGGCATGAGCGGTGTCACTCAACCCCCCGCGCCACCCCAACCATGACCCTCTCCACCACATCGAGCGGCGCGGACCAGACCGGGATCCTGGGCGAGCCCGTGTTCTTGGTAGCCAGGAAGCGCTCAGGCACGACGCTCATGCAGTTGATGCTTGATGGTCACCCCGATCTCACGTGGTGTCACGAGTTCTCCTATGCCGTCGATCTCGTGTCCGAAGATGGCTCGCCGCCAGACCTCGGCCAGTACTACGACTATCTCGACATCGACCGCGTGTTCCAGAGCACTGGCTACTCGGTCGACGAGACACTCGGCTACCACGATCTGGTCAACACCTTCCTGCAACAGCGCGTCGACGCCCGCGGCGGGACGATTGTTGGGGCCAACGTGCACCGAGCGTCGCATCGACTCCCCCGCTTATGGCCCAATGCGCGCTACATCCATCTCGTACGCGACCCGCGCGATGTCGCAGCGTCAATCATGGAACAGGGGTGGTTCGGGTCCTACTGGCACGCGACAGACCACTGGCACCGCGCCGAATTGGAGTGGGACACGTTGCGCGGCACCCTCCCGCCCGATCGCTATATCGAGATCACGTTCGAGGATCTCGTCGCCGATCCCAAGGCCACCCTCACCAAAGCATGTGACTTCATCGGCGTGCCCTATACCAATGCGGTGCTCGACACCTATACGGCATCCACCGACTACGGGACCGCCGATCCGAGTCGAATCCAGTCGTGGGCCACAAACATGAGCGTCGAGAACGTCGGTTTGGTGGAAGCCCGAAGCCGCGATCTTCTCGTCGCTCGGGGCTACGAGCTCAGCGGCCAGCTCATCCCGGACCTCTCAGCCTCCGATCTGCGCCGCCTCAATCTCAGGGATCGAGTTGGGCGAATCCGCGCTCGAGTGGCGATCTACGGAGGCGGGCTGACCGCTGCCGAGATGGCAACGCGATTCCTGCGCCTGAAGCGTGCCTGGCGGGTACGCAGGTTGCAGATGAACGAGGTCGAGGTCCAACGCCTCAAGAAGTCGTGGTGAGCAACCAGAATCCAAGCGACATCGGGTTCTGGGATCTTCTGCGCGAGGACTTCGTTGCTCACAAGAACGACTGGGGGCGACTCGGCTATCGCGCCCTCGTCGTTCACCGGTTCGGGAACTGGCGGATGGGTGTCACCAATCCCGTTCTCCGGGCGCCTCTGAGCATGCTCTATCGAGCGCTGTTTCGGCACTGTCGGGCCAGCTATGGCATCGAGATCCCATATTCGGTCAAGCTCGGCCGGCGCGTGGCGATCGAACATCACTCCGGCATCATTCTGAACGGCGGCGTCGTCATGGGTGACGACGTCGTGCTGCGCCAGAACACCACCATTGGGGTTCGCAGCGGCGATGACATCGAGGCCAATCCAGTCATTGGCAGCGGGGTCGAGATCGGTGCCGGCGCCGTGATTCTGGGTGGGCTCACTATCGGCAACGGGGCCACTATCGGCACCAACGCTGTCGTACTCACAGACATACCAGCGGGCGCGCTGGCAGTCGGTGTCCCGGCACGGGTCGTCGATCGATCCAGCGAGTCCAATGGCTCGGCCCAGCTGGGCAGTACCGAGCATGAGGGCCCGCACGACATCGGCCGCGGCTGATGATTCAACTGCGAGCCCGTCTCGCCACATTGGGCCAAGGTTTGGCGCAGGACACCGGCTGGAGTCTTGGCCTCGAGGCCGTGCGGGTCGTGGGAACGCTGGTCTCGTTCACCTTGCTGGGCCGCAGCCTGGGCGCCGAGGGCTACGGCAACTACGCGGCGCTCTACGCGATTGTTGGACCCCTCGGCTCGCTATCGGCGTCGGGTCTCGGCCTTGCGCTGCTCGAACACATCATCCGCGAGGACGACGACACCGAGACCACGTTCCGCTCGTGCCTGTCCATGTCATTGGTGCTGGGCTCGCTGTTGGCCATTGGTTCGACGATCTTCGCGACGTTCATCGTGGACCTACGCGTCGTCACGATCCTCGCCGTTCTGGTGTTGGAGATGGTGATGGTCCCCGTGTTCGCGACGGCGACCAACCTGGTACGGGCCCGAGACGGTTTCGGTGCAGCGGCTCGTTACCTCGTGGGAGCCCAGCTGGTGAAGGTCTCGATCTTGGTCGTGTTGTTTGTCATGGACGAGCTCACCATCGGTGCCTTTGCGACGACCAACCTGGCGATCATGGCAGTACTGGCGGCGACCTTGGTCCTCAACGTCGGTCGCCGGTATGAGATCTCGTCGGCGCCGGGCGCGATCCAACGGCGACACCTCCGAAGCAGCTTCGTCTACTCGGCGGGTGTCACCGGGCTGTCGCTCCAGACCGATGGCGACAAGTTGTTGCTGGCGAGCTATGGCCAAACCGCAGCCACCGGCATCTATGCGGCCGCGTACCGAGTCGTGCAGCTGGGGCTGTTGCCCATCACCGCGATCATCGGAGCGACCCACCACCGTTTCCTCGAACATGACGGCAACCAGAAAGGTCAGCACCTCGGGCGTGCGCTCGTGCTGTCGCGGGTAGCAGTCGTATACGGCATCGTGGTCGGCATCGTGCCCCTCCTCATCGCCCCACTGCTGCCCGTGCTGGTGGGAAGCGAGTTCGACAAGTCGGTCGAGGTCGTCCGCTGGTTGTCGCCGCTGGTCCTCATTCGGGGTCTGGCGATCTTTCCGCTGAACGGGTTGATGGGCCTCAATCAGACAACCCTGCGCACAGTCCTCCTGCTGGTGTCATCAGCAGTCAGTATCGGGATCTACGTGTGGCTCATTCCCCAGCATTCATGGCGGGGCGCTGCCATTGGAACCCTGGTCGGTGAAGTGTTCCTCGCGATCGCGGCATGGGGCTTCTTGATTTCGCATCAACGCCATCACGACCGCTACCTGGGCGCGACTCACGCGGCCGCGCGGCCTAGCGATGGGGCGGCTGGCGGGTGTCCATGTCGGCAAGTAACAGGCGGGCATGGTCGGGGTTCTGAAAGTCTCGGACCGACTTCTTGCGCCGGATGGCGGAGACCAGAATCTCGGGTGTGTACGAGTAGCAGCGCCCGATCGGACCGTCGGTGTGCTCTGCGGCTGAGTCAACGTCGTCGAGGTGAGTACCGCGGCCGATGGAGATGTGCAGCATCCGGCGGAGCGCAATAGCGGCTTCGGCCGTGTCGAGGTCGAAGGTCTCCTCAGCCCACGGAATGAACCGCCGAGCCAGCGGCGCGGCTGTCCAAGCGCCGGGAGACACGATCTCGGCGCCTTCGACCACCCAGTGCAACGTCAGCTCGCCGTCTCGCCACAGCACCAGCTCGTAGCGACCATCGACGGGGTCGGTGATGGCGAAGTCGTATTGTCGCTCGCGATCGTCGCGCATGGCGTGGGCCACGGCGAGGCCCGTGAGGTCGAAGAGGTGCGTGCAGTTCGATGTTGCTTCGGTGTAGCCACCAATAGCGGTCGAGCGGACCGACATCGCATTGCCCTCGATGGCCCGGATGGGTTCGCCGACGTCCATGCAGGTCGACCACGGTCCGCGGATCGGCTGGCCTTGTGCGCTCAGGATGGTCTCGCCGTCGTGAGTGAGTTCGATACGGAAGTGGTGGAAGTCGTCTTCCACTTCACCGATCACGAGCGTGTCACTGACGTTGATCAGCCGAATGCGGCGTCGACACAGCCCCGAGCCGTACGCCGACGGGTCGATGTCGGGGATGTCGACGAGACGGTCGAACGTCTTGTCAGTCGAATCGGTCTGCGGTAGATCTGTGAGGCCCATCGCTACCCAGTTTGCCAGGCTCGTCGGGCGCCGCTCTTCCAAGCCGCATCTGGCGGCGGTTGATGCCGCCCACAGTAGGTCAGCCGAGGTCGGCCAACCGCATCGGCCTCAGCACGAAGCTTGAGGTCGTATTTCGGAGCATCGCTGGTCGCGGCGTTTCACACGACGTTGGACTGCTGTCTCAGCCGGCACCCCATCAACTCGACACTCGAGATGGTGTTGCGTCGCGGCAAGGCTCAGGCAACACCGACGACGAAGCCGGCGAACGCGGCCATTGATCCCACCTGGGTGATGACCGTCGTACGGAGGTTCTTGGCCATCTGCAGTTGCAGCGACGCAATCTCGGTCTTCATCTCGATGCGTAGCTCGGCAATCTCACCCTTGACTTCGGTCCGTAGCTCGGCCATGTCGGACTTCAGTTCGCCGCGCAGCTGCGCGAGTTCGCCACGAACCTCGATGCGGACGTGGTCCACATCGGACTTACTTGCAAGCTGGTCGTAGTCAAGCGGAGGCATGGCTTCCATCGCAACGTTGGCCAACGCCGGCCCGAGAAGCTCCTCGAACGCACGACGCAGATCCAATCGGGTGTTTTCGTCAACCGCCATTGTGGACGGCTCCCTTCGTCAAGACAAGCACAAGGAAGGAAGTACTACGACCCTACTCAGCCCGTATGACGGTCTTCATCCGGTGCGATCTCCGTCAACCCACCCGTAGGCGGTTCAACTCCAGACCACATCGGCTACATGTGCCCGGCGCGCATCATGACATTCCTCCAGGGTGGCGCCGATCTGGCCTGGCATGACAATTGCTGCTGGAACCGGGTCTGCCGTTAGCCAGAGCTGACCGCATTCGGGTCGCGACGCCAAGCACTTGATCAAAGCGCTATCAGAGGGCGAGAATTTTTTCCCGAACTCGGCCCTGACCAGCCGAAACCTGTCATACCCCGTCGCTATTGTTGGGGTATGAGCTTGGTGGAGGAAGCACCTTTCGAGAGGTCTGGCGGTGCGGATTTTGGCCCTGATCCGTTCGGGGTCTTGGGGGCGGCGATTGCCGCTGTCCGGGCCCATGTCGAGGGTCTACGTCGCGTGGGTTTGGGTGGCTCGGGGCTTGGTGAAGCTGTCGTGGCTCTTGTGGGGTTGCGGTCTCAGGTTGAGTCGGTCGAGTTGACCGCTCTCGAGGGTTACCAGCAGTCGATGGACTGGTCAGTTGATGGGTACAGGAGTGTCCAGACGTGGCTCGGTGACCGGTGCCGGTTGCCAAGAGCCTCGGTGGGCGCCGGGTGGGGTTGGGCCGCAAGTTGGATGCGATGCCGGTCGCTGCGGCGGCGTTCGCGGCTGGTGACATTTCGATTGATCATGTGGATCGGTTGTGTCGGGCCAACAAGCCTGATCGGGCTGAGGCGTTCGCTCGGGCTGAGGGTTTGTTGGTTTCGAACGCGACACGGTTGCCGTTCGCCGATTTCGCGAAGACGGTGGCCCGGTTCGAACAACTCACCGATCCTGACCCTGAACCCGATTCCACGATGGAGGGCCGCAAAGCCCACTCGTCACGCCTGCTCGATGGGATGGGCCGGGTTGACGCGTGGCTCGACGCCGTGGGATGGACCACCTTCGATGGGGTGCTACACCGGATCGAAAAGGAACTGTTCGAAGCAGACTGGGCTGCCGCGAAAGCTGAGCACGGGCCCGGTGTGTCGTTGGATCAA